>NZ_JBEYAL010000005.1:0-318528 GCF_040631655.1 Streptomyces sp. NPDC019937
CGGCCCCGCGCTCGTCGCACGCAGCGCCGCTGCGCTCTCCTCACGCGGGTTGCGAGCTACCGCACCAGACGCCGCTCGCTGATCCGGCCTGATCGGCAAGGCACCCCCTAACGTGACGGGATGACCGAACAACTCCCGCCAGCAACCTCCGTCGCGGTCCTCGGCACCGGCATCATGGGCTCCGGTATGGCGCGCAACCTCGCCCGCGCCGGGCTCGACGTCCGCGCGTGGAACCGCACCCGCGCCAAGGCCGAACCGCTCGCGTCCGACGGCGTACGCGTCACCGACACCCCCGCGCAGGCCGTGGACGGCGCCGATGTCGTCCTGACGATCCTGCACGACGGCCCGGCCGCCCTGGAGACGATGCGCCAGGCCGCCCCGGCGCTGCGCCCCGGCACGGTGTGGGCCCAGGCCACCACCGCGGGCCTCGACGGGCTCGACACGCTCGCCGCGTTCGCCCGCGAGCGGGACCTGATCCTCCTCGACTCGCCCGTCCTGGGCACCAAGCAGCCCGCCGAGAGCGGGCAGCTCGTGGTCCTCGCCGCCGGTCCGCCCGCCGCCCGCACCGCCGCGGCGCCGGTCTTCGACGCGATCGGCAGCCGTACGGTCTGGGTCGGCGAGACCGGGGAGGAGGGCGCGGCCACCCGGCTCAAGCTCGTCATCAACAGCTGGATCCTCGCCATCACCCACGGCACCGCCGAAGCGCTCGCCCTCGCCGAGGGGCTCGGCGTGGAGCCGCAGGGCTTCTTCGACGCCATCGCGGGCGGACCGCTGGACAACGGCTATCTGCACGCCAAGGCGGGCCTGTTGCGCAGCGGCGACCTCGCACCCAGCTTCGCGGCCAGGACCGCGGAGAAGGACGCCCGGCTGATCGTCGAGGCGGGGGAGCGGTCCGGGGTACGGATGGACCTGGCGGCCGCGGGCGCCGAGCGGTTCCGGCGGGCCGTCGAACAGGGTCACGGCGACGAGGACATGATCGCCTCGTACTTCGCCAGCTTCGACGGCCCGGACGGCACCGACAGCCCGGACGGCACCGACCGCGACAAGGGCTGATACGCGAAGGGCGTGCTTCCGGCCGGAGCCGGAAGCACGCCCTTCACCCGTAACGCCGCCTCAGACGGTCCGGAAGGCCAGCACCACGTTGTGGCCGCCGAAGCCGAACGAGTCGTTCAGGGCCACGATCGGGCCCTCGCCCGGCAGCGACCGCGGCTGGTCGCGCACGATGTCCGCGTCCGCCTCCGGGTCCAGCTCGTCGATGTTGATCGTCGGCGGGGCGGTCCGGTGGTACAGCGCGAGCACGCTGGCCACGGTCTCCACACCGCCGGTGCCGCCCAGCAGATGTCCCGTCATGGACTTGGTGGCGGAGATCGCCATGTGGTCCACGTCGTCGCCGAAGACCTTGCGCAGCGCCTTCAGCTCGGCCACGTCACCCTGCGGCGTCGAGGTCGCGTGCGCGTTGATGTGCGCGATCTCGGCGGGCTTCAGGTCGCTGCTCTGCAGCAGGTTCTGCAGCGCGTGCGCGATGCCGTTGCCGGACGGCTCCGGCTGGGTGATGTGGTGGGAGTCGGCCGAGATGCCCTGGCCGACGGCTTCCGCGTACACCCGGGCGCCGCGCGCGGCGGCGTGCTCCGCGGACTCCAGGACGATGACGCCCGAGCCCTCGCCCATCACGAAGCCGTTGCGGTTGACGTCGAAGGGACGCGAGGCGCCCTGCGGGTCGTCGTTGTTCTTGGACATCGCCATCATGTTGCCGAAGGCGACGATGGGCAGCGGGTGGATGGACGCCTCGGTGCCGCCCGCGACGACCACGTCGGCGCGGCCGCTGCGGATCATCTCGATGGCGTAGCCGATGGCCTCGGCGCCGGACGCGCACGCGCTGACCGGGGTGTGCACACCGGCCCGGGCGCCGACCTCCAGGCCGACGTTGGCCGCCGGGCCGTTGGGCATCAGCATCGGCACGGTGTGCGGGGAGACCTTGCGGACGCCCTTCTCGCGCAGCACGTCGTACTGGTCGAGCAGGGTCGTCACGCCGCCGATGCCGGAGGCGACCACCGCGCCCAGCCGGTCCGGGTCGACCGCCGGGTCCTCGCCGGCCTTGCCGGTGAAGCCCGCGTCGGCCCATGCCTCACGGGCCGCGATCAGCGCGAACTGCGCCGACCGGTCGAGCTTGCGCGCCTGCGGGCGGGGCAGGACGGTGCCGGGGTCCACCACGATGCTCGCGGCGATCCGGACGGGCAGGTCGGCTGCCCACTCCTGCTCAATGAGGCTGATGCCGGAGCGACCGGCGAGCAGTGCTTCCCAGGTCGATGAGGCGTCGCCACCCAGCGGCGTCGTGGCACCAACACCGGTGACGACCACGGTGTGATTGGTCGAGTTCACAGGAATTCTTCACTCCTACGTAGCAGGTGCTGGACCTCCGCCACCGCACGGGTGGCGACAGACGCTTCGCTCAGCCCTGGTGCTTCAGGATGTAGTCGACGGCGTCGCCGACGGTCTTCAGGTTCTTGACGTCGTCGTCCGGGATCTTCACGTCGAAGCGCTCTTCGGCGGCGACGACGACCTCGACCATGGACAGCGAGTCGACGTCCAGGTCGTCGGTGAAGGACTTGTCCAGCGCGACGTCCTCGGCCGGGATACCGGCGATCTCGTTGACGATCTCGGCGAGACCTTCGAGGATCTGCTCCTGCGTGGCGGCCATTGCGGCGCTCCTTCTTCGGTGTGTTGCGGTGGGTGAGCAGCGCCCGACTCGTCCGGGGCTGCGTGGATCTGGGCTAGAGAGCCTATGGGAGGGTAACGACCGTCGCTGCGTAGACGAGACCCGCCCCGAAGCCGATGACGAGCGCGGTGTCGCCGCTCTTCGCCTGCCCCGTCGCCAACAGCCGCTCCATCGCGAGCGGAATGGAGGCGGCGGAGGTGTTGCCGGTGGTCTCCACGTCACGGGCGACCGTGACGTGCTCCGGCAGCTTGAGGGTTTTGATCATCGAGTCGATGATCCGCATGTTGGCCTGGTGGGGGATGAACGCGTCCAGGTCCTCCGCGCTGACCCCCGCCTCGTCCAGGGCCTGCTGGGCGACCTTCGCCATCTCGTACACCGCCCAGCGGAAGACCGCCTGGCCCTCCTGGCGCAGCGCCGGGAAGCGCACCTCCTCGGCGGAGTGGTCGCGGTAGACGTCCCAGGGCAGCGTCTGGGCGATGGTGTCGGACTTGTCGCCCTCCGAGCCCCAGACGGTCGGGCCGATCGCGGGCTCCTTGGACGGGCCGACGACCACGGCGCCCGCGCCGTCGCCGAACAGGAAGGCCGTCGCCCGGTCCTCCAGGTCGGTCAGGTCCGAAAGCCGCTCCACGCCGATGACCAGCACGTAGTCCGCAGTGCCATCGGTGACCATGCCCTTGGCGAGGGTCAGCCCGTAGCCGAAGCCCGCGCAGCCCGCGGAGATGTCGAACGCGGCGGGCTTGCCGGTGCCCAGCAGATGGGCGATCTCGGTGGCGACCGCCGGGGTCTGCTTCAGGTGCGAGACCGTCGAGACGATCACGCTGCCGATCTGCTCGGGCGTCAGCCCCGCGTCGGCGATGGCCTTCCCGCCCGCCTCGACGGACATCTGGGCGACCGTCTCGTCCGGACCGGCCCAGTGGCGGGTGGCGATGCCCGAGCGGGAACGGATCCACTCGTCCGAGGAGTCGATGTGCTTCAGGATCTCCTCGTTCGGCACCACCCGGGTGGGGCGGTAGCCGCCGACGCCGAGAATGCGCGCGTACGGGGCGCCCTTGCTGGGCCTGATCTTCGCGGTCATGCTCTCGGAACTCCTATTCGGCTTTTGCGGCCGGGGTGTCGGCGGCGGGTGCGGCGTGCTCGGCGATCAGCGAGCGTGCCGCGTCGAGGTCGTCCGGAGTCTTGAGTGCCAGGGTCGCCACGCCCGGCAGGGCCCGCTTGGCGATGCCGGTGAGCGTCCCGCCCGGCGCCACCTCGATCATCGCGGTGACGCCCAGCTTCTGGAACGTCTCCATGCACAGGTCCCAGCGGACCGGGTTGGACACCTGGGCGACCATGCGCTGGATCACCTCGGCGCCGGACGCCACGACCTCGCCGTCCCGGTTGGAGACGTACGCGGTACCCGGATCGGCGATCGGTACGCCCGCGACCAGGCTCTCCAGCGTGGCCACCGCCGGGGCCATGTGGTCGGTGTGGAACGCGCCGGCCACCTTCAGGGGAACGACGCGGCGCACGCCCTCCGGCTTGTCCTCGGCCAGCGCCGCCAGCTGGGCGGCGGTGCCCGCGGCGACGATCTGCCCGGCGCCGTTGACGTTGGCCGGGGTCAGCCCGAGCTTGTCGAGGTGCGCGACGACGGTCTCCTGCTCACCACCCAGTATGGCGGCCATGCCGGTCTCGGCGCGGCCCGCGGCCTCGGCCATCGCCAGACCGCGGTGGCGCACCAGGACCATGGCGGCCTCGTGACCGAGCACCCCGGTGGCGGCGGCCGCGGTGATCTCGCCCACGCTGTGACCCGCGGCGGCGCCGACCACGTCCCGGACGCGGTGCGGGCCGTCGGCGAACAGCGCCTGGGCGGAGACGAGTCCGGCGGCCACCAGCAGCGGCTGGGCCACCGCGGTGTCGCGGATCTCCTCCTCGTCGGCCTCGGTCCCGTAGTGGACCAGGTCCAGGCCGGACACGGCCGACCACCACCGCAGGCGTTCGGTGACGCCGGGGAGGTCGAGCCAGGGAGTCAGGAAGCCGGGCTTTTGGGCGCCCTGGCCGGGAGCGACGAGTACGAGCACTCTCACACTCTCTCTTGTGGGGGGTCCCGCCCGCCCGTGAGGACAAGGACGAAGAACGGTCAAGGGAATTGTCGGGGTCCAACAAACAGCTAGGGAAATATGTCCCCGTCGGCAAGACGCCCGAGGATCAGGGCTATCCGTAGCGTGAAGGCCGACCGGACGTCGGATGGTGACCAGCCGGTGACGTCGGTCACACGTCGCAGCCGGTAGCGCACGGTGTTGGGATGAACAAAAAGCATCCGGGCGGCGCCTTCCAGACTGCTCGCCTGCTCCAGGTACACACTCAGCGTCTCCAGCAGCGCCGAGCCCGCTTCCTCCAGCGGTCTGTAGATCTCCTCCACCAGCTGGGCACGGGCGGCCGGGTCCCCGGCCATCGCGCGTTCCGGAAGCAGATCGTCCGCCAGCACCGGGCGCGGGGCGTCCGGCCAGGCCGTACACGCCTTCAGACCGGCAGCGGCGGCCGCCGCCGAGCGGGTCGCCGCCAGCAGGTCCGACACCACCGGACCGGCCACCACCGGCCCCGAGGCGAACGGCCCGATCAGGGCCTTCGCCGACTGCAGCGGGTTGTCCGAGCCGCCCGCCACCACCACCAGCCGGCTGCCGAGCACCCCGGTGAGCACCTGCAGCTTGGCGTGGCGGGAGGCCCGCCGGATCGCCTCCACGGTCAGCTCGCTGTCCCCGTCGGGCGCCGTGCCCAGCACCACGCACACATGCTCGGGCGAGTTCCAGCCGAGCGCCGCCGCCCGGGACAGCGCGCCCTCGTCGGCCTCCCCGGACAGCACCGCGTTCACCACCAGCGACTCCAGCCGGGCGTCCCAGGCGCCCCGTGCCTCGGCCGCCTGCGCGTACACCTGGGCGGTTGCGAAGGCGATCTCCCGCGCGTACACCAGCAGCGCCTCGCGCAGCACCGCCTCGTCGCCGGGAGCCGCCACCTCGTCGATCGCCGACTCCATGACCTCGATGGTCGTACGGACCATCTCCACCGTCTGCCGCAGCGTGATCGCCCGGGTCAGCTCGCGCGGCGCCGTACCGAACACGTCGGTGCTGATCGCCTGCGGCGCCTCCGGATGCCGGAACCACTCCGTGAAGGCCGCGATGCCCGCCTGCGCCACCAGCCCGATCCACGAGCGGTTCTCCGGTGGCATCGCCCGGTACCACGGCAGCTGCTCGTCCATGCGCGTGATGGCGGCGGCGGCCAGCTTCCCGGACGACTTCTCCAGGCGGCGCAGGGTGGCACTGTGCGGATGCGGGGTATTCGCGGCTGGTTCAGGCACGAGGACAAGACTGCCTTATCGGAGGGCGAACGCTGGGGGCGGGAGGCTACGCGGGGGTAGGGACGGGGGCAGGAGCGGGCCGGTCCGGGGCGCACTACCGTGGACCGGATGATGTGGGTACAGCGGTCCGCAGCACGGTATCCGGGCGGGGACGGAGCGGGCGTCGAGACGCGCCACGCCTTTTCCTTCTCTGGACACTACGACCCGGACAACGTGCGGTTCGGGCTCCTCGTCGCCTGCAACGAGGAACACCTCGCCCCCGGTGCGGGCTTCGCCGAACACCCCCACCGCGACCTGGAGATCGTGACCTGGGTCGTGGACGGCGAACTCACCCACGAGGACTCCACCGGCCACCGGACCGTGGTCCGTCCCGGCGACGTCCAGCGCCTCAGCGCGGGAAGCGGCGTACGCCACTCCGAGCGCAACGAGTCCGCGGCGCCGCTCACCTTCGTCCAGATGTGGCTGGCCTCCGGCGCGGTCGGCGCCGAGCCCGCGTACGAGGTCGTCCGCGGCATCGCCGACGGCACCCCGTACGCCCTGTCCCGCGCCGAAGCGGTGCTGCACGTCCGCCGCCTCGGCGACGGCGAGCGCACCGCGCTGCCGGACGCGCCGTGGGTGTACGCGCATGTGGTGCGGGGCGAGGCGCGCGTGGGCGGCGAAACCCTCGCGGCGGGCGACGCGGCCCGGGTCACGGACGCGCGGGACCTGGAGGCGTGCGGGGTGGGGGCGGCGGAGCTGCTGGTGTGGGAGATGCGGGCGGAGCCGGTGTACGGGTAGCGCGGGCTCTTCGCCGGCCCCGCCCCTTCCCGGGGCTCAGGACAGCTCGGACAGCACCGCGTCGGTGAGCGCGGGCCAGACCTCGATCGCCCACGGCCCGAACGCCCGGTCCGTCAGGACGACGCACGCCGCCCGCGCCTCCGGGTCGACCCACAGGAACGTCCCGGCCTGGCCGAAATGGCCGAAGGTGCGAGGCGAGGACGAAGCCCCCGTCCAGTGCGGCGACTTGCCGTCGCGTATCTCGAAGCCGAGCCCCCAGTCGTTCGGCTTCTGGTGCCCGTAGCCCGGCAGCACCCCGGTCAGCCCCGGGTGCACGACGGACGTCGCCTCCGCCACCGTCTCGGCCGCCAGCAGCCGGGGCGCCTGCAGCTCGGCGGCGAAGCGCACCAGGTCCTCGACGGTCGAGACGCCGTCCTTGGCGGGCGAGCCGGCCAGCTCGGTCGCGGTCATGCCCAGCGGCTCCAGGACGGCCTGGCGCAGATATTCGCCGAAGGGGATGTCCGTCGCCTTGGCGATGTGATCGCCGAGCACCTCGAACCCGGCGTTGGAGTACAGCCGCCGGTTGCCGGGCGCGGCCACGGTCCGGTGCTCGTCGAAGGCGAGCCCGGAGGTGTGGGCGAGCAGATGGCGCACCGTGGCGCCCTCGGGCCCGGCCGCCTCGTCCAGCTCGACCGCGCCCTCCTCGACCGCGACCAGCGCCGCGTACGCGGCGAGCGGCTTGGTCACCGAGGCCAGCGGGAATCTGTGGCCGACCGGACCGTACGATCCGGCCACGGTGCCGTCCGCGCGTACGACGGCGGCCGCCGCCGTCGGGACCGGCCAGTTCTCGATCATCCGCAGGCTCTCCATGGGGCCCGAGCCTATCGCCGACCAAGATTCCGCCAAATCTCCGCTTGCTTGGAGTGCACTCGAAGCCCATAGCGTTGAGATGGTCGATGGGCTTCGCGCATCGGCGACGGCGAGAGGGTGTATCGGCATGACCGTGATCGAGCAGGACCTGGAACGGGCTCCGGCGCAGGCGAGGCCGCGCGCGTGCGTGGGGCGCCGCCCGCACCCCCGGCCGACCGGGCAGGACCGGTACACGATCAGCGAGGTCGCCGAGCACACCGGGCTCACGGCGCACACCCTGCGCTGGTACGAGCGGATCGGGCTGATGCCCCACGTGGACCGCACCCACACCGGCCAGCGCCGCTTCACCAACCGCGACCTCGACTGGCTCGACCTCGTCGGCAAGCTGCGGCTGACCGGCATGCCGGTGGCGGACATGGTCCACTACGCCGAGTTGGTACGGGCGGGCGAGCACACCTTCGCCGAACGGGAGGCACTGCTGACCGCGCACCGGGCGAAGGTCCTGGAACGGATCGCCGAGCTGGAGAGCACGATCGACATCCTCGACTTCAAGATCAATATCTATGCCGAGGGCCGCCCGGGGCCGGCGGAGAGCAACTGGCGGGCCCCTCAATAGCCTTCCTCGGCCTTGCTCTCATACGAGGTCATGGCGGCAGTCCTGGTCCTCGGAGGCGGCCCGCGCGGGGTGGCCGCAGCGGACCGCGCCGAAGTCCCCGAGGACGATCCGCGCGAAGTTGCGCAGCGAATCCGTGCCCGGGGCGAAGTAGCCGGTGTGGCCGTGGGCGTGGTCGGCGGAGACGACGCGGGCGCCGAAGGCGGAGGCCGTGGGGTCCTCGCCGTGGCCGAGCCCCATGAAGTCGTAGCCGGTGACCCGTCGTATCCAGTCCGAGCCGTCCCGCGCCGCCCACACCCGCGCCTCGGTGCCCAGCTCGTCGGCGTCGTCCACGCCCATGCCGGGGCTGCCGAACGCCACCAGATCGGACACCCGGGTACGGTCCATCGCGTCCGCCGCCGCCCCGCACACGACCGAGCCGTAGCTGTGGCAGAACACGGTGGGCGGTGCGTCGGCGGTCGCCGCCGTGGTTACCGCCAGCCCCGCCAGGAAGCGGTCCAGCCGCGGTGCCCCGGCCCTCGCCAGTCGGCTGGTCGCCGCGTCCGGCCCGAGCCCGACCGGGGTGGTGTACCCCACCCACGCCACCACGGCGGTACGGGTCCCGGGCGCGTCCCGGGCCAGCTGCGCCCGCAGCGACGTCGCCATCCCGGCGGGGGTGCCGTACCGGTCGTGCGTACGGTCGAAGGTGGCCAGATCGATGTCCGACCCCGGTACGACGACCGCCGTACGCCGCGCCGTCGCCAGGTCCCCGAACACCTCGGCCACCTGCCCGCGCCCGCGCGGATCGAAGGCCAGGATCTGCCGCCCGGGGGCGAGCAGCGCGTCGTACCGCTCGGCCAGCGCGCTGTCCGGATCCGCCTTCCGCTCCGCGTCCCGCGCCGCCCGGAGGGCCCGCGCGTTGGCCGCGTACCGCAGCGCGGGCGGCACCCCGTCGAGGTTGCCCACGACGTCGGGGTGCCGGATGACCAGCGCCTGCCGCTGCGCGGGGCCGAGCCCGTCGAAGAACCGGGCGATGCGGGCGGGCGACGCGCTCTCCGGGTCCGGCAGTTCGCGCCCGCCCAGCGAGTGATCGGCCAGCCACCGCCCGGTCCCCGGCGGCGGCCCCGTGATGGCCTGCTCCTCGTGCGCCACGGTCCAGCCGGCCGTCCCCGCCATGACGGTGATGGTGAGCGCCGCGGTGATCAGGCGCCGGGCGTAGTGCCTGGTGCGTAGCGTCTGGGACATGGCGGCGGGTTCCCTCTTCCGGTCGGTGGCGGAGGGAAACGTAGGGAGCGGACGGGTGCCGGGGCGTCAACCCCCGGTGCCAAGTCGGGTGTCATACCGGGGTAGGGGGTGCCCGCGGGGGCTCGCGCGCCCGCGCCCCCAGGGGGTGTCAGAACCAGACGCGCGCCGCCAGCAGCCCCGCCCCGGCCCCGGCCGCGTTCCGCCACGCCCGCAGCGGCCCGTCGAGGATGTCCTCGGGCTCCTTGTCGCCCGGCCAGTCGTCGATCCGGGCCAGCACCCGGGCGCGCTCCGCCCCCGTCACGGCGAGCGCCCCCTCGACGGCGGGCAGCAGGCGCCGTACCTCGTCGGACGTGAGCACCACATCACCCGCCCAGCCCGGCAACGCCGCCGCCCGGGCCGGGCCGAGGCCGTGGAAGAGGGCCGCGACCGGGTTGTCCTTGCGCACGGCCGCGATGTACGGCTCGATGTCGGGGTCGAAGCGGTCCCACCACTCCATCACGTGCAGTTCGTGGTCCGAGTCCATGGCGTCGAAGGCGGAGTCGTTGACCATGTCGTACAGACGCAGGGCCTCCTCGGTGTTGTAGCCGTCGGGCCGCCACACCTGCACCGCCCCGCCACCCCGCGCGGCGTCCCGCTCCCAGCGCCCCCAGGCCGCGATGGCGGACGGGCGCGCCGCGGCGGCCGCGATCGCCGGCGCCGCCCGCCGTGCCAGCTCCGCGATGTCCTCCGCGGCGAGCGCACCCACCGCCCAGAAGCTGGACATTCCCACGATCGGCTCCCCGTCCTCGATCACCTTGCCGCGCGGCACATCCTCCCCCCTCCCCGCCGGGGAGGGCGGCAGGGCGGCGTCAGCCGCTGCCCGGGGTGACCAGGCCCGACTCGTACGCGAAGATCACCGCTTGGGCGCGGTCGCGGAGGCCGAGTTTGGCCAGGACCCGGCCTATGTGGGTTTTGACGGTCTGTTCGGCGAGGATCAGTGACTCCGCTATCTCCTGGTTGGACAGGCCCCGCGCGATCAGCTCCAGGACCTCCGTCTCGCGCGGGGTGAGGCCGCTGCGCCGCAGCTCGGAGCTGTTGCGGCGGGGCGCCGGGCGCTGCCGGGCGAATTCGGCGATCAGGCGGCGGGTGACGGAGGGGGCGAGGAGGGCTTCGCCCGCGGCGACGACGCGGACCGCCGAGATCAGGTCGGCCGGTGGGGCGTCCTTGAGGAGGAAACCGCTGGCGCCGGCGCGCAGGGCCTCGTAGACGTAGTCGTCCACGTCGAAGGTGGTGAGCATGAGCACCTTCGGGCGGTGGGTGACGCCGCGGGGTGGTTCGAGGAGGCGGCGGGCGGCCTCCAGGCCGTCCATCTCGGGCATGCGGACGTCCATGAGGACGACGTCGGGGTGGGTGTTGCGGCTGACGTCCACCCCCTGGCGCCCGTCCGGGGCCTCGCCGACCACGTCGATGTCGCTCTGCGCGGCGAGCAGCGCGGCGAAGCCCGCCCGGACCATGGCCTGGTCGTCGACGATGATCACTCGGATGGTCATAAGTCCGTTTCTTCCGGTCTGTCCGGGTCTACGAGGGGGAGCCGGGCCGCCACCCGGAAGCCGCCGTCCGGCAGCGGGCCGGTGTCGAGCATGCCGTCCACGAGGCGGACGCGCTCGACCATCCCCACCAGACCGTGGCCGGTGCCGCTGGTCTCCAGCGGCTTGGCGGGGGCCTCGGCCGGGGGGCCGTTGACGATGAGGAGGGTGAGCCCGGAGCCGTCCTCGGCCGTCGAGACCGAGACGCGGGTGGCGGCGCCCGGGGCGTGCCGCACGACGTTGGCCAGCGCCTCCTGCACGATCCGGTACGCGGACAGGTCCACGGCCTGCGGCAGGGCGCCGAGGCCCGCCACGTCGTCGCCGATGGACAGCTCGGTGGGTATCCCGGCCCGTACCGTCGCCTCGACCAGCTGCGGCACCTGACGCAGGCCCGGCTGCGGGGTGCGCTCGCCGCGCGTCTCCTCGCTGCGCAGCACGCCCAGCAGCCGCCGCATCTCGGCGAGGGATTCGCGGGCGGTGGCGGCGATGGTGCCGAACTCCCGCTCCGCCTCGGGCGGCAGCCCACCGATCCGGTACGGGGCGCTGTCCGCCTGGACCGTGATCACCGACATGTGGTGGGCGACGACGTCGTGCAGTTCGCGGGCTATGCGGGCGCGCTCCTCCAGCAGCGTGCGGTGGGCGCGCTCGGCCTCGCTGATGGTCTCCTGCTCGGCCAGCCGCCGCTGGACGTCGCCGCGCTCCCGCAGCGCGCCGCCGACCAGCAGCACCACGCCGCTGAGCACGAACAGCAGTACGTTGCTGCCGTCGCTCTTGGTCTCGGACACCATGCCGAGGAAGAGCCCGGCGCCGCCGGTGACCAGCCACACCGCCACCAGGGTGCGGCGCGGTTCGCGCAGCGCGAGGGCGAGGAGGAGGAAGAGATAGCCGACGATGGCGGGCGGCTGCCAGGGCCAGACGCGGTGGTGGAGGTCGGAGGTGCCCAGCACCACCAGCGCGGTCGTCACATCGGCGAGGAAGACGAGCCACCACGCCTGGAGGGGGCGGGTGACCGCCAGCAGCAGCGGTGTGGCCTGGGCCAGCCCGAGCAGGGTGGCGAGCCCGCCGCTCACCTCGTAGTCCTCGGACAGGAGCTGGGCGGCGACCGGGACCAGGATCGCGGTGAGGAGCATCGCGAGGGCGTACGGCGCTCTCCGCCGCCAGCGCCGGGAGGACCCCGCGAGCAGCGGGGTCGCCGGATAGCTGGGGGTCACCAGGGCCCGGGCGAGGCCGCCCGCCTGCCGCCGGGCGGCCGCGGGCAGGCTCTCGTGCGCGGTGGACGAGGCGGACGCGGTACCGACGGATGCCGTGGCCGGGGAGGCGGACGAGGGTGAGGACATGGTCGCCTCAGCGTAGAGTCGGCGCGCTGGGCGAACGTCATACCGGGGAGCCCATTTGTGGCTCATACCTGGGTAGGGGGCTCGTCCGGACCCGGATCCCCCTTCACGGCGCCCCCACCGCTCCACGGAGCTACAGCTCCGCCAGCAGCTCGGCCTTCTTCGCGCTGAACTCCTCGTCCGTCAGCAGCCCCGCCGTGTGCAGCTCGCCGAGGTGGCGGATGCGGTCGGCGATGTCGGCCGGGTCGCGGCGCGCCGGGGCGGCCGGGGTGCGGGCGGGCGCGGGGGAGCACTCGGCGCTCGGCGCGGGGGCGGACGCCCGTACGGCCTCCAGTACGGCGGCGGCGAACGGCAGGGACTCGTGGACGAGCCCGTATCCCATCCCGAACACCACGGCGGCCGGATCGTGGTCGGGGCGGCCCGCGGGCTGGTCCTCGGCGCCGCGCGGCACCAGCCGCAGATGGCCGTGGCGACCGCCCTTGGGGGCCGAGCCCTTCCCGGCCGGTCCTTTGCCCGCCGGGGCCTTCGCGTCCGGTCCCGGTGCCTCCGGATCCTCCGCCGGCGCCGTGCCCGACGCCTTCGCTGCCGCGCCGCCCGAGCCCCGGTTCTCGGGCGAGCGCCACTCCACCCCGGCCAGCTCGTCGATCCGGAACCGCTGGTCCCCGGCCTTCCACTTCGCCGAGGACGCGCCGGTCCAGAACCAGCGGAAGGACACCGCCTTGCCGTCGAAGGACGCCTTGCCGTCGTACGCCTTGAAGGACAGCGGCGGCGGGGGCGCCGCCACCAGATGGGACTCGGCGGCGGTGTCCGCGCCGGGCCCGAGCGCGCCCCGCAGCTCCTCGGCGTAGTACTCGGCGAGGGACGCGCGCTCGGCGGGCAGCACCAGGCGGTACGGGTCGTACCCCTCCTTGAGCTGCCCGTCGGCGACGTCCATCAGCGGATCGGCGCCGGGTCTGGGCACCGCGCGCAATACCACCGTTCCGCGTTTACCGGGAGCGAGATCGACCGCGGACAGCGCTTCGTAGGGGATGTGCCGTTCGCCGAGCGCCTGAAGCAGCTTCGGCGTGCGGATCCCCCGTTCGAAGCGGATGAGCACGGAGTCGGTGTCGAACTCCCAGACGGTCTGAAAACCGGCCAGCACATCACCCATGCGGCTCATCGTATGCGGCGGTGGCCCGCCCGTCCCCCCTTGGGCGCTACGCGCGTCAAACGTCCTCCCCGAGGCCCGTGCGTGGATGTGGGATGCCCGCCGCCCGCTGGTCGCGCGCTCATCGGCGGGTCAGCTCAGTCCCGCGGTGCACGCGGCACCGTCCCCACAGCTCACCGTCGTGACCCGGCCGACCCCGACCCGGGCGAAGTTGTCCAGGCTGGTGGTGCCGGGGGTGAAGTACCCGGCGTGTCCCTGGGCCCCGGCGGCCGACAGGACGCGGGCCCCGAAGCCGGAGGAGAGCGGGTCGGCGCCGTGGCCGAGGCCGCCGACCTCCAGGTGCGGGATGTCCTGGATCCAGTCGCCGGAGTCCCGCATCGCCCATACCCGGCGCCCGGCGCCCAGCTCCGAGGCGCGGTCGGCGCGCATGCCGGGGCTGCCCGCCACCGCGATGTCGGTGACCCTGGACGGCAGATCGCGGGCGGCGACCCCGCACACCACCGAGCCGTAGCTGTGGCACATCAGCGACACGCGGGCCGGTGCGGGCAGCGCGCCCACCAGCGCGCGCAGCCGCAGTGCGCCCTGGGCGGCGAGCTTGCCGGTGGCCGCGTCCATGCCGATCCCGGCCGGGGAGGTGTAGTCGGCCCAGGCGATCACGGCGGTGTGGGTGCCCGGGGCCTCGGCGCGCTCGTTGTGGTAGAGCGCGCGGGCCATGCCGACGGTGGCGGTGTACGGACGGTCGGACTTCTGGAAGGTCAGGATGTTGGTGTCCACGCCGGGCACCACGACCGAGACGCGGCGGGCGTGGGTGAGGTCACCGAAGACCTCGGCGGCCCGCCCGGCGCCCGCGGGGTCGAACGAGAGGATCTGCCGCTTCCCGCTCAGCAGGTCCTCGTACCGGTGCATCCGCCGGCCGGCGTCATGGCGCCCGAGCGGGGTCAGCTCGTTGTCGTGCATCCGCCGTCGCTCGATGTCCCTGGCCTGGGTCAGCGCGATCCGGTTGGCCCGATAGCGCAGCCGCGCCGGAGCGCCGTTGAGGTTGCCGACGACCAGCGGATAGCGGTGGACGAGGCGGTCGCGCTGGGCCTTGGTGAGCGAGTCCAGCCAGCGGCCCAGGAAGCGCGGCGAGGCGTACGGGTCGGGCAGCCGGTGACCGTCGAGGGAGCCGTGGCGCCAGGCGCTGACCGACACGGAGAGCGGGTCCGTGCCTTCTCTGTGGCTCCGTATGGCCGTCCAGCCGGTGGTGGCGAGCAGGACGAACACCACCGCCAGGGCGAGCAGAGCGCGCCAGGCGGTGGAACCGGGGGAGGGAGAACCGAGCTCCGAGAAGGAAGTCACCGCGGGACACCCTAGGAGAAGCGCGCCCACAGGTGCCAAATGCCGTGACTTACATCACGTTTGAGAGGGCGGTTTTGACGGAAACTTATGTCGGATGTGATGGCTTTAGGGAAATTTGTCGGATTTACCAGTCGGTGCGCCAGTTCTCGGCGAGGGCCGGACCCACATGATCCAGGTGAAACGCGGTGATGTCCCGCAGGGTGTCCGTGGAGTCGTCGTCGCCCTCCCCCCACAGCTTCCCCGCGATCTGGATCACGCCGCCGAACATCGCGGTCAGCAGCCGCGGCCGTGGATCCACGCGGACGTCGAGGCCCTCGCGCCGGGCGATCTCCGAGGCGATCCGCTCCTCCAACTCGGCGGTACGGCGCAGGTGGACGGCGAGCAGCGCGGGCGTCGACTCGATCACCCGGTACATCCGCATGTGGAGTTCGGCCGGAACCAGCTGCTCGATGGAGTCGCCGATGGTGCTCCACGCGTCGAGGACCGCGCCCCGCAGGGCGGCCAGCGGGGCCTCGTGGGCGGGGCGTGCGCACAGCGCCGCGAAGAAGTGCGACTCCGCCGAGTCCTGGGTGGCGAAGGCCACTTGCTCCTTGTTGGCGAAGTAGCGGAAGAAGGTGCGCTGCGAGACGTCCACCGACTCCGCGATCTCGTCCACCGTCGTGTGGTCGTACCCCTGACAGGTGAACAGATCCAGCGCCGAGCGCACCAGCGCGCTGCGGGTCCGCTGCTTCTTGCGTTCGCGCAGTCCGGTCGGTGGCGGTGCCACCGCCTCGTCCGCTGTCACCTCTCGTGCTCGCTTTCTGTCGCGTTTGGGCAGGCCACCATACCTGTGGCCCATACGACAGAGACCAGCTGATGAATCAGTTTGTCAATTGTCAGACGCTGACATTAGCCTCCGAGCATGACGTCTGAGACCACCGTCGCCGATACGGCGCCGGAACCTCCCATATCGGATCCCCCGAAGGGGCTGCGGGGTCACCCCTGGCTGACGCTCTTCACCGTCGCGATCGGTGTGACGATGGTCGCCCTCGACGGCACGATCGTCGCCATCGCCAACCCGGCCATCCAGAAGGACCTCGGCGCCTCGCTCGCCGACGTCCAGTGGATCACCAACGGCTATCTGCTGGCCCTCGCGGTCGCGCTGATCACCGCGGGCAAGCTGGGCGACCGCTTCGGCCACCGGCAGACCTTCCTCATCGGCGTCGTCGGCTTCGCGGCCGCCTCCGCCGCCATCGGCTTCTCCAGCGATGTGGCGCTCGTCGTGGGCTTCCGCGTGCTGCAGGGCCTGTGCGGAGCGCTGCTGATGCCCGCGGCGCTCGGTCTGCTGCGCGCCACCTTCCCCGCCGAGAAACTCAACATGGCGATCGGCATCTGGGGCGCGGTGATCGGCGCCTCCACCGCCGCCGGACCCATCGTCGGCGGGCTGCTCGTCGAGCACGTCAACTGGCAGTCCGTCTTCTTCATCAACCTGCCCGTGGGCATCCTCGCCCTCGTCCTCGGCCTGGTCCTCCTCGTGGACCACCGGGCCGAGAACGCCCCGCGGTCCTTCGACCTCCCCGGCATCGTGCTGCTGTCCGGCGCCATGTTCTGCCTGATCTGGGCGCTCATCAAGGCCACCGACTGGCAGTGGGGGAGCTCCAAGACGCTCGGGTTCCTCGGCCTGGCGGCCGTCCTCTTCGTCGTCTTCGTGTTCTGGGAGAACAAGACCCGCGAGCCGCTGCTGCCGCTGTCCATCTTCCGCTCGGTGCCGCTGAGCGCCGGGACCGTGCTGATGGTGCTCATGGCCTTCGGCTTCATGGGCGGGCTGTTCTTCGTCACCTTCTACCTGCAGAACGTGCACGGCATGACGCCGGTCAACAGCGGTCTGCACCTGCTGCCGCTGACCGCCACGATGATCGTCTCCTCGCCGATCGCCGGAGCGCTGATCACCAAGCTCGGGCCGCGGGTGCCGCTGGTGGGGGCCATGGCGCTCACCGCCGTCGCCATGTTCGGGCTCTCCCGGCTCGAGGTCGGCACCGGAACACTCGAGATGTCCGTGTGGTTCGCCCTCCTCGGCTTCGGCCTCGGCCCCGTGATGGTCGGCGCCACGGAGGTCATCGTCGGCAACGCGCCGCTCGAGCACGCCGGTGTCGCGGGCGGTCTCCAGCAGGCCGCGATGCAGGTCGGCGGCAGCCTCGGTACGGCCGTTCTCGGCGCGATCATGGCGGGCAAGGTGGACGACACCCTGCCGGACAAGTGGGCCGAGGCGGGACTGCCGCCCATGAAGCCGGAGCAGGCGTCCAAGGCGTCCGACGCGGTCGCGGTCGGCATCACGCCCGCGCCCAAGGGCACCCCGCCGGAGATCCTCGGGAAGATCACGAGCGTCGCGCATGACACGTTCGTGTCGGGGATGGGGCTCGCCTTCACCGTCGCCTCCGTCGTCTCGGTGGCCGCGGCGCTGGTCGCGGTGCTCACCAAGCGCGGGGACAACGCGGAAGCGGGTGGCGGGGGCGTGCACATCTGACCCCTCAGGGTCAAGCCCCCTATCCGGGTGGACCGTGATCGACCCCGTGGTGGGTACGGGAGCCGGCCGACAGGCTGGCTCCCGTTCGTATTTGCACACCTTCACGGGGAGTGATCCACATGCGCACGACCATCCTGGCCACGGCGACCCTCGCCCTGGCCTGCGCCCTGACCCCTGTCTCCGCCTCGGCTTCCGCTGACGCGGCGCCCGGGCCCCGGCTCGGGAGCTGCGCCACCGGGCAGCTGTGCCTCTGGCACAAGACGGCCTTCACCGGGGCGCGCCAGGTCCATGAACTGGCCGACACCGACATCGAGAGCTGCGTGCCCCTGCCGCGGGGCGCCTCGGCCGCGTCCCTGGCCAACCGCACGGGGCGGCCGGTGACGGCGTACCAGAGCGCGGAGTGCGCCGAGACGGGCGAATTCCGCACCTACCCGACCGGCTCCTGGGCCCCGGAAACGGCCTATCAGGTCCGGGCCTTCAAGATCTGGGAGCGGTGATGCGCGGGGGCGGGGCCGGGGCTTTCCCCCACCCCGCCCCTTCCCGCAGCGTCCGATATGCGGCCCCGCCGCGCGGCGGGGCTTCGCCCCGGACCCCGCGCGGGGCAGGGCGGTGTCGCTCCGCTCCCGCACCGCCCGGCGCTCCTCGGCGTCGGTCAGCAGTGCGCGGGGGGCGGGGTGAGGGGATCCCGGCCCACCTCCGCGCAGCCGGTACGCGAAGCGCCGGGTGGGCTGGTCTTCCAGCCCACCCGGCGCTTTCGTCGGCTATCAGCCCTCGCAGACGGCTACGCGTCGCCGCCCGCGGGGCCCGGGTCGGCCGCGGCGACGTCCAGGAGCTGGTAGCGGTCGATGGCCTGCTTCAGGACCGAGCGGTCGATCTTGCCGTCCTTCGCCAGCTCCGTCAGCACGCCCACCACGATCGACTCGGCGTCGATGTGGAAGAAGCGCCGCGCCGCGCCGCGCGTGTCGGCGAAGCCGAAGCCGTCGGCGCCGAGCGACTGGTACGTGCCCGGCACCCAGCGGGCGATCTGGTCCGGGACGGCGCGCATCCAGTCGGACACGGCGACCTTCGGACCCTGCGCATCGCTGAGCTTGCGGGTGACGAAGGGGACGCGCTGCTCCTCCTCCGGGTGGAGCAGGTTGTGCTCCTCGGCCTCCACCGCGTCGCGGCGCAGCTCGTTCCAGGAGGTGGCCGACCAGACGTCGGCGCGGACGTCCCAGTCCTCGGCCAGCATCCGCTGGGCCTCCACGGCCCACGGGACCGCGACGCCGGAGGCGAGGATCTGGGCCGGGTGGGTGCCGGACTCGCCCTGCTTGAAGCGGTACAGGCCCTTGAGGATGCCCTCGCGGTCGACGTTCTCGGGCTCGGCCGGGTGCTTGATCGGCTCGTTGTAGACGGTGAGGTAGTAGAAGACGTCCTCACTGTTCTCGCCGTACATCCGGCGCAGACCGTCCTGCACGATGTGGGCGATCTCGAAGCCGAACGCCGGGTCGTACGCGACGACGGCCGGGTTGGTCGAGGCCAGCAGCTGGGAGTGGCCGTCCGCGTGCTGAAGGCCCTCACCGGTCAGGGTCGTACGGCCGGCGGTCGCGCCCAGTACGAAACCGCGCGCGAGCTGGTCGGCCATCTGCCAGAACTGGTCGCCCGTGCGCTGGAAGCCGAACATCGAGTAGAAGACGTAGACCGGGATCAGCGGCTCGCCGTGCGTGGCGTACGCCGAACCGGCCGCGATCAGCGAGGCCGTGCAGCCCGCCTCGGAGATGCCGTCGTGCAGCATCTGCCCGGTCGGCGACTCCTTGTAGGCGAGCAGCAGCTCGCGGTCGACGGACTCGTACTGCTGGCCCAGCGGGTTGTAGATCTTGGCCGACGGGAAGAGCGAGTCCATGCCGAAGGTGCGGTACTCGTCGGGCGCGATCGGCACGAACCGCTTGCCGATCTCCTTGTCCCGCATGAGGTCCTTCAGCAGCCGCACGAAGGCCATGGTGGTGGCGATCTGCTGCTGGCCGGAGCCCTTCTTGACCGCCGCGTAGGCCTTGTCGCCGGGGAGCTGCAGCGGCTTCGCGCGCACCACGCGGGTCGGCGTGTAGCCGCCCAGCGCCTTGCGGCGGTCGTGCATGTACTGCAGCTCCTCGGAGTCCGGACCCGGGTGGTAGTACGGCGGCACGCCGGACTCCAGCTCCTTGTCCGGGATCGGCAGGTGCAGCCGGTCGCGGAAGCCCTTGAGGTCGTCGACCGTCAGCTTCTTCATCTGGTGGGTCGCGTTGCGGCCCTCGAAGTTCGGGCCGAGCGTCCAGCCCTTGACGGTCTGGGCGAGGATCACGGTGGGCTGGCCCTTGTGGGCCTTGGCCGCCGCGTAGGCCGCGTAGATCTTCTTGTGGTCGTGACCGCCGCGGCCCAGGTGCAGGATCTGGTCGTCGGTCATGCCCTCGACCATCTTGCGCAGCCGCTGGTCGTCACCGAAGAAGTGGTCGCGGATGTACGCGCCGGTCTCGGTGGCGTACGTCTGGAACTGGCCGTCCGGCGTGGTGTTCAGCTTGTTGACCAGCAGGCCGTCGCGGTCCTGGGCGAGCAGCGGGTCCCAGCTGCGGTCCCACACCAGCTTGATCACGTTCCACCCGGCGCCGCGGAACTGCGACTCCAGCTCCTGGATGATCTTGCCGTTGCCGCGCACCGGGCCGTCGAGCCGCTGCAGGTTGCAGTTGACGACGAAGGTCAGGTTGTCCAGGCCCTCGCGGGCGGCCAGGGAGAGCTGGCCCAGCGACTCGGGCTCGTCCATCTCGCCGTCGCCGAGGAACGCCCAGACGTGGGAGGCGGAGGTGTCGGCGATGCCGCGCGCCTCCATGTAGCGGTTCATCCGCGCCTGGAAGATCGCGCCGAGCGGGCCGAGGCCCATCGAGACGGTCGGGAACTCCCAGAAGTCCGGCATCGACCGCGGGTGCGGGTAGCTGGACAGCGCGTGACCGGCCTTGGACTTCTCCTGACGGAATCCGTCCAGGTGGTCCTCGGACAGCCGGTCGAGCAGGAAGGCGCGGGCGTAGATGCCGGGGGAGGCGTGCCCCTGGAAGAAGATCTGGTCGCCGCTGTCCTTGTCCTTGCCGCGGAAGAAGTGGTTGAAGCCCACGTCGTACAGCGAGGCGGACGAGGCGAAGGTGGCGATGTGGCCGCCGACGCCGATGCCCGGGCGCTGGGCACGGGAGACCATCACCGCCGCGTTCCAGCGGGTCGCGTTCAGGATCTTGCGCTCGATCTCCTCGTTGCCGGGGAAGAACGGCTCGTCCTTGGTGGCGATGGTGTTGACGTAGTCGGTGCTGCGCATCTCGGGCACGGCCACCCGCTTCTCGCGGGCGCGCTCGATCAGGCGAAGCATCAGGTAGCGGGCACGTTCCCGGCCTCGCTCATCGACGGCTGCGTCGAGCGAGTCGAGCCATTCCTGGGTTTCCTCGGGATCGAAATCCGGGACCTGGCTGGGAAGGCCGCCAATGATGATCGGGTTGCGATCGGATCCGGAAGCCACGCTATTCCTTCGCTTTTCGGTCGTGCTGTGCACGCACATGGATTCGTGCTCTGCTGCTGTCGCGCCGGTCTCCATCGTGTACCTCGGTTACGGGATACGTCACCTCTACCGAGGGGTAACCAAGACCTGGTGGGACGGGCGCTCGCCGGGCCGGACGGTACCGGTCGGCGTGCGGTCGGCGTCGCGACGGCCAAATCGCAACCTTACGCCCACGTCCGGGGGCACCTGCGTACGGCCGTTCGGCTCCGGGCGGCGTAGGGTATCGATACACACACGTAAGCTGGGCATAACGGGGTAATCCGGGCAGCGGTGCGCCGTTCCGTGCCGTTCTTCCATGATGGGAGTTGCGGCGACACGTCAACGTTTGGGCGGGATCGCTGGCCGGGTACTTGCGCGATCCGCCCGGCCCGTGTGGACTACGCCCCAAGCCTCGCGTACGCGCGCGGGGTCCCCAGATCCGAAGAGTGAACGAAAGATGACAGGAGGCAATCCGTGAGCGCGACCGCGGACCACGCGGAGGAGCGGACCAACCCTGCCGCGAGGCTGGGTTTTCAGCCCGAACAGGTGGTCCAGGAGATCGGCTACGACGACGATGTCGACCAGGAGCTCCGCGAGGCCATCGAGGAGATCACCGGCCAGGAGCTCGTCGACGAGGAGTACGACGATGTGGCCGACGCCGTTGTGCTGTGGTTCCGGGAGGACGACGGCGATCTGACGGACGCGCTGGTGGACGCCATCCAGATGATCGACGACGGCGCACCGGTCTGGCTGCTGACGCCCAAGACCGGCCGTGACGGCTACGTCGAGCCGAGCGACATCAACGAGGCCGCGACCACCGCGGGCCTGTCCCAGACGAAGAGCTTCAACGCGGGCAAGGACTGGACCGGCAGCCGCCTGGTCACTCCGAAGGCCGCCCGTTCGGGCAAGCGCTGAGGCCGAAGGACCTACACAACCGAGCCCCCCGCCGTTCCCTTTCGGTGGGGGGCTCGGCGCGTAGGGTGGGCGTGATCAGTCGATTCTTTGATGTGAAGGGATGGCTCCCATGGCCATAGAGGTCGGTACGAAGGCCCCGGACTTCGAGCTGAAGAATCAGCACGGCGAGTCGGTCCGGCTCTCCGACTTCCGCGGCGAGAAGAACGTCGTGCTGCTCTTCTACCCGTTCGCCTTCACCGGCGTGTGCACCGGCGAGCTGTGCGCGCTCCGCGATGAGCTGCCGACGTTCGTCAACGACGATGTGCAGCTGCTCGCCGTCTCCAACGACTCGCCCTTCAGCCTGCGGGTCTTCGCCGAGAAGGAGGGCCTGGAGTACCCGCTGCTGTCGGACTTCTGGCCGCACGGCGAGGCCAGCCGCGCCTACGGCGTCTTCGACGAGGAGAAGGGCTGCGCGGTGCGCGGCACGTTCGTGATCGACAAGGAGGGCGTGGTCCGCTGGACGGTCGTCAACGGCCTGCCCGACGCCCGGGACCTGAACGACTACGCCAAGGCCCTCGAAAGCCTGTAACGGGCACGTGAAGCCGATACCGGGCGGTCGGAAGCCTGTATCGGGCGGGAACCGCTCACTAGGATCGACGCGTTGATCCTGGTGGGAAACCTCATGGAGATATAGGGGCACGCAGTGCTCCTGACGAACCTTATTGGGAGGACTCGTGGGAGTCAGCCTCAGCAAGGGCGGCAACGTCTCGCTGACCAAGGAAGCCCCTAACCTGACCGCGGTCGTCGTCGGTCTGGGCTGGGACGCCCGTACCACCACGGGCACTGACTTCGACCTCGACGCCAGTGCCCTGCTCACCAACACCGAGGGCAAGGTCGCCAACGACCAGAACTTCGTGTTCTTCAACAACCTCAAGAGCCCCGACGGCTCCGTCGAGCACACCGGTGACAACATCACCGGTGAGGGCGAGGGCGATGACGAGCAGATCAAGGTGAACCTGGCCGGTGTTCCGGCCGATGTCGCCAAGATCGTCTTCCCGGTGTCGATCTACGACGCCGAGACCCGCCAGCAGAGCTTCGGCCAGGTGCGCAACGCGTTCATCCGCGTGGTGAACCAGGCCGACGGCAACGAGCTGGCCCGCTACGACCTCTCCGAGGACGCCTCCACCGAGACCGCCATGGTCTTCGGCGAGCTGTACCGGAACGGGGCGGAGTGGAAGTTCCGTGCCATCGGCCAGGGCTATGCCTCGGGCCTGCGTGGCATCGCGCAGGACTTCGGCGTCAACGTCTGAACCGGCCCGGCAGCCCGGCCGGGCCGGGGGGAACCACCCCCTGAGCCGGCCGGGCACGCCGAGGCCGCCGCGTCCGGCGCCGCACCCCTGTGGACGACAGACGGGAGTGCGGCGCCGGATGTGCGTCGCACCACGCACTACCCCGGGGAGGGACCAGGATCATGGGCGTCACGCTCGCCAAGGGAGGCAATGTCTCCCTTTCCAAGGCCGCGCCGAATCTCACCCAGGTGCTCGTCGGCCTGGGCTGGGACGCGCGCTCCACCACCGGAGCACCGTTCGACCTCGACGCCAGCGCGCTGCTGTGCGAGTCCGGGCGGGTGCTCGGCGACGAGTACTTCGTCTTCTACAACAACCTCAAGAGCCCCGAGGGCTCCGTGGAGCACACCGGCGACAACCTCACCGGTGAGGGCGACGGCGACGACGAGTCGCTGCTGATCGACCTGACCAAGGTCCCGGAGCGGGTCGACAAGATCGTCTTCCCGGTCTCGATCCATGACGCCGACGCCAGGCGCCAGACGTTCGGGCAGGTCAGCAACGCGTTCATCCGCGTGGTGAACCAGGCGGACGGCAATGAGCTGGCCCGCTACGACCTCTCCGAGGACGCCTCCGGCGAGACCGCGATGATCTTCGGCGAGGTCTACCGGTACAACGGCGAGTGGAAGTTCCGTGCGGTAGGGCAGGGGTACGCGTCAGGCCTTCGGGGTATCGCTCTAGACTTCGGAGTCAACGTTTCGTAAAGCCGCGTAACAAGGCGCGGGGGAGACCGTACGCAGAAGGATTGGGTTGCCAGTGCTCCTCAAAACCTTTGGTTGGTCGTTCGCCGTCACGGTGATCGGTCTGGCCTTGGCCGGCGTCCTCTGGGGGTGGAAGGGGCTCGCGATCGTCGGGATCCTCTCGATCCTGGAGATCTCGCTCTCATTCGACAACGCGGTCATCAACGCGGGCATCCTGCGGAAGATGAATGCCTTCTGGCAGAAGATCTTCCTGACCGTCGGCATTCTCATCGCCGTCTTCGGCATGCGTCTGGTCTTCCCGGTGGTCATCGTCGCCATCACGGCGAAGCTGGGTCCGATCGAGGCCGTGAACCTCGCGATCAACGACAAGGACAAGTACGAACACCTGGTGACGGGCGCCCATCCGGCGATCGCCGCCTTCGGTGGGATGTTCCTGCTGATGATCTTCCTCGACTTCATCTTCGAGGAGCGCGACATCCGCTGGCTGGGCTGGCTGGAGAAGCCGCTGTCCAAGCTCGGCAAGCTGGACACCTTCTCGGTCGTCATCGCCCTGGCCGTGCTGCTGATCACCGCCACCACCCTCGCCACCGACGTGGCGCACGGCGGCGGTGACAAGAGCGCGACCGTGCTGCTGTCCGGGGTCGCCGGTCTGATGACGTACTTGATCGTCAACGGGGTCTCCGGATTCTTCGAGGACAAGCTCGAAGAGGACGACGACGATGAGGACGGCGCGGACGGCGAGGACGGGGCAGACGAGAAGAAGCCCGCCGAGACCGCCCAGCTGAACGGCGGCGCCCCGCGCGGCAGCAGCGGCGCCACGGTGGTCGGCCTGGCCGGCAAGGCCGCGTTCTTCATGTTCCTCTACCTGGAGGTCATCGACGCCTCGTTCTCCTTCGACGGCGTGATCGGCGCCTTCGCGATCACCAACGACATCTTCGAGATGGCGCTGGGTCTGGGCATCGGCGCGATGTACATCCGTTCGCTGACGGTCTACCTGGTCCGCCAGGGCACCCTGGACGACTACGTCTACCTGGAGCACGGCGCGCACTACGCCATCGGCGCGCTCGCCGGCATCCTGCTGGTCACCATCAAGTACGAGATCAACGAGGTCATCACCGGCGTGGTGGGCGTCGTCCTCATCGGCGCCTCGTACTGGTCCTCGGTCATCCGCAACCGCCGGGAAGCACAGGGCGGCGGGGCCGGATCCGAGGAAAAGACGGAAGTCACGTCCGGAGTCTGACCGCCGGAGTGTGACACACCGGCGTTTGAGGAACGCTCTGAGCGGGGCGGCCGAGGTCTTCGGACCTCCCGGCCGCCCCGCCGTAGTTGAGCGGCTTTGAGGCAGTGGGAGCCACGAAGGGTGGGGTGCGCACGATGGCGTTCTGGAGCAACTGGGGGCGGTCCGCGTGGCGCGAGTTCGACAGCGGCGACGCGAGTGGCGCGGTCGAGCTGACCAAGCGCCACCAGACCATCTCGCTGACCAAACAGGGCGCCGCCAGCGGCAACCTGCGGATCAACCTGTCCTGGCAGATGCGCACCTCGGACTTCAACAGCAAGGGGCCCAGCCTGCTGCGCCACCCGCTGCAGATGTTCAAGCCGCAGGTGGTGCAGGCGCAGGGGCCCGCCATGGTCAACGTCGACCTGGACCTGGCCGTCATGTACGAGCTGAAGAGCGGCGCGAAGGGCGTGGTCCAGCCGCTCGGCGACTTCTTCGGCAACCTCAACGAGGCGCCGTACGTCAAGCTCAGCGGGGATGACCGGTTCGGCTCCGGCATGGGCGAGACGATCTACATCAATCTGGACCACAAGGACGACATCAAGCGTCTGCTCGTCTTCGTCTACATCTACGACGGCACCCCCGCCTTCGACCGTACGCACGGCATGGTCACGCTGTACCCCAGCAACGGGCCGCGGGTGGAGATCGCGCTCGACGAGCGGGCCCCGCAGGCCCGCTCCTGCGCCGTGGTGATGCTGGAGAACGTCAAGGGCGAGATCATCGTCCGCCGCGAGGTGAAGTACGTGTACGGCTTCCAGGCGGAGCTGGACCGGCTGTACGGGTGGGGCCTCCAGTGGGGCCGCGGCTACAAGTCGAAGGTGTAGGAGCGGCCCCGGCCGTGGTCGCTAGCGCTTCTGGAACTGCGGCCCCTGCGGCGGCAGGGTGAAGTTGGGGTCCGGGAACGGCATCGGGAGCGGCGGCGGGGGCGGCGGATCGGTCCGCTGCACCTGCTGCGGATAGCCGTACGCGGGCGGCTGCGGATAGCCGTACGACGGCTGCTGCGGGTATCCGTACGCGGGCTGCGCCGGGGGCTGGGCGGGCGGCGGATAGGCCGGTGCCGGGACGTGCGGTGGCACCTGAGGCGGTACGGGCGGCTGCGGCGGCAGGTAGTAGTCGCCGTCGCCCGTCGCGCCGGTCGGGGTGGCGCCCTGTCCGGCGGCGAGCGGCTGGGTCGCCTGCGGGTCCCAGGGGTCGGGCTGCGGCAGGGGCCGGGGCGGCGGCAGAGCGGTCGTCTCGGCCTGGCTCGGGGACGGGCCCTGCGGGCTGCCCGGCTCGGCCGTGGCGAGGGCCTCCGGCTCCTCCGCGCCGCCCTGGCCGGTGCTCTGCCCGGCGCTCCGGTCCGGGTCCGCGTCGGCCCCCTCGCCGTCGTCCACCGAGATGCCGTACTCCGTGGCCAGCCCGACCAGCCCGGACTCATAGCCCTGCCCCAGCGCGCGGAACTTCCAGCTGTCCCCCCGGCGGTACAGCTCGCCGCAGATCAGCGCGGCCTCCTTACCGGTCTCCGGCAGCACCGCGAAGATCGCCAGCGGCTCCTCGGCGGCCGACGGCGACGCGTCGTACAGCAGCAGGCTCAGATCCCGTACCTGCCCGAAGGTGCCGCCGTCCGCCGACGCCGCCAGCACCACCCGGTGCACCCCCGGCTCCAGCCCGGTCAGATCGGCCTCGATGGTGTCCGTCAGCCCCTCGGGCGCCTGCTTCTTGGGCAGGTGCCGGACCAGGCCCGAGGGGTGCCGCGGCTGGTTGTAGAAGACGAAGTCCTCGTCCGAGCGCACGCGGTCGTCCCCGCCCAGCAGCAGCGCCGAGGCGTCGATGTCCGGCACGTCCGTGCCGGGGGTCCAGCGCAGCACCGCGCGTATGGCCGTGGCCTCGAGCGGGATGTTCGATCCCTTCAGCATCGCGTGCGTCATGGCCGTAATCCTGCCCTCCCGCCGGGTGCGGGGACAACGCAGGGGTACGGGGACGTGCTGGTGGGGTGTGGCAGGACGGGCATGCCGGATACCGGGGCGACGCATAGGAGTTACGTGATTTTCACGGCCTTGGGGAACTTTTGACCTGGGCTCGGACGTACGATAATCGGCCACCCGAGGGTCGTGTGGCCCGGGTGGGGAACCGGCAGTGCGGGGAGAAACATGCGGCATTTTGGACATCTGCCGGACGAGACGCGGACGCGCCTCTTCCATCAGCAGCCCGTCGAATTCACGGTCGACTCACCGGCCCGGACCCTCGCCGTCGCGCTCGGCGCCACCCTCTACAGCCCCGCCACCCGGTCCGCCCTCGCCGACGACATCGTCAAACAGGCAGGTCGAGGGGTTGTCTCCATGGTGCTGTGCCTGGAGGACTCGATCCACGACGCCGAGGTGCCGGGCGCCGAGGAGAACCTCGTGCGCCAGTTCACCGATCTCGCCGGGCGCGGTCTGGACACCGAACTGCCGCTGCTCTTCATCCGCGTCCGCACCCCCGAGCAGATCGTCGATCTCGTCCGGCGGCTCGGACCGGCCGTGCGGCTGCTGTCCGGATTCGTACTGCCCAAGTTCACCGAGGAGCGCGGAGTTCCGTTCCTGGAGGCGCTGATATCGGCCGAAAATCGTGAGGTGGCCGAGGTGTTGGGGGGCCGGCGACTGTATGCGATGCCGGTTCTGGAGTCGCCGGAGCTGATGCACCGCGAAACCCGCACCGAAACCCTCGCCGGGATCGGCCGGATCGTCGACAAATACCGGGAGCGGGTGCTGGCGCTGCGGCTCGGGGTGACCGACCTGTGCTCCGCGTACGGGCTGCGCCGGGCGCCCGACATGACCGCCTACGACGTCCAGCTCGTCGCGTCCGTCATCGGCGACGTGGTGAACATGCTGGGCCGGGCCGACGGCACCGGATTCACCGTCACCGGCCCGGTGTGGGAGTACTTCAAGCAGCACGAGCGCATGTTCAAACCCCAGTTGCGGCTCAGCCCCTTCTCCGGGCGCGCCGAATCGCTGCGCGCCGCGCTCATCGAGCACGACATGGACGGGCTGCTCCGCGAGATCGAACTGGACCGGGCCAACGGGCTGCAGGGCAAGACCTGCATCCACCCCACCCATGTCGCCCCCGTGCACGCCCTGTCCGTCGTCAGCCACGAGGAGTTCAGCGACGCGGTGGACATCCTCGAACCCGAGCGCTGCGGGGGCGGTGTGCTGCGCTCCGCGTACACCAACAAGATGAACGAGGTGAAACCCCACCGGGCCTGGGCCGAGCGGACCTTGCGGCGCGCCGAGGTCTTCGGCGTCGCCCGGGAGGACGTGAGCTTCGTGGAGCTGCTGGCCGCGGGCCTGCGGACCGTACGAACGGCGTGACCCCTATGAGTGGAAACGAGGCAGACAGCGTGGTGTGGTCGGGACAGTGGGTCGCGGACCGGCTCGGCGTACGGCTCGACGGCGACGGGCGGCTGCCCGCACTGCTCGGGCTCGCCCTGCGGCGCAACCCCAAGCGGGCGCATCTGCTCGTGTCGAACGTGCTCGGCAAGCACGTCCCCCAGCGGCCCGCCGCCGTCCACGGCGCGGGCGTAGCGCTCGGCGAGCAGGTGCGCGCCCTGCTGGGTGACGAGGCGGCGTCCCGCGCCGTCGTCCTCGGCTACGCCGAGACGGCCACCGGCCTCGGCCACAGCGTCGCGGACGGGCTCGCCCTGGCGCCGTATCTGCACTCGACCCGCCGCCCGGTCGCGGGCGTGCCCACGGTGGGCGGCTTCGAGGAGGAGCACAGCCACGCCACGTCGCATCTGCTGCTCCCGGAAGACCCCCGGCTGCTGGCCGCCGACGGCCCGCTGGTCCTGGTGGACGACGAGTTCTCGACCGGCCGTACCGTCCTCAACACCATCGCCGCCCTCCACCGCCGCTTCCCCCGCGACCGCTACGTGGTGGTCGCCCTGGTCGACATGCGCCCCGCCGAGGACCGCGCCCGCCTGGACGCCTTCGCGTCCGACCTGGGCGCCCGCGTGGACCTCGTCTCCGCGGCGACGGGCACGGTCCACCTCCCGCCCGACGTCCTCCCGCGCGGCCGCGCCCTGGTGGCCGCCCACGCCCCGGCCCCGCCGGAAGCGGGGGCGGCCCCGGCGGCGGCCGGGGGCCGGGGCGCGGACGGCCCGCAGACCCTCCGGGTCGGGCTGGGCTGGCCCGCGGGCCTGCCGGACGGCGGGCGGCACGGCTTCACCCCCGCCCACCGCGCCCGCCTGGAGGCCGCGCTCCCGGCCATGGCGGCGCGCCTCGCGGAGGCGCTGACCGACGCGCCGGGCGCCCCGGCCGGGCCGGGCTCCCCCGTGCCGTCCGCCGACGCTTCGGCGCCCGCACCGGGCGGGGCGCCGGACACCGCCGAGGACCCCGGGGCGCCGGACCGGGCGCACGGCGCCGCGCCTCGCCGCGTGCTCGTCCTCGGGTTCGAGGAGCTGATGTACGCCCCGCTGCGGCTCGCCGGGGCGCTGGACGACGTGCTCGACGACGCCGAGGTGCGGTTCTCGACCACCACGCGGTCGCCCGTGCTGGCCGTGGACGACCCCGGTTACGCGATCCGTACCGCGCTCACCTTCCCCGCCCATGACGCCCCCGCCGACGGTCCCGGGCCGCGCTACGCGTACAACGTGGCGCCCGGCGCCGACCCCGCGCGCCGCTTCGACGCGGTCGTCGCCGTCGTCGACTCGGCCGCCGACACCCCCGCGCTGCACGCCCCCGACGGGCTGCTCGCGCGGCTGGCCGCGCACACCGACCGGCTGCTGCTGGCCGTCGTCCCCTCCCACGTACCGCCCCCCACAGCCCCCACTCCCGTCCCCGCCCCCGAACGGCAGGCCTCCATGCCCCAACCGCCGCCCGAGCCCCTGCGCGGTCCCGCGTTCTCGTCGTACGCCCCCGACGACGTCGGCTGGCTGCTCCAGGACTTCTCCCACGTCACCCTCGAAGCCCCCACCGAGGAGCGGGAGGAGGCGATCCAGAGCGGCGGTGCGCACTACGCCGAGTCGCTGCCCGTCGAGTACCAGCCCAGCGAGGCGTACCAGGAGCTGTTCCGGGCCGCGCTCGCGGCCTCCGCGGGCCGGATCGCCCGCGCGGTCGGCACCGTCACCGAGACCGTGCTCGCCGAGCGCTCGCCGCGCCCCGTCCTCGTCTCGCTCGCCCGGGCCGGTACCCCCATCGGCGTGCTGATGCGCCGCTGGGCGCGCCACGCCCACGGTCTGGACCTGCCGCACTACGCGGTCTCCATCGTGCGCGGCCGCGGCATCGACACCGCCGCGCTGCGCTGGCTGGCCGACCACCACGACCCGGCCGATGTGGTGTTCGTCGACGGCTGGACGGGCAAGGGCGCGATCACCCGCGAGCTGTCGGACGCCCTCGCCCCGTACCCGGACTTCGACCCGCGGATCGCGGTCCTCGCCGACCCGGGCCGCTGCGTGGAGACCTACGGCACCCGCGACGATTTCCTCGTCCCCTCCGCATGCCTCAACTCCACCGTCTCCGGGCTGATATCGCGCACCGTGCTGCGTGCCGACCTCGTCGGGCCGGACGACTTCCACGGCGCGAAGTTCTACCGCGAGCTGGCCGGCGTGGACCTCTCCGGTGACTTCATCGACGCCATCACGGCCCGCTTCGAGGAGGTCGCCGACGGCGTGGCGGCCGACGCGAAGGAGCTGGCCGCCGCCGACCGCACCCCGACCTGGGAGGGGTGGCGGGCCGTCGAGCGGATCAGCGAGGAGTACGGCATCCACGACGTCAACCTCGTCAAGCCGGGCGTCGGCGAGACGACGCGCGTGCTGCTGCGCCGCGTCCCGTGGAAGATCCTCGCCAAGCGGGGCGCGGGCGCGGACCTGGACCACGTACGGCTGCTCGCCGAGCAGCGCGGGGTGCCGGTCGAGGAGACCGACGGCCTGCCGTACACCTGCGTCGGGCTGATCCACCCGCGCTACACACGAGGCGCCACGGGCGCGGACGGCAAGGCGGTGGCGGCGAGATGAACATGTCGGCATATGCGGTGGAGGCGGCCCGATGACCGTTCTGGTGGCAAGTGATCTCGACCGTACGCTGATCTACTCGGCGGCGGCGCTCGGCCTCACCGTGCCCGACGCCGAGGCGCCCCGGCTGCTGTGCGTCGAGGTGTACGAGGGCAAGCCGCTGTCGTACCTGACGGAGACCGCGGCCGGGCTGCTCGCCGAGCTGGCCCGTACGTCCGTCTTCGTACCGACGACCACCCGCACCCGCGAGCAGTACCGGCGCGTACGGCTGCCCGGCCCGGCCCCCCGCTTCGCCATCTGCGCGAACGGCGGCCATCTGCTGGTCGACGGCGAGTCCGACCCCGAGTGGCACGCCGGTGTGCGCGGCGCCCTCGCCGACGGCTGCGCCCCCCTGGAGGAGGTCCGCGCCCACCTCACCGCCACCGCCGACCCGTCCTGGCTGCTCAAGGAGCGGGTCGCGGAGGACCTGTTCGCGTATCTCGTCGTCGAGCGGAAGCTGCTGCCCGACGAGTACGTCAAGGAGCTGGCGGTGTGGGCGGAGCCGCGCGGCTGGACCGTCTCGCTCCAGGGCCGCAAGCTCTACGCCGTGCCCAAGCCGCTCACCAAGAGCGCGGCCGTCGCCGAGATCAAGCGCCGCACCGGCGCGGACGAGGTGCTCACCGCGGGCGACTCGCTCCTCGACGCCGACCTGCTGGAGGCCGCCGACCACGCCTGGCGCCCCGGCCACGGCGAACTGGCCATCGAGGGCTGGACGGCACCGCACGTCACGGCGGTCGAGGAGCAGGGCGTCGCGGCGGGCGAGGCGATCGCCCGCGCCCTGTCCGAACACGCCTCCCTCCACTGGGCGAAGGCCCGCCGCGAGGTCATCCGCGCCGTTTCCCGCGGCCGGGGCTGATCAGCCTGACGAACCGGGTGGCGGCGAAGCCGAGCGCCGCGAGCGCGGCGGCGCCCAGCACGGCCTTGGAGTACGCCGAGGCGTAGTCCGTCACCCGGTGCCAGTTGTCGCCGAGCGCGTAACCGGCCAGCACGAAGACCGTGTTCCAGATCAGACTGCCGAGGGTGGTGAGGGCGAGGAAGACCGGGACCGGCATCCGCTCGATGCCGGCCGGTACCGAGATCATGCTGCGGAAGATCGGGATCATGCGGCCGAAGAAGACCGCCTTGGTGCCGTGCCGCTGGAACCACCGCTCGGTCCGGTCGACATCGGCCGCCTTGACCAGCGGCAGCCGCGCGGCGATCGCCCGGGTCCGGTCCCGGCCGAGCAGCGCGCCCACCCCGTACAGGGCGAGCGCGCCGACGACCGAACCGGCCGTGGTCCACAGCAGCGCGGCGTACAGGTTCATCCGCCCCTGACCCGCCGCGAACCCGGCTAGCGGCAGGATCACCTCGCTGGGCAGCGGCGGGAACAGGTTCTCCAGTGCGATGGCGGCGCCCGCGCCCGGCGCCCCGAGGGCGTCCATGAGGCCGGTGGCCCAGTCGGTGATGCGATCGGTCATGCCACGGAACGCTAAGAAAACGGCGCCCCGCCGGACCATGAGGCGGCCCACCCGGTCGTACGGGCCCGCACCGCACCCATACCCTGCGGAAATCCTCAGTGTGCGGGCGGGTGGCGGCGGCTAGCGTTGCGGTCCATGGGGAAGGCGCGGTCGACGTGGTTACGGCGGGGTCTGCGGCTGGTGGGCGGGCTGCTGATCGGCGCGGGCACCGCCGTGGCCGAGCTGCTGTTCACCGTGGCCGCGGGGCTGATCCTGCTGTGCGTCACCCCCCGGCCCCGCGCCCGCACCCGCGCCCTGCGCCCGCTGACGGCGACCGCCCGGTGGCTCACCGAGGCGGAACGCCGCAAGCTGGCCCGCTTCCTCGACACCGAGATCACCCCCGACTACGGCGGTGAACAGGCGCTGCGCTACCTCGCCACGCGCTGGGCACTGGGCCTGCTCGGCGGCGTGGTCCCGGCGCTGGCCGCGATCGGCGCCGGATTCGGCTCGCTGCTGCTGTGGGGCGTGCCGGTGCTCGGCGGCGACCACTGGTTCGACCTGGTCACGACCGGGATCGGCGGCGTGGTCCTGTTCATCCTCGCCGCCCAGGGCGTCGTGGCGGTCGCGTCCTGGGAGGGGCTGCTCGCGCGGCAGCTGCTCGGCCCCAGCCCTCAGGACGCCCTGCACCACCGGATCGAGGAGCTGGCCGCCAGCCGCGCCGGGGTCGTGGACGCCGTGGACGAGGAGCGGCGGCGCATCGAACGCGACCTGCACGACGGGGTGCAGCAGCGGCTCGTCGCGCTCGGCATGCTGCTGGGCCGGGCCCGCCGCAGCCAGGACGCGCAGCGGGCGCACGCCCTGCTCGTCCAGGCCCACGAGGAGAGCCGCCAGGCCCTCAGCGACCTGCGCGAGGTGGCGTGGCGCGTCTACCCGGCCGCGCTGGACGAGGCCGGGCTGCGGGTCGCGCTGGAGGGAGTGGCCGAACGGTCCGCGATCCCGGTCCGGCTGGCGTACGGCCTGGTGGCGGAGCCGGGCACGACGGTCCGTACGGTCGCGTACTTCGTCGTCTCCGAGGCCGTGACGAACGCGGTCAAGCACTCGGGCGCGTCCCGTATCGACGTCGCGCTGACGCATGATCCTGCCGGCGCCCTCCGCGTACGGATCACCGACGACGGCACCGGAGGCGCCGACCCGGCGGGCGGCGGTCTGCTCGGCCTGGCGCGCCGGGCCGCCGCGCTCGACGGGCGGCTCCGGGTGGCCAGCCCGCCCGGCGGCCCCACCACCATCACCGCGGAGCTGCCATGCCTGCCCCCTTGCGCGTAATCCTCGCCGACGACTCGACCCTGCTGCGCGAGGGCCTGGTGCGGCTGCTCGCCGACGAGGGCCACGAGGTGGTGACCGCGGTCGGCGACGGCACCGCGCTGATCGCGGCCGTGGACCGGATCCCGGACGTGGACGCCGTCGTCGTGGACGTCCGCATGCCGCCCACCCACACCGACGAGGGGCTGCGGGCCGCCCTGGAGATACGGCGGCGGCATCCGGCGATCGGCGTGCTGGTCCTGTCGCAGTACGTCGAGAAGCGGTACGCGACCGAGCTGCTGAGCGGCCCGGGAGAGGGCGTCGGCTATCTCCTCAAGGACCGGGTCGTCCAGGTCGACGAGTTCCTCGACGCCCTCGAGCGGGTCGCCGCGGGGCGCGCCGCGTTCGACCCCGAGGTCGTCCGCCGGCTGCTGTCCCGCAGCACCCACACCGACCCGCTCGCCCGGCTCACCCCGCGCGAGCGCGACGTCCTCGACGCGATGGCCCAGGGCCACGCCAACGCCACGATCGCCGAACGGCTGCACGTTTCGCGCAGCGCCGTCGAGAAGCACATCAACGCGATCTTCGACAAGCTCGAACTGCCCGGCAGCTCGGGATACTCGCGCCGCGTCCTGGCGGTGCTCCGCTACCTGGGAAGCTAGAGGGAGGGAGCGGCCCGGCCTCGGATGGAGAGAGACTGAACCATGGCTGAGACCAAGAGCACCCCGATCACCAGCGAGCTGTACGGCTACATGCTGGCCCACAATCCGCCGCTCGACCCCGTGCAGCGCGAACTGGTCGACGTGACGCACGCCCAGCTGCCGCAGTACGCCGGGATGCAGTCCGCCGAGGAGCAGGGCCCGCTGCTGGCGTTCCTGGTCCGGCTGACCGGCGCCCGCCACATCGTCGAGGTCGGAACCTTCACCGGCTTCTCCGCGCTGTCCATGGCGCGGGCCCTGCCCGCCGACGGCACGCTGGTGGCCCTCGACGTATCGGACGAGTGGACCGCGTACGGGCGCCGGGCGTGGGCCGCGGCGGGCGTCGCCGACCGTATCGACCTGCGGATCGCGCCCGCCCTGGACAGCCTGCGCGCGATGCCCGCCGAGCCGCACATCGACCTCGCCTACCTGGACGCGGACAAGGGCAACTACATCCCGTACTGGGAGGAGCTGGTGCCGCGGCTGAACCCGGGCGGGCTGATCGTCGCGGACAACGTCTTCTACGGCGGGGCCGTCGTCGACCCGGGGGCCACCGGGGGCGGCGCCGCGATCAGGTCCTTCAACGACCATGTGGCGGCCGATGACCGCATGGAGTCGGTCATGCTCACGATCGCCGACGGCCTGACCCTGGCCCGCCGCCGCTGACCGGTTGCTTGCCGCGGTCTGCCTACCGCTCGGCGCGGTGGCGGCGGGGCCAGTGCCGGTGGGGGCGGCGTGGCCCGGACGGGGCCGCGTCCTCCGGCGCCCGGTCCAGCTTCCCCCACTTCCCGGGCGGCTTTTCCTCCCCGCCGGCTGCCCGGTCAATGGCCTTCTCGCCGCCCACATGATCGACCACGCTCCGCTGGCCCGGCCGCTCCGGCCGGTCCGGCGGCGGCGTAGGGCTCGGCGGGCCCCCGGGCCGTGCGGGCTCGCCGGGGGCCACGGACTGCCCCGCGCCCGCCTCCGCGGCCCGCCGCCGGGCGGCCATCACCTCGCGTGCCCGTGCCTCGCGCTCGGCCTGCTGGGGGTGGCGGGAGATCCAGTACGGGTTGTCGTGAGACAGCTTGCTGCTGACCCGCCCGTACATCCCGAACCACATCAGCATCAGGCCCACCACAAAGCTGAACAGCACGTTCTGCAGCCGGAAGGCCAGGAAGTTGAAGCTGGTCTCCAGCACCGCGAGATTGACGAATCCGCTCAGCAGGAAGAGCAGCCCGAGCACCATGTTGAGCGTCGAGGCGAAGTTGCCGCCGATGACCATGCCGATGAACAGCAGCGCCCCGATGGCGATGGACAGCACGCTCAGCGCGCCGTTGGTGTTCAGCCCGGCGGCGGTCGCGCCGCCGGTGTCGAAGAACCCGATGTGGTCGGTCAGACCGAGGATGCCGAAGGCGAGCAGGACCAGCCCCATCAGCCCCGCACCGAGGCGGTAGACCCTGCTCAGGCTGTGGTCGACCGGCAGATGCTCATCCAGCTTGGTGCGCCCGCCGATCCGCTCCGGGAAATGCCGCGCGGAACCCGCGGGGTGCGGACCGATGGGGGAGGGACGGCCGGTAGCCATGTCGGCCTCCTAACCGGCGAGGCCGTACCCGGTGGGTACGTGGGGGTACGTGCCGTTTTACGCACCCCCATGACGTACCTCCCAGGATTATCCGCAGCACCCGCCCCCGCAACACCCGCCCCCACCACCGGCGGGCGCCGCCGGCGCCGAGGAGGAGGCCGAACCGCCCATCACGGCGACGGTCGACAGCAGCTTCACCGTGTCGTCATGCCCGTCCGGGCACGAGGCGGGCGCCGAGGACTCGGCCATGGGCCGGTTGAGCTCGAAGGTGGTCCCACAGGCGCGGCAGCGGTATTCGTAGCGAGGCATGTCAGGAGCATAACCATCCCCAACGCCCCGCGGCCCCCGATTCCCGGCCCGTACGCCGCGACCGGACTCAGTGCCCGCCCCCGAGGTCGTCACGGATCTCCCGCACGACCCGGGCGGCGGTCTGCCGGACCGCCTCCGTCTCCATGAGGAAGTGCCACCAGTCGGGATGCCGCCCCTCCAGCCCCGCGATCGCCCGCTCCAGCCGCCCGACCGCGTCGTCCAGCGGGCGGGCGTGGCGCGGATCGGGGGTGCTGCGCCCGGCCATCGCCAGCCGCTGCGCGTCGCGGATCGCGAAACGGGTGCGCTCGATCTCCTTGTCCTGGTTGAACGACACCTCATCCAGCCGCCGCAACCGGTCCCCGGCCGCAGACACCGCCTCGTCCGTGGTGTTCAGCAGCGCCCGTACCGTACTGAGCAGGGCCGTGGCGTCCGGCCAGCGCTGCTCCTCACGCGCCGCCCGCGCCTCCCCGAGCTTCGCCTCGGCCTGCGCCACGTCCCGCGCCGCCTGCCCGGGCACCGACTGCAGGTCCTGCCAGCAGGCCGCGCTGTAGCGGCGGCGCAGCTCACTGAGGACCGGCTCCACCCCGGCGGCCCGGGTGGTGATCGCCTGGGCGCGGGTCCGCAGCGACACCAGCCGCCGGTCTATCTCGGCCGCCCGCTCCGGCAGCCGCTCCGCCTCCCCGCGAACGGCCTCCGCCCGGCGCAGCACATCGTCCGCGCGCCGGATGGTCTCCTGCACGCCGTGCCGCCCGGCGCCCTGGTTGAGCTTGGTCAGCTCGGGCGCCAGCGCCGCCAGCCGCGCCGCCAGATCGTCCGCCCGCAGCCCGGAGCCGCGCACCTCGTCCAGCGCGTTCGTGGCCGCCAGCAGTGCCTGCCGCGCCCGCTCCACCGCCGGCGCCAGCCGCGCGAGCTGCGTCTCGGCCTGCTGCAGCAGCGGCCCCAGCCCCTGCCCGAACCGGTCCAGATCCGCCTTGGTCCGCCGCAGCTCGTCCCGGGCCCGGGTCAGCTCCGCCCGCGCCCGCCCGGCGGCCGCCGCGTCCAGACCGTCATGGTCCAGGTCGTGCGCGTCCACCGCGCTGATGTAGTCATGGCTGACCTGGTCGATCCGCTGCCCGAGCGCCGCGAAGTCGGCGGCGGCCCGGCGGGCGGCGGGGGAGTCGTCCACCGCCGTGATCGTCTCTATCGAGATCCGCAGATCCCGCTGCGCGGTGTCCAGCTCGTAGAACGCGGCCGCCGCGGCATCCTTCGCGGCCTGCGCCTCCGCCCGCTGGCTCTCCCCGCGTCCCCCGAACCACCGCCGCGCAGGTGTCGCCGCCACTTCCCTCTCCCAATGGATCGCCCGGGCCCGGATGTCATTCTCCCACCCACCAGGGACGAACACAGAGGTCGGTACGGTTCGCGTCGCCGGCCTTCTTCCCGCCACGACCGGCGCCGCAGGCGGATTGCGGCGCTGCCCCGCGAACAAGGTAGGCTGACAGCTCCCCCAGGGCGCATAGCTCAGCGGTAGAGCGCTGCCCTTACAAGGCAGATGTCGGCGGTTCGAATCCGTCTGCGCCCACCAGCACCGCGTCGCCGGTGAACAGCACCCTCGGCCCGGGCGGGTGGGGCGCGATCGACCTGCCCGTGTGTCCGGGCACCGCGACGACCATCGCCCCGCCGCCGAACGCCAGCACATCGTCGTCCTCGGCCTCTCGGTCCACCGACCACCTCCGCTTCGCGCCGGTTGGCCAGTTCGGCTGCCGAGCCGGTGCGGTCCTCATGTCAGTGCGTCAGCTCGACCCGTCGCAAGGCGCCGTTCAGTACTCCTTCGCCTTTCCGCGGCACAGCCCCATGGGGTTTCGATGGCCTCGCCCGTGCGGGCCTGTCAGTGCCCGTCCGCGGCGTCCACGTGCGGCTGCCCGGTCATGACGTCCCCCGCCCGGCTGGGTCGGGCCTGCTCCGTGTGGCCGCGTGGCCATACGGATGCGCGGTACCCGGTCCCGTACCGGGGGACCGCGGGCAGACCAGCGTAGGCATGTACCGTCACATTCCGGGCAGCGCAGGTCGGAACCCCTCTGGGCCCAGTCCCCCACGCGCAGCTCAGCTCGCGTGGTAGCGGTCCGTGGTTGCGCGAATCCACAGGGTGATGCCGCGGGGCTGGATGTGCTAAATTCGCACACATGGAGATCGGGGCACGGATCGCTGAGGCCAGGACGGAACGCGGAGCTACCCAGGCTCAGCTGGCCGCCACCATCGGCATGGATCGCACGGCACTGGCGAAAATCGAGTCTGGGAGCCGCCGTGTAACCGCCATGGAGCTTGTGATGATCGCGCGCGAGCTGGGGCGCCGTGTGGAGTGGTTTGTGGACGAAGTTCCACCTGCCCTCGTCTCCTACCGCAGGGCCCAACCAGGGGTGGCGGTGCAAGTCATCGACACTGAGCTCGACTCCCTGGTCCGCGACGCCGAGTTCGTCGCTTCTGGCTGTCCTGAACTGGTCGCGGGGCAGCCGGAGCCGCTGCCGCACCCGGTCACGATGAAAGACGCGGAGGATCTGGCGGTCCGTGCGCGACGCCTCCTCGGCCTGCGCCCGGAGCAACCGGCACAGGAAGTCTCCAGACTGGCCGCCAACGTAGGACTGTTGGTATTTGCCGTGGATCTCGGCGAAGGCGCGGATGCGGGGACGGTCCTGCTGAGGCGCGGCGGCGTAGCGCTTGTCAACGGGCACTGGCGGGTGGGTCGCCGCCGGCTTGCCGCCGCCCATGAATTGGGCCATTACCTCGTCGCCGATGAATTTTCCTTGGACTGGCGGGTCGCGGCGGCGGAGGCGGAGGGGATTGAAGCCAGGCTGGACCGCTTCGCGCGCGCCCTGCTTCTCCCCGGCGAGGACCTGCGGGGACGCTGGGCCGAGTGGCTGGCCGCCCCGGATGAGACATGGCGTGACGCCGCGGTCCGTGCAGCCAGTCACTACGGAGTGGACATGGCGACCCTGGCACGCAGGCTTCAGGAACTCGGCCTGGTGGACGGGAGTCGCGCGAACGACATCCGTCGGGTCCACACCAAGCAGGCCGACATCGTGGAGAAGAACCTTGTCGTCCGGGATGAGATGGCTCCGGTGGCGCTGCCGCGACCGTATGAGCAGGCGGTATTGAAGCTCTTTCGCCGTGAGGCCATCACGGCGGACCGGGCTCTGGGGCTGCTCCGTGGCACTTTCGGGCCGGACTCGCTGCCGACCCTGCCGCCCGCGTCGGAGGCGGAAATCTGGGAAGTGACCTCGTGACCGAGGCTGAGACCTCCTACGTCCTGGACACCGGTCCGCTGAGTCATTTCGCGCAGGCTCAATGGCTTGGGGTTCTCAAGAGCATTCTGAAGGACCACCACGTGCTGATTCCTGATGTGGTCGCACAAGAATTGCGCCATGGAGTCGACCAGCACCCTCACTTGCAGTCAGTGCTCGACGCAGCTTGGATCGAGACCGTACCCCTCGAAAGTCCCGCTCAGTTATCGGCGTTTGTTTACTACGAGCGACAACTGGTCGGTCCGAACGGGCGCAACATCGGTGAGTGCGGAGTGCTGGCACTCGCCGAAACGTTACCGGGTGCCGTGGCGGTCGTCGACGACCGAGTAGCCGTGGCAGCTTCCCGAGGCCGCCCCGTGATACTGCGTCGTACTCTGGGTCTGCTTTGCGATGCGATACGCGCAGGGCTCCTCACGGTACCTTTGGTGTCTGCCTTGGCTGATGACCTTCTCACCGGCCAGTACCGACTCCCTTTCAAGCAAGGCGGCTTCGCCGAGTGGTGCGACAGAGAAGGAATCCTCTGAATCGCGACCGTGGACGGCGCCGTGGAGTCGGATAACGTTGAAAAACACATGTAGCCGACCGTGGATAGTGTAGGGATCATGCACTCCCAGCCGAACGCAAGGAGTACCCGGAGTGACCCCTGACCAGCTGCGGTCCTTTTGCGTCTCCTTCAACGCGGCCGTGGAGGAGTTCCCCTTCCCGAGTGCCCCGGAGGTCTCGACCTTCAAGGTGCGCGGCAAGATCTTCGCGCTGTCGACCCTGGGCACGCGGCCCCTCACGGTGAATCTGAAGTGTGAGCCGGAGGTCGCGGTTCGGCTGCGCGGTGACCACCCGGGGCTGATCGTGCCGGGGTGGCATATGAACAAGCGCCACTGGAACACGGTGACGGTGGATGGCGACCTGCCGGACCAGCTGGTCCGGGAGCTGATCGAGGACTCGTACGACCTGGTGGTCGCGGGGCTGCCGAGGGCCGAGCGCCTCCGCCTCGACCGGGCCTGAGATTGTCAGGGCTTGGCCGACAGGCGGAAGCGCGCGATGCGCACCCTGTCCGCCGAGGCCAGCGCCTCTTCATGGGTGGGGTACCGGTCGCGCGGCAGTCCGGCGAACGGGTCCCGGACCGCGCCGGGTCCCTTGCGCTGGACCAGTTCCTCCAGCAGGCGCGCCACCTGCTCCCGGTCCTCGACGGCGGTGGCCTCGGCGCGTACCTCCCGGCCGCGCAGCAGCAGGCGTACGGTGCGGGGGTCGCGGAAGTTGCTCATCCAGCCGGTCCGCGCGCCGAATGCCCACACCTCGTCCGGGCGCCATCGGTAGTAGGCCACCGGGATCGCGTAGGTGCGCCCGGACTTGGCGCCCTCGTACGTGAGCAGCATGAGCCGCTTGCTCACGAGTGGGTGGAGCCGGGACCGGAGGAGGGGCCGGACCGCGCGGTTCGCGGCGTTGAAGAAGCTCTCCGGCGGATGCCATCGCGTGCGAGCCATGTGAAGCGGACTCCCCCTTTGCCCCTCGTCCCGTCGGCATCGTGTGATCGCCAACCTAGGGGCCCCTGACAGGGCTGACAAGGACTCAGCCGATCGCGGTGTGGGTCGTCAGGGACGTGGGGCTTTCTCGCCGTGCACGGCTGTGTATTCGGCTGCGAGCCAGGGCCCCAGGTCGTTGATGAGCATCCCGAGCACCGCCGCCTCGGGGGAGGGCGCGCGGCCGGTGGACGCGGCGATGCGCATCTGTTCGACGCGCTCGGGGTAGTAGCGGCCGAAGAGCTCGGCGGACCGGTCGAGGTCGCTGGTCCAGCCGCCCCATCGGGGCATGATCAGGGTGAACCCTGTGCGGACGATGCGACGGCCGACGAGACGGCTGAGGCTCCGGCGATCGGCGTCCGTGGTGGCTTCGGCGGCTTCGGCGTGCCAGCGAGGGAGCACGCGGGCGAGGTCGCCGTTGGTTTCGCGCGCGAGGAGGGCTGTGGGGCGGTAACGGGGTAGGTGTTCCGCGAGGTCGGCCCCGAGCAGCGGGGTGCAGAGGCAGGAGATGAAGAACCCGGCGTCGTGACGCTCCAGGTCGCTGAGCAGAACCCGGGTGCTCGTCAGCAGGATCCCGACGCCATCGATCTGGGGGAATGCGTGGTCGAGCGTGGCCTCTATCGTTCGGGCGTCGGTGCGGTCGGCTTTGGTGGGCTCGTTGTGGAGGGCGAGCTGGAGGTCGAGGTCCGAGACGCCGGGCGTGGCGGTGCCCCGGGGGATGCTGCCGTAGAGGTAGGCGCTGTGCAGGCGCGTTGGACCGAACGTATCGGCGATATGGGCGCGGGCGGCGTCGATGACGGGGGCGAACGCTGCCGGTACTCGGTCCAGCGCGCCTTCACGTGCGATCGTTCCGTCGCGATTCAGCCCTCGTCCGTTCATGGCCGGGGCCGGAGAAGTGGTGGGGCGACGCGGTGTGCGGGGTTGCACAAGCTCTCCGTCATTGCCCCTCGTCCCGTCGGCATCGTGTGATCGCCAACCTAGGGGCGCGCTGGCAGGGCTGACAAGGACTCAGGCGAGTGGCCTGCTGTCGTCCAGGATTCTGCGCGTATAGGCCACGTAGCGCTCGAACAGCTCGCGCTGGGTCCTCCGGGCGATGTCGAAGACCGGTGAGTCGGCTCTCCGGACCCCCGGCAGATAGGGGGAGGTGCGGCAGCGGCCCGTCTCGGAGTCGGGGTCGACGATGCTCAGGTAGCAGGTGGGGAGTTGCTGGGTGATGTGCACGGCGATGCGTCCGGGATGGCCTTCGGCGTCGAAGCGCCTGGCGACCTCCACGAGCTGGCGGGCGGAGTCGGCTGCTCGCTGCGGCAGGTCGGGTTCGCCGATGCTGCGGGCGTACTCGGCGACGAGTGCCGATGCGGGGTCCGCCACGACGTAGGTGAGGTTCACGCCTTGGCTCAGGAGCCGACGTACGGGCTCGACCAGGTCCCGCTCGGGACGCGAGACGAAGAGGCTTGCCAGACTGCGCAGGGCGATGCCGACTTCGACGACCTGGGAACGCGCCCCGTGGAGGAATTCGGCTTTCTCGGTCGGGGCGGGGCGGCCTTGGGCATGAACGGTCAGACCGTGGCTGCTTTCCCGAGCGCACAACCGCTCATCGAGCTGCTGCCCCATCTCCTCCAGAAATCGCTGCCGTTCGGCATCCCGCAGGAACAGTTCGTAGTAGAAGGGGACGGCGACACCGGCGGCGGCGAAGATGGCCAGCTCATTGAGCACGGCCCAGCCGAAGCCGTCACGGCCGTTGGACACCAGGGCGAGGCTCAGCCCGCCGAGGAGGATGCACAGTGCGAGCGCTGCGCGGAATCTGCGCAGCAGACCGTGACCCGTCGGTGCGTTATTGCTCATCGTCCCCCGTCCCCCTCATCGTGCATGCCCCGACGGGCGTGGACTTACGCGCCTTCCCAGTCGGATTTGAGCGGTTACGCCCGGCGTCCGCGCGGCGGGCCGGTGCCCGTTCCGTTGAGGGGGAGCAGGGACCCAAGGGTGGCCCCCCTGACCCAGGCGCCGAGCAGGTTGCGGTGCAGGGCGACGATGTCGTGCTTGATGGCGAGGGCCTGGGCCGCCCGGGTGAAGTGGGCCGTGGTGACGAAGACCGCGACGTCCGCGCCGTGTTCGGCTTTCGCCGTGCCCAGGAACTTCTGCATGTCCCCGCTCGATACCGTGCGGTGTGCCGCGTAGTGCTTGCACTGGATCACCAGCCGCCGGCCGTCCGGCATCCGGCCGATGACGTCGGCGCCCAGGTCACCCGACTTTCCGGAGACGACGACCTGGGTGCAGCCGTCGCGGCGGCACAGCTCCGCGACGTACCGCTCGAACCGCTGCCACGTCATGGCGTCGACCTCGGCCATGGAGCGCTCGCGGGCCTTGTTCTCCTCCTCGGCCTGCCAGGCGCGATGTCCGGCGACCGTCTCGCGGTGCGTCGTACGGAGCCACCAGGCGGCGGCGCCGAGCAGGGCTACGAGGGTTACGACGACGACGTACGGCCACACCGTGTCCCAGGTCAGGGCCAGGATGAGCAGGAGTGCGGCGATGACGGGCCAGGCCCTGCGGCGTAACCGCGTCTGTTCTCGTCGTGCCGCCATCGCGCCTCCCCCTGCCGGTGTGAGCAGTTTCGAGAGCGGTGCGACGCCTCGCAAGACCGCGTGGAAATTCCGGTGACCGTGGGCCGCGCGGTTTCTAGGGTGGGCCTTGTGCTCTCCCGTCCCTCTTTCATCAGTGACGACGCGGTCCTACGTGCGGTAGCCGCCCAGTGGCTGCCCGAGGCCGACGAGGTGGCCCACCTGCCCTGGGGCTTCGGCGCGCACCACTGGCGGGTGGCCGGTGGTGGGACGGCGCTGTTCGTCACGTTGGACCAGTTGGCGCCCCGGCATACCGCGGCGTCACTGGAGGCGGCCTACGCGGGGGCCGCGGCGCTGGGTGCCGCTGGGGTGGAGGCGGTGTGCGCGCCGTTGCCCGCCCGGTCCGGGCGGTTCACCGTCGACGCCGGGGCCGGGGTGCTCAGCGTGACCCCGTGGCTGGAGGGGCGTACGCCTACGGAGGCGGAGGCGCGCGAGCCCGGCCACGTCCGGTCGGTCCTCGCCGCGCTGGCCGCACTGCACGGCAGCGCGCCACCGGACGGTCTGCGGCGGTGGGCTCCGCGCGTCGGCCCCGGGTTCGCCGACGAGCTGCGGGCCCGCACCGCCCGGCCCTGGGGGTCCGGCCCGCTGGCGGAGGAGGCCCGGACCGTGCTCGTCGGCCACGCTGACGCGATCACGCGCTGGACGGGCCGGTACCACGCACTGGCGGACCTCGCCCTGGAGCGCCGGGACGCGTGGGTGCCGACCCACGGCGAGCCGCACAACGACAACCAGGTCATGAGCGCCCACGGGCTGCGGCTGGTCGACTGGGAGTCGCTGGCCCTCGCGCCGCGCGAGCGCGACTACGCCGACCTCCTCGCCGCGGGCGCGGGCGACCGCCTGCACGCCGATCCCGCGATGGTCGAGCTGTTCGCGCTCGACTGGCGGCTGTCCGAGATCGACGAGTACGCACGCTGGTTCGCCGCCCCGCACACCGGCACGGAAGACGATCGCACCGCTCTGGAGGGGCTGCGCGAGGAGCTGTCAGCGGCCGTGTGAGCCAGGGTACGACCACATCTGCCGGCCCTCGGAGGTCACCGTCAGCTCGAAGGCGTCGGCGCCGGGGCTTCCGGCGGTCACGAAGTCGTCGTACACGGCCGTGACTTCCCGCCACAGGTCGCGGGGACCGTACTGCCATGCCTCCTGGGCGTTGACGACGGCAGCCGATCCCTCCCGATCGTGGAGCCACACCTGGTACGTATCGTCCTGTGTCCCGTCGGCCATGACCACGCCCGGCAGCCGCGCGCCCGCGTAGAGGGCGAAGCCCAGGTCGGCCAGCGCACCGAGCGGCTGTGGGCCGGGGCTGCCGCGTCGGCCGGTGTCGCTGTCCACGGGGGCGTCCGGGCGGGGGCGTTCGGAGCGCATCGGCATGAACCTGGCGCCTCCGATGAACCGGCCGCGAGCCGTGCCGTCCGCGGCCGTCTCGAGCCGTACCAGGGCTCCGGACCAGAAATCCCCGGCCAGCGGCGCGACGATGATCCCGCCCACGGTGGTCTGCCGCACCCAGGCGTGGGGGATGCGGCGCACCGCGCAGGTGGCGATGATCCGGTCGTACGGCGCCGCGGATTCCCATCAGCGCACACCGTCGCCCCATACGACGTCGGGGCGGTAACCCGCCGCCTCGATGACCTTGGCGGCCCTCTTCGCCAGCGCCTCGTCGACCTCGACGGTGGTGACGTTCTCGTTGCCCAGTCGCTCGGCGAGCAGCGCCGCGTTCCAGCCGCGGCCGGTGCCGATCTCCAGTACGCGGTGCCCGGCGGCGACATCGAGCGCACCGAGCATCCGGGCCACCATGGTGGGCATGGAGTTGGACGAGGTCGCCAGCCCGGGGCCGTCGCCGCGTCCGTCGTCCACCTGGGTGACGATCGGTACGTCGCGGTAGACCAGGTCCCACCAGGCATCGTCCGTCGTGACCGGTACGCAGGTGGCCTTCTGCTCCCAGATGTCCGCGGGGATGAAGCGGTGGCGCGGCACGACCTCGAACGCGCCGCGCCAGTCCGGTGACAACGCCCCCGACGCGGCGAGGGTGTCGAGGAGTGCGGTGTGGCGTTCCTGCCACCGATCGGTCAACGGATCCTCACCTCTGTTTCGACGGCTGATCGCCGTCCGGCGTGAAGAGTGTGCCCTGCGGCGGTGGAGCCGTGCTGGAGCGGGAGGGCGACCGGCACCCGTCGGGGTGGTTATCCACAGGCTCCGGCGGCTGTCGGTGGGTGGCCGTACCGTGATTCCCGTCCTTATTCACGTTGCTGGGCTGCACGTGACTCGGATGCGGAAGGCCGGGCCCTACAGCACGGGTCCGGCCTTCGTCCGGCTCATCTCCGGTCCGTACGGTCCGGTTGAGACGCCGGCAGGTGGGAGGTGTCGTTGAAGCAGTGCAGGGAGACGGGGAAGCCCGGGCGGTAGCGGAGGACGGTCAGGGCCGCGTTGTCGTGGTTGAGGCCCATCCAGCGCCAGGGCGGTGCGTCGAGCGCGGCGCGGACGAGCCAGCCGATGAGGAAGGTGTGGGTGACGACCAGTTCGTGGCGGTCCTCGGTGCCGGGCACGGGGCCCGTGAAGCGTTCCATGGCCTCGTGGGCCAGCCGTGGGCCTTCGGCGCGCTCGTCCTCCGGTATGCGGTGGACGAAGCCGAGGAGCGGGTCGGCGGAGTCGGGCGGGAGTTCGTCGCGCTCCGGCGTGTGCGGGACGTAGTCCCCGGCGGGCTCGCACGCGTGCGTGGGGACGCCGTCGAGCTGGGCGGCGATCAGGTGGGCCGTCCGGGCGGCGCGGGGGAGCGGGCCGTGGTGGATGGTGGTCAGGGGGATGTTCCGGAGCCGCTTGCCGAGCAGGACGGCCTGGCGGCGGCCGTCGTCCGTCAGCGCGCGCTCGTCCTCGGTCGCCTCGCCGTGCCGGGTGAGGTAGAGGTGGCGGGTTGCCTTCGTGGTCATGGGTCCCCTCGCGGTCCGGGTGCGCGGCACCGGTAGCAGTCGTACGCGGGCGTACGGATGCGTAGATGCCGCTCCTACCGGCCCGGTTCCCGCTCGCCCGGGCCCAGCCGCACCACCGTTTCGGCGAGTTGGACGCACACCTGCTCGATCTGCCGCCGCGTGTGGTCGCGCTCGGCGATGATCGCCGCGAGGAGGAGCGCGGTCAGGGTCGTGGAGCCGTTGAAGGCCTGGAGGGTGACCATCCGGGTCAGCAGCGAGTGGCCCGCGAAGGGGCCGACGCCCTCGGCCGTGGCCTGGATCGCGAGGACGGTGACGATGAGCGAGCAGGGCGCGGCGCCGGGGAGCTGGAAGCGCAGGGCCGCCCAGATGAGGAAGGGGAAGACGAGGAAGAGCAGGCTGGCGGCCGTACGGGTGGCCACCAGCATGACGGCCGCCGTGCCCAGCGGCAGCGCGGCCGCCTCCAGCCAGCGGTACGGGGTGACGCCGCGCGGAAGCCGGGCCCGGCGTGCGGCCAGCAGCAGGGGCGTGACCACCAGGACGCCCATCGCGTCCCCGGTCCACCACACCGACCAGGTGGGCCAGAAGGCGCTCGCGGGGAGGCCGCCGGCGAGGACGAGGGCGGCGGTGCCCAGCGTGGAGCTGATCAGCATTCCGGTCAGGGCGCCGAGGAAGACCAGGGCCAGCGCGTCCCGCAGCCGGTTCAGTTCCGTACGGAAGCCCGCTCGCCGCAGCAGCAGATACGCGCACAGCGGGGCCAGGGTGTTGCCCGCGACGATCGCGAGGACGGCGAGGGGCGCGGGGCCGATGGGGGCGTTGACCGCGAGGGCGCCGAGGGTGATCCCGGGCCAGCCGCGCGGGCCCAGCAGGAGCAGGCAGGTCAGCGCGATCCCGGTCGGCGGCCACAGCGGGGTGACCTGACCGCGTACCAGCTCCTGCAGCAGACCGAGCCTGGCGCCCGCGTAGTAGAAGGCGGCCACGGCGAGGATGACGGCGGCGGTGCGCAGGGGCGTGGTGCGCGGGGGCGTGGCGCGCGGAGGCGTGGTCCCGCTGCCGCCCTCGTCGTCGGACCCGCGCTCGTCGCCCACCACAGCGGCCATGACACTACGGACGGCCCGGCGGCCACGACCGGACACGCGGACCGGCGCGGGCGGCCCGCCGTACGGGTGAGCCACCGGGGTGAGCCGTCAGGGTGGGCCGTATGGGTGACCCGTCCGGATGACGCCCAGCGCATATGCGCACCGGGCTTGCCCACTTCCGCGCGAGACGCCACCGTTGTCCACCAGCGGGCGCGCGCCGCGTGTCCGCATTCGACTGGGACCGGAGGTGCCATGGGACCGCTTGTTCCACCCCTCGTTCCACCGTATGAGACCGTCGGCGAAGGGCCGCACCATGTCATGGCGGTGCACGGCTGGTTCTCGGACCGTGCCGCCTATGCCGCGATGCTGCCGCACATCGACCGGCGCGCGTTCACCTACGTCCTGCCCGATCTGCGCGGCTACGGGGAGGCGCGTGACGTCCCCGGCGCGTACACCACCAGCGAGGCGGGCCGGGATCTGCTCGCGCTCGCCGACCATCTGGAGTGGGAGCGGTTCTCGCTGCTCGGGCACTCGATGGGCGCCGCCGTCGTCCAGCGCGTGCTGGCGGCGGCCCCGCACCGCGTCCGGCGGCTGGTCGGGGTGGCTCCCGTACCGGCGAGCGGGGTGCCGATGGAGGGTGAGCAGTGGGAGCTGTTCACGTCGGCGGCCGACCGGCCCGAATGCCGACGGGCGATCATCGACCTCACCACCGGCGGCCGCCATCCGGACGCCTGGCTCGACCTGATGGTGCGCCATTCGCTGGAGCAGAGCGACGCCAAGGCGTTCCGGGCGTGGCTGGACTCCTGGGCGCTGGAGGACTTCCACGAGGAGGTGGACGGTTCCCCGCTGCCGGTGCGGGTGGTGGTCGGCGCCCATGACCCGGCGCTCACCGCGGAGGTGATGCGCCGGACCTGGCTGCGCTGGTACACCAACGCCGACCTGGTCGAGCTGGCGTCCGCGGGGCACTACCCCGCCGACGAGACGCCGCTGGAACTCGTGCGGGCCGTGGAGGACTTCATAGCCGCTGCCGGGTAGCCCGTGCGGACCCGGGACAGCGGCGAGGGAGCCTCGGAGGAGGGCGGGGCGGAGGCGGACGGCGAGGCGGTGCGGGCGCGGTCGCGCTTCGCCTCGCTCCGCTGGTAGCGCGCCTCGCTCTTCCGGTACTGGGGCAGCAGCGTGTCCATGATCCGGTCCACATAGCCGCGGGTCTCGTGGATGGTCGGGATGCCGCGCGCCCGGAGCACCGCGCCCGGCCCCGCGTTGTACGCGGCCAGGGCGAGCCGCGTCCGGTCGCCGGGGATCCGCTCGACCACGCCGTACAGATGGCACATGTAGTGCGCCTGGGAGGGGATGGCGTCCCGGGGCTCCCAGACGTCGGCCTTGCCGTCGCCGTTGCCGTCCCGCCCCCACTCCTTCCAGGTGTCCGGCGCGAACTGCGAGATGCCCTGGGCGTGCCCGGAGTCCGCGTCCGGCCGCCAGCCGCTCTCCGCGTCGATCTGCGCGGCCAGCAGCGGCACGCTCAGCGGGGAGCACACCTTCGCCGCCTGCTCCACGATCGGGCGCCGGGCGTCCGGGATGACGGGCAGCTTGGGCTCGGAGGGCGTCATGATCTGCCGTACGACGAGGATGGCGGCGACGACCAGCGCGAGACCGGCGACGAATGCCGCGAACATCCCGGCGGCACGGCTCAGCATGCCGGGCCCGGGAGGGCGAAGTGACGCATGAGACGCATGGGACGCATGGGACGCGTGGGTCGCATGGGGAGGACCGTAACGGCAATCCCCGGGTGATCCGTAATCGACGCCACAACGACGCCCGGCGGCACTCAGCGATGCCCGGCGGCCCGGGGCGCGGCGCTACGGAGCCTTCGCGGAGCCTACGGGACCGGGGGCACCGGGCCCGCCGCGGCGACCGCGAGCTGCCCGGCCTCGTCCTCGGCCGGACGCCGCATCACATACGCCGCGCCCGCGCCCGCGGCGAACAGCGCGAGCACCGAGACCGCCGTGCCCAGCCAGCCGGCGCCGAGCCACTGACCGCCGACGTAGCCGAGCGCCACGCTGTACGCGGCCCAGGCCAGACCGGCCACCATCGACCAGGGCAGGAATTCCGTCACCCGACGGTGTGCCGCGCCCGCGCTCAGGCTGACGACCGACCGCCCGGCGGGGGCGAAGCGGGCTATGACGACGAGTGCTCCGCCGCCGCGCACCACCGCGGTGCCCAACTTCTCCTGGGCGGAGGTCAGCCGGCGGGAGCGGGCGATGGCCCGGTCGAGCCGGTCGCTGCCGCGCCAGGCCAGCCGGTAGGCGACCATGTCGCCGAGGACCGAGGCGGTCGCGGCGCACAGCAGCAGCGCGAACATCTCGGGGAAGTCGGCCGCGTCGGCCTGGCGCACCACGCCGACCGGGTCGACGGTGGTGCCCGCGGCGGCGGTGGCGGCCGTGATGACGAGGAAACCGCTCGGCAGGACGGGCAGGAAGACGTCGAGCAGGACCGAGACCGCGATGACTGCGTAGATCCATGGGGTGTTGGTCAGCGACCCCAAATGTTCCAACAACGTTCTTCTCCCGATCCCGTTCCCCCGCCGCCGCGTCCATGTCCGCGCGGGGCGGGCGGGAGCGACCTGTACAGCCATACAGCGTACGCCTGTGACGATCGAGGATACCGGTAAGGGGTGACGATGCTGTTCGAATCACGCCATGCGGGGCACGTGGCCCCGCATGGTGCGATTCACGGCACGTTCACCGTTCGTGCTGTCCGGGCGCGTCACGGAGCGGATCGTGACGCGGTGCCCGTCGGTCAGACCGCGCTCGGCTGACGCTGTGGTTCGGCCGCCGCGGAGGACGCGCGGGACGAGCCGAAGATCCGGTCCAGCGCCCAGGGACCCGGGCCGGTGAAGACGATGAGCAGGAACGCCCAGCAGAACATGGCCGCCAGCTCGCCGCCGTTCTGGAGGGGCCACAGCTTCTGCGGCTGGTGCTCGTGGAAGTACGCGTAGGCCATCGAGCCGGAGGAGATGAACGCGGCGACGCGGGTGCCGAGGCCGAGCATCACCAGGGCGCCGCCGACGAGCTGGATCACCGCGGCGTACCAGCCGGGCCAGGTGCCCGCCTCGATGGTCTTGCCGGTGCCCATCGCGCCGCCCATCCAGCCGAGCAGCGACGAGGCGCCGTGGCAGAAGAAGAGCAGGCCGACGACGATCCGGAAGAGGGAGAGGGCGTACGGCCTGCCGGTGTCCAGCAGGCCGTCGAGTGAGCGGGGATTGGTGTCGGGAGACATGAGGGAATTGCTCCTTTTGTTCCTGGGGACGGAGAAACAACGGAGCGCCAGGTTAGGTTGCCCTCATCTTTTGTTGCAAGTTCAAGTTCCTGCCAATGTGGGGGCCCGGTACGGGCCTTCGGGGCCGTGTCGGGACCGCTCCTCAGAGCCCCACAGCGCACATCGGGGCGATGTTCCGGCGCGGCTCGGGTGTCGCCGCGAGGCGCAGTACGGCGCGCGCCACCGCGTCCGTGTCGCACAGGGTGACCGAATTCACGCCGGGGCGCGCCCCCGCCGCGGTCACCCAGTGGACGCCTTCCGTGGGCACTCCGACCGCGAACCGGCGCGGATGCGGCCGCCCCTGCGCGTCCACGATCCGGAAGGGGGCCGGGGTGACGTCCAGCCCGCCCGTCTCGTAGCCCTCCACCCGGTGCGGTCGGCACTGCCCGGAGCGCAGCAGTCCGCTCAGCAGCGCGTCGGCGGTGCGGCGCAGATCCGGTTCCGGCAGCCGCGCCTCGATCAGCGTCCGGGCGATGACCGAGGGGCCGGGGACGTGGGTCGAGCGGGCGGCGAAGCCGGGGCGAGCTGACGGCCCATCAGGTGCTTTGGCCGTGACGTCCAGACCTGGACCCAGGATCTCCAGCACCCCCGCCTCGATCAGCGCGGCCATCTCCTCGATCCGGCGGCGCGGCGGGCCGATCGACAGGAACGCGTTCAGCGGGGTGTACCAGCGGTCGAGGTGAGCCCGGCGCGAGACCCCGGAGAGCCCGGCGTGGTCGACGATCAGCCGCACCTCGTTCCGGAGGTCGCGCAGGACGTCGAGCGCGGCCTTGACCGGACCGGTCACATTGCCGAGCCGGGCGTGGGCCGCGTCCGCGCGCGCGTACGTCAGCAGCCAGCGCCGGAAGGCGTCACGCGTGGTGAAGTTTTGTTCACGGTGGGGCTGGGAGATCGTCTCCCAGCACCAGCGCCCGGTTGCCGGAATGCCGAATTCCAAGAGGACGGCGGCCTCTTCGGGGGACCCGGGCGAAGTGGCCAGAAAGTGACGTCGGAAGTGTGCCGGGACGCCCGCGCCTTGGCGGGACAGCAGGGCCTCGTAGTAGACGGTTTCGGCCTCCTTGGCCACCAGCGGCCACACCTCCGTGAGGAAGTCCGGCGGATCGCCGGAGTCCGCCCGCCTGCGGAAGCCTTCGAGGACGTCCGGGGTCAGCAGCAACGGGGTGTGACGGCCGTGCGCCCCCTTCGCGTTGTCGCCGCGGGCGTGGTACGGAATGCCGCGGCGGGAGCCCGCGTACAGCCGTGGCTCGCGGCCCGAGGGGTGGTAGACCAGACCGTCGGCCCCGGTGGTGTACGAACCGCCGCGGCCCTCGGTGAGCAGTGCCATGTGGTCGAAGAAGTTCAGCCCGAGGCCGCGGAGCAGGACGGGCTCCCCGGGCGCGATGGGCGACAAGTCGACATCGGCGGGATTGGCGGGCGGGTAGTAGCGCAGCCCGTACCGGGCCGCGTGGGCGCCGAGCCGCCGCTCCGTCTCGTCGGGGGTGCGGGGCAGATGGCCCTGGGCCAGGACGACGGCGCGCAGGCCGCCGAGGCGCGTGCCGTCGTCGAGGGTCAGGGTCTGGGTGCCGTCCGGCGCCTCCTCCAGGGCGATGGCGCGGGCCGGGTGCGGGCGGACGGTGACGGTGTCCGGGGCGGTGCGGACGACCTCGGCGAACACCCACTCCAGGTAGCGGCCGTAGAGGGCGCGGCTCGGATAGTCGTCGGGGTCGAGGGAGGGGGCGGGGGAGGGGGCCGGTGTGGGCGCGGCGGCGTGGCCGTGGCCGGTGGCCCATTCGTACAGGCTCGGCCCGGTGCGTATCGGCCCGTCGCACTCGACGCTCTCGTCGGTGAACAGGGTCACCTGCGAGGCGACGGTGTTCATCAGCAGCTCGCCCGGCTGGGCGGTCCGCCACACCCGCCCGGCGCCGGGCGGGGAGGGGTCCACGATGTGCACGGTCAGCCGGGCCCCCGGTGTCAGCTCCGGCGCGGAGGCGCAGAGGCGCTCCAGCACGCTGGTACCGCGGGGACCGGCCCCGACGATGGCTATGGCGTGGGGCTCTCCGGCCAAGGTATTACTCCCGGGGCAGATGTGGCGCAGGATCGCGCCCATCATGCCGTTCGCTCCGGGGGTTTCCACCCGCTGGGCAGAACGTCCGCCTCCGATGTGTTCCGTATCACGCGGTGGCCGCGGGCGCGTGCGGATGGGTCCTGTGGGGTGGGAGTGGCGTCGGTGTACGGCCCCACCGCCGGCTTCCGCCACTCCTTGGTCCAGACCATTGACAGGTACCTGTCGGGGCCGCTGTGATGAGTGCCCGTCAGCCTCTGAGAGGGCACCGGCATCCTCGGCGTCGCCCCGGTGCCAACCTGACCTGCTGAGCGCATTCCGACGGAGGAATCATGCGAAGATTTCTGATCGGGCTGGCCGCCGCGGCACTGGTGGTACTCGCCGCGCTGCTACCGAACGCGGGATCGGGCGCGGTCGCGACCGCGGCGAAGACGGTCCGTACCGGACCGGTCGCGGCAGCGAAGGCCGCTACCGCGAAAACGGCGAATCACACGGTCACCTTCGTCAACCGCACGGGAAGGAAGGTGTGGATCGGCAGCGCCGTCAATGCCGATGGCTCCCAGCAATTGAGCGATCTGCCCATTCTGGAATCCGGGCAGTCGGCGACCGTGACGATTCCGGAGAACTCGGCCGCCGGGCACTGGCGCGGAAAGTTCTTCGCCCGCATGGGGTGCACCGGAAACGCGGGCAGCACCTTCCACTGCCAGGTGGGCGACTGCGGAAAGTACGCCCAGCGGTGTGAACTGGGCGAGCAGCCCACCAGCCTCGCGGAGTTCAATTTCGACACCAAGGACACGCTGGCGCCCTGGTACAACGTGAGCTACGTCAACGCGTTCTCCCAGCCGGTCACCATCGCCCCCAACGACGCCGCCGGGGGCGGAGGGTGCGCCACCCAGGGGTGCACGCAGAACCTGCTGCCGTACTGCCCCGCCGCCAACCTCACGCGCTGGGCCGACGGCAAGCCGATGCTGTGCACCAACCCCAACCGGGACGCCAGGACCCCGTACAGCGACGCGATCTCCTCGCGCTGCCCCCGGGCGTACGCCTGGTCCAGGCAGGACCAGGAGCCCGGTAACCAGGTGATGCAGAACTGCGGGAAGTGCAGCGGATTCACCGTCACCTTCCACGCGGTCTCCTGATCGCGCGCTGGAGACGGAACCACACGAGCCACCACCGCAAGCGAAAGGGGCAGTGCCATGCGCAAGGGAACGCTGATCGCCCGAGGGACGGCCGGAGCCGTCGCGCTCTCCGCCGTGCTGGGTATGGCCACGTCGTCCACCGCGGCGACGAGCGACACCCCGCCGGCGGGCCAGAACTGCTGGGCCACCCACTACGGGTACATCCCCCCGGGTTCCTACACCGCCAGCGGTGAGATCTTCGACAACAACAAGGACACCGCGGCCACCTCGCTGAGCCGCAGCCCGCAGCTCCCGTTCGGGACCAAGGTGAAGGTCACCAATGTCGCGAACGGCAGATCGCTGGTCGTGCGCGTCAACGACCGCGGCACCTTCGGCTGGACGCCGTCCGTGCCCAAGTGTCTGGACCTGACCGACGGCGCGTACGGGCGGCTCGGTGGCGTCCTCAACCCCGACTCGGGTCACATCGTCGTCAAGGAGGAGATCGTCAGGTGAGGTTCTCGTCCGGCCAGGAGGCCCGCAGGGGGGTCGTCAGGTGGGGCTCGGGGTCCGAGGCCGCCTGATCCAGGCGCAGCCGCGCGGTGCGGCCCTGGAGCGTCAGGGTCATCAGCTGGTTGCCGAACCAGGGGCCGCCGGTCTTGCGCCAGCTCAGCCGGGGCACCGGGACGCGGCCGTGGTGGGTGAAGACGCGGCCCAGGGCGCGGCCCGCCCGGCTCCAGCCGAAGCGGAAGCCGAGGCGGATCGAGGCGTGGATGCTGTTGTGCACCGGGGAGCAGGTCAGCTGGCGGACCTCGCTGACCGGGCGGCGCGGCCAGCGGGACCAGTCCGGTTCGGCGATGTACGCGTGGTGGACATCGCCCGACAGGACGCTGATCGTGGCGGGCGCTTCGGGCCCCTCCCCGACCTCGGCGATCAGATCGGTCAGCGCGTCGAAGGACTCGGGGAAGGCGGCCCAGTGCTCCAGGTCGCCGCGCTGCCGCAGGTCCTCGCCGATCCGCGCCCAGCGCGCCCCGCGCCGGCCGCCGCACACCGAGGCGTTCCACGCCTCCACGTCGTGCACGAAGTGCGGCAGCAGCCAGGGCAGGGAGGTGCCGATCAGGAGGTGGTCGTACGTCCCGGCCCCGTCCAGGGCCTGCTGCCGCACCCAGGCCAGCTCCTTGTCCTCCACCATGGCCCGGGTGCCCTCGCCCAGCACCCGCGCGCCGCGCGTGTCGACCATCAGCAGCCGCACCGGGCCGAAGTCGCGGCGGTAGCTCCACCGGGTGTACGCGGGGTCGGCGTCGGCCCGGGCGGCGAAGGCCCGCAGCGCCTCCGTACCGTCCTCGGTGTCCCGCACCGCCGCGTACAGGCCGTCGGCGGCGAGTTCGGCGGGGGAGAGGTTGCCCAGGTGCTGGTGCACCCAGTACGACATCAGGCCGCTCAGGATGCGCTCGCGCCACCACGGGGTGGCGCGCATCCGGTTCAGCCACGCCTCGCTGGTGTTCCAGTCGTCTATCACGTCGTGATCGTCGAAGATCATGCAGCTGGGCACGGTGGACAGCAGCCACCGCACCTCGGGGTCGAGCCAGGACTCGTAGTACAGCCGCGTGTATTCCTCGTAGTCCGCGACCTGGTCGCCCGGCGGCTCCGACAGATCGCGGCGGGTGGCGAGCCAGCGGCGGGTCTCGGTGGACGTCTCGTCCGCGTACACCTGGTCGCCCAGCAGCACAAGCACATCGGGGCGCGGGGCGTCCGGCGAGGCGGCGAGGGTGTGCGCGAGGGTGTCCAGGGCGTCGGGACCCACCGGGTCGTGCGAGGCGTCGGACGGCGGCGCGGCCCACCGGCAGGAGCCGAAGGCGACCCGCACGGGCTCCGCGGGGCCGGAGGGGCCGGACACCTCCGGCGTACGGATCGTGGAATCCGGGAAGCGGGAGTCCGGCAGCGGCCACACCTGCTCGCCGTCCAGCAGCACCCGGTACGCCGTCTCGGCGCCCGGCCGCAGCCCGCCGACCGGGATCAGCGCGTAGTGATGCCCGGCGATCTGCCAGGTGCGGGCCGTGCCGCCCGCGCCGTCGGCGCAGCGCACCTCCGCCTCGCAGGGCCGGTCGGCCTCCACCCAGACGGTCGCGTCCGTCCCCGTCTCCCAGTCCACGTGCCGCAGCAGTGGTCCCAGGCGCAGCCCGGCCATCCGGCCCTCCTCCGTCGCTCCGCGTCCGTACCGTACGCGTCGTACGGTACGGAACGACGGAGGCGGCTTCGCGGTTCCGCCGGGTCAGCAGCCGTTCAGGATGCCGCTCAGCGCGGACTTCTCCGCCGAGTCGACGGTGAGCTTGTAGGTGTACTTCACCGAGACCCACATGCGCGCGTACATGCAGTGGTACGAGGCGAGCGGCGGCAGCCACTCGGCCGGGTCCTTGTCGCCCTTGGCCTGGTTGACGTTGTCCGTCACGGCTATCAGCTGCGAGTGGGTCAGGTCGTTGGCGAGCGCCTGGCGCTGCGCGGTGGTCCAGCCGCTGGCGCCGGACTTCCACGCCTCGGAGAGCGGAATGACGTGGTCGATGTCCACGTCGGAGGCGGCGGTCCAGGTCTCGCCGTCGTACGCGGACTTCCAGGTGCCGCTGGTGGCCGCGCAGCTGGAGTCGGTCTGGACGTTCGTGCCGTCGCGCTTGAGGACCACCTCCCGGGTGTTGCAGGAGCCGCTCTGGGTGATCCAGTGCGGGAACTTGTCCCGGCTGTAGCCGTCGGACGACCCCTCGGCCTTCACCGTCAGCCCGGCCAGCTGGGTGCGGGCGGTGGCGGCGCTCGGCGGGGTGGGCGGGGCCGCCTGAGCGGTCGGTCCGCTGAGCACCAGCGTGCCCAGCAGTCCGGCGAAGCCACCGAAGACGGCGGCGCGACGCGCGTAGACGCGCGGGCGATCGTGCATGTGCGACATGCGAACTCCCTAGGAGTGGGGGGTCGTTGGCCACGGCAACGGGGCCATCGTGGTGGCGCCGGGTGGACGTGGGGCAGGCGCCAGGTAACAGAGTGGCGACGCGGTCATGTCAACGCAAGGGGCTTCAGAAAGTGAAGGGGCGGGTGAGTGTGCCCCGGCGTCGCCGTCGCCCGCCGTTCCGGGGCCGTGTGCCGCCGTTCCACCCCCGGGGGAGGGCGTAGCGGAGGCGTCCCGTAGGCTGGTCGGCAGCAGAAGGGGAGTAGCTCCTCGCCGGACCGTCGACATACTGCCCGCCCCATGAGGTGCGGGCCGGCGCCCGGAGCGTACGAGGCACCGCCGGTCAGGTGGGCCGCGTACGCCAGCGAGACCTTCGGCCGCAGTGTCCGACGCTGCCGTGCCGAAGCGACCCCTCCCCAAGGGCCCCTCGGCGCGGCCCGACCCTATGAGGTATCCAGCCCGTGTTCAGCTTCACCGTCGCCGCCGTGGTCTTCGGCGTCGTCTTCCTCGCCGAGCTGCCCGACAAGACCGCCCTGGCCGGGCTGATGCTCGGCACCCGCTACCGCGCCTCGTACGTCTTCGCCGGCGTCGCCGCCGCCTTCGCCATCCACGTCGGGATCGCCATCGCGGCGGGCAGCGTGCTCGGCCTGCTGCCGCACCGCCTGCTGCAGGCGGTCGTCGGTGTGCTCTTCCTCGGTGGCGCGGCGATCCTGCTGCTGAAGAAGGACGACGGGGAGGAGGAGATCAGCAAGCCCGCCGACCAGTCCTTCTGGAAGGTCGCCGGGGCGGGCTTCTCGCTGATCCTGGTCGCCGAGTTCGGCGATCTCACCCAGATCATGACCGCCAACCTCGCCGCCCGCTACGACGATCCGCTGTCGGTCGGCGTGGGCGCGGTGCTGGCGCTGTGGGCGGTCGCGGGGCTGGGCATCCTGGGCGGCCGCACCCTGATGAAGCACGTACCGCTGCGGCTGATCACGAAGGTCGCGGCGCTGGTGATGCTGGCGCTGGGCGCCTTCAGCCTGTACGAGGCCGTGGCGGCGTGAGCCGCTGAGAGGCCTTCGAGGGGTGCGGGAGGCTTGAGGGGGTGTCGTGTGGATCAGGCCGGATCAGCGAGCGGCGTCTGGTGCAGGGGGCACCTCCCAGCGGTAGCTGGGGGAGCCTCGCAACCCGCGTGAGGAGAGCGCAGCGGCGCTGCGTGCGACGAGTGCGGGGCCGCGAGGTGCCGCCCGCCGCGGCAGCGGCTGATGTCACAGCGGCGTCGGGAGCCCGGCATGATCCACACGACACCCCTAGACCGGTCCGCACATCGGCGCCGCCGCCCGCGCCCCCGACACGCGAATCCGGCCGAGGGCGCTGAGGGAACGGGCCCGGGGCGGCGCGGCCTGAACGGCGGCCCCGGAGTAATACCTCTGTTCGACACGGGGAATCGGGCGGAAAAGGCTGCGAGGCCCGGAAACGCTTGGGAATAATCATCATGCGGGGGCCGGTGGGGGAAAGGGCGGGGCGACATGGTCAGGGTGCTGATCGCCGAAGACATGCATATGCTGCGCAAAGCGCTGGTCGCCCTGCTGGAATTCGAACCCGATATCGAGGTCGTGGCCGAATTCTCCAGCGGCGCCGATATTCTGCCGCGGGCCCGTCAGCTCCGCCCGGATGTCGCGATTCTCGACATCGACCTGCCCGGGGTGGACGGTCTGACCGCCGCCGCCGAGCTGCACACCGCCGTTCCCGAATGCCGGACCATGATGCTCACCAGCCTCGGCCGGCCCGGAAACCTGCGGCGCGCGCTCGCGGCCCATGTCGTCGGATTTCTGCTGAAGGACAGCAGCCCGGCGACCCTGTGCGATGCCATTCGCGCGGTCGCGCGGGGCGAGCGGGTCATCGACCCACAACTCGCCCTGGCCGCCCTGGACGACGGCCCGCAGCCGCTGACCCCGCGCGAACTGGAGGTGCTGCGGATGGCCTCCGAGGGTGAGGAGGCCGCCCGTATCGCGGCCCGGCTCTTTCTGTCGGTGGGGACGGTGCGCAATTACCTGACCTCCGCCGTCACCAAGCTCAACGCGCGCAACCGGGTCGACGCCATCCGGATCGCCCGCGAGGCGGGCTGGCTGTAGCGGACGCTAGAGGGAAAGCGGCCCGGCGTCACGCCGTCACGGCGGGGCCGAACTCCTCCTCCGTACCGCGCCCCCGCCCGTTCCTCGGCGCCTCCGCGGACACCTCCAGCTCGGCCCGCAGCTCGAACCAGCCGTCGGGCCGTACGTCCGCGTACAGCCGGCCGCCGAGCCCCGCCAGCCGCACCCGGAGGTTGCCGATCCCGCTGCCGCCCGCGGTCCCGGCGGACCCGGCTGCGCCGTCGGCACGCAGGAGGGTGGACGGCTTGCCCACCCCGTCGTTCACCAGCGTCAGCCGCACCGTGGGCCCGGCCCGCCGGGCCGTGATCGCGCAGTGCTCGGCCTTGCTGTGCCGCAGCACATTGGTCAGCCCCTCGCGCAACACGCTCGCCAGCACCGTGTCCACCCGCTCGGGCAGCGGCCCGCAGTCGATGTCCGCGGTGGCCCGGATGCCCGCCGCGGCCAGCATGGACCGGGCCGTCTCCGCCTCCGCGGACAGCGACATCTTGCGGTACCCCCGGGCCACCGCCCGGACGTCCGCCAACGCCTGACGGGACGTCTGCAGGATCTCGGCCAGCTCCTGCCGCACCCGGTCGTTCTGCCGGGGCACCAGCCGGTGCACCAGCTCGCATTTGAGGGTGATGGTGGAGAGGCTGAGGCCGAGCAGATCGTGCACGTCCCGGGAGAACCGCAGCCGCTCCTGCGCGACCGCCAGCCGGGCCAGCTCCGCGCGCGACCGGGAGACCTCGGCGACCAGCCCCGAGAGCCGGGAGAGCCCGAAGACCACCAGCCCGGTGATCGTGGTGGACACCGTGGTGTACGCGACCTTGTCCCAGCCGAACCCCACCTGGAACAGCAGCACATCGGTGATCACCAGGATCGCGGCGAACGTCGGCCAGGCCACCGCCGGGACCAGCACCAGCAGCGCGGAACCCGCCAGGAAGCCGGGCATGCCCAGCCACGCCTGCTCGAAGACGGCGAACGGCAGAAAGGTCAGCGTGGCCTGGAGCAGCAGCGTCCAGTGCCGGGCGGCGGCCATCCGGGGCACCAGACCGGGGAAGGAGTGCGTCAGCTGGATGCCCAGCAGCGCGGCCAGCACCGGCAGGATCTCCAGCATCCGCACCACCGCGTCCACCGCGCTCCCCGGCGGGAGCCCTTCGACCACGTACGTCACGGCGACGGAGAAGTACCCCAGGAGCACCACGACCGTGATCACCACGGCCAGGCGCGGTGCCAGGTCGTCGTGGTCGCGCGGCGGCTTTTTCCCGGCATCGTCGGGCAAGAGGCTCCCCTGCACTCGTCCTCCGGATGGTCGGGCCGGATTGGGCGGCTTGCCCGAGAGTATCCGATCTTTTGCGGGGAAGGAGGGGGTGCGGCGAAGGCTCATGGTGTACACAGAGTTACGGGTTGTCACCGACGATCACAGGAAGAATCACAGGAAAAGGGGAACGGGATTCAGGTCGCGGTACGCGGTCGGCCGCCGCAGCCGTCCCAGGGCCACCGGGACGTCGTAGAGCCGGCCGGGCGCGAACCGGGGCCAGTGCGGGCGCAGTCCGGGCACCAGCACCTTGGCCACGGGCAGCCCCACATCCGGCCGGGTCTGGTCCAGCACCAGCAGCTCCATCCCCCGCGCGCGGACCGCCTCCCGTACGGCGGCCAGGGCGTCACCGTCCGGGGGAGCGGCCACCGCGGGCGGCGGCGCCGCGTCCCGGCCGGGCGTCAGATAGGGCCGGCCGGCGGTGGTCGCGGTACGGAACCAGCGCAGCGCCACCGGGTCGGCCGCGCCGTAGCCGCCGCCGTCCGCGCGGGCCTCGACCACCGCGGGCAGCATCTGGTTCAGCTCGGCGAAGGCGTGGCACAGCGCGGTGTGCCGGTCGAAGTGGGCGCCGAAGCCCAGCGTGATGTCCTCCGCGGGCTTGTCGGTGCGGCGCGAGAGCGCGGCGACCACCGGGATGCCGAAGTCGGTGGTGAGGTCCAGCGCCCACACCTCGCGCCGCAGTCCGCCGTGGGCGCGGCGCACTTCGGCCAGCCACGGGTCGTCGAAGGCGTCCAGGGCGACCGCGGGCTGACGGGTGCGGTTGTACCACCACAGGGCGACCGCGTCCCGCTCCACCAGCTCCAGGAAGCCCCGTACGACGGCGTCGGCCAGGGTGGACCCGGCCGCCGCGCCGTTGGAGTCCGCCCGGCAGCAGCGCCGTCCCGGGGGCTGCGGGGCGTCGTAGTACAGCAGTGCGGTGGGCAGCAGCCGGTGCCGCTCGGCGGTGAGCGACCACACCGGCGTCCAGTCGAGTTCGGCGTCCTCGTCGAACGGGTCGGGGGGCCGGTGGCGCGCGGGCGCGGCCCGGTCCGTGAACGGCCGCGCGAACTGCCGTGGATGCACGAGCTGGACGGTGTCCGGATGCACCGCGTCCGCCGGGTCCAGCGCGCGGTAGCGGGCGCGCTGGCGCGGCTCGTCCCCCTGGAAGTGGCCGCTGTAGTGCTCGAGCGCCTCGCACAGGGCGCTCGCCCGGGCCTGTTCGGCGGTCCGCCCCTTGCCGTGGGCGGCGGCCCGCAGCCCGGCCCGCACCGCGTCCAGCCCGCCGGGAGAGGTGGCGTACGACGCGTACGAGGGGTGCCGGGCGTGGTAGCAGTTGAGGAAGGCCGGGCCGCGCGGGTCGCGGCGGATCTCGGTGACCAGCCCGGTGACGGGGTCGACGAGATGGCCGTACCGCTCCATGACGTCGCGCGGCGAGGCGGCGTCCTCGGGGTTGTTCACGCGGTCGTCGTGCGGCTTCCGCGGCGACGGCAGGGCCAGCGGCGCCCGTATCCGCTCCGCGACCAGCGCCGGATTCCCGCACCCGGGGCACTGCGGGCGGCGGGAGAGCGGATGGCGGTCCACCGTGGCGGTGAGGCTGTCCAGGGTGCACAGCGCCCGCTGCCCCGGATGCCGGTGCCCGGCCAGCCACTTGGCGGCCTCCAGCGCGGCCAGCTGGAGCGCGGCCGCGCGGCTCGCGGGCAGCGAGGCGGGCGGCCGTGGCACCGGCCCCGGGCGGCCCAGCCTGCGCTGGAGGTACGCCTCGGCCTGCCGCCCGCGCCAGAGCCGGTCGGCCAGACACGCCCAGCACGGGTCGTCGGGGGCGCCGAGGAACGGGCCGAGCCAGGCCCGGGTGCCCACCGGTTTGACGGGCAGCCAGCGGCGGCCCGCGGCGCGATGGGCGGCGTCGACCGCGGCGAGCCGCGGATCGAGGTAGTCGTCGCACACCACAAGGGTGAGTTCTGCGGCGCCGTGTTGACGGGGGCCGACTTGACGTACGGCCCATCGGCACTCCCGGCCCTGCGCGGCCGGGGCCGCCGCCCGGTCGTCCGGCTCCCCGTCCGCCGAGACCGCCGAGGTCGCCGCCCGCAGCCCCGCCGCCCGCAGCGCCCGGACGACTTCGGCGGGGTCGGCCGAACCGAGGATGACCGACGCCACGGAGGCGCCGGCCGGGCGGTCGGCCGGGCGTATGGAGCGGCCGTCGCCGCCGCCCAGCCCGGCCAGCTCCCAGTACGCCTCCTCGGGCCCGGGGGAGTGCGTGGGCTCCCGCTCGGACACCAGCCCGGCCGCCCGCAGCCGCGCGATGACCCGTTCGGCCTGCCCGGCGGGCACCGCGCCCGGCGGCCCGGGCGCGCGGGCCGCCTCGGTCAGGATGTGCGCGAGGTCCCGCGACCCGTCCAGCAGCGGCGCGAGCGCCGCGATCGCCCGCCCGTGCAGCGCGGTGACGCCGTGCTCGGAGACCAGGTAGACGGCCTCGCCCGGCACCGGTTCGACCCGCAGGTGCGGGGTGAAGCCCAGTTCGCCCGCCATGTGTCCCCGTCCCTCATTCCCCGCTGAACGTGCAGATGCAGATGCGCGGCGCGACGGTCGGCCACGCGGCGTCGGTCAGGTCCTCGATGACCAGGTCGTCCGGGTCGGAGTCCGGAACGGCCGGGGGGCCGCCGTCGGCCGCCTCCCCGCCGACCGGGAGCCATCCGGCGGTGCCGGGCAGGGACCGCGTGGGTTGCGGGGGGATGGAGGCTTCCGTCATCACAGGCTCTCCTCGGGGTGGGAGGCGGTCGTGGACCGGGGGCCGCGGCGAGGCCGCCGCCGCGGGCCAGTGCCGCCGTCATCGCCAGGGTGTGAATTTGTCATGGGTCGAACTCCCAGGACTCATACCGACTTCGGTATTCCGGCACTGGTCGAATGCACCGCTCACCCGCGAGTCTTTTCTGTGCCTCGATGGCACGGCCGCGCGGCCAGGAGGCACCTGACGGACCGTTGACGGAGGTACAGGACCATGGACATCAAGGTGTTGGGGCCGCTGAGCGTCGAGGCGTGCGGTCAGTCGATCGTGCCCAGCGCGGGCAAGCCGCGGCAGATCCTTGCACTGCTTTCCGTCTACGCCAACCAGATGCTGCCGGTGCCCACTCTTATGGAGGAAATCTGGGGCACGCAGATGCCGCGCAGTGCGCCCACCACCTTGCAGACCTACATCCTTCAGCTCCGCCGCAGGCTGGCCGCCGCTTACGGCCCCCAGGCGCCGCAGGCTTCGAAGGACGTGCTGGCCACCCGGTACGGCGGCTATGTCCTGGAGGCGCAGCCGGGCGCGGTCGACATCCATGAGTACGACCGGCTGGTGGCCGCCGGGCGCGACGCGCTCGACGCCGGGGACGATGTCGAGGCGTCCCTGCTGCTGCGCGAGGCGCTCGCGGTCTGGCGCGGTCCGGCGCTGGTGGATGTGCGGGTCGGTCCGGTCCTGGAGATCGAGCTGGCCCGGCTGGAGGAGAGCCGCCTCGGCGTCCTGGAGCGCCGGATCGAGGCCGACCTGCGGCTCGGCCGCCACGCCGAGCTGCTGACCGAGCTGACCGAGCTGACCGCCCGCCATCCGCTGCACGAGGGGCTGCACGCCCAGTGCATGGCCGCGCTGTACCGGGCGGGCCGCCCCTGGCAGGCGCTGGAGGTCTACCAGGGGCTGCGCACCCGGCTCGTCGAGGACCTGGGGCTTGAGCCGTCGCCGCGGCTGCAGAAGCTCCAGCAGGCGGTGCTCGCCTCCGACCCCGCGCTCGACCTCGACCTGGAGGGGCACTGGCGCCGGCCGGTGCTCGACCTGTTCGCCGCCTGACCCGCCGCCCCGAGACGGTCCGTCCGACGCCCTGCCCCGCTCGACCGCCCGACCCGCCGCACAGGTCCCGTCACCTCCCCTGGGCCCGCCCGGCGACCCTCCCCCCAACGCCCGGCGCCGCCCTTCAGCCGGGTCTGCTACGGCTCCGCTGCCCGATCCCCCCGCGCGGGCAAGCGGAGCCGTAGTGCATTTCCCGTCGGCCGGTCCGATACGCCGCCCGTTCCGTGCTCCGCCTTGTCCCGTCCGCCGTCCGCCGTCCGCCGTCCGCCGTCCGCCGTCCGTCCGTACCCCGCCCGTCCGACACCAGCCGAGGGGGCGCCTTGCGCATCGTCGATCTGTCCACACCGGTGGACGCCCCCGTGCCCTGCGGCGCCACCGGTGCGTACGGAGCCTCGCGCGTCATCGACCGGATGCCGCGCGAATGGTTCCCGCGCCCGGCGCACGTCCTGGACATCACATGCGCCGGCCCGGACACCCGCACCGCCGGGGTCGAGGACATCGAGAAGGCGCTCGCCCGGACCGGCTGCCGTCCGCGCCCGAGGGACATCGTCCTGCTGTACACCGGCGCCGCCTGCTGGGCCGGTACCCCCCGCTACTTCACCGACTTCACCGGCCTCGACGGCCCCGCCACCGACTACCTCCTCGACCTGGGGGTCCGAGTGATCGGCACCGACGCCTTCAGCCTCGACGCCCCCTTCCACGACATGATCCGCCGCTACCACGCCACCGGCGACCGGTCGGCGCTGTGGCCCGCGCACTTCGCGGGCCGCCGCCGGGAGTACCGCCAGATCGAGCGGCTGGCGCGGCTGGACACCCTGCCGCCCACGGGGTTCCGGGTCGCCTGCTTCCCCGTGCGGACGGCGGGTGCGGGCGCGGGCTGGACCCGCGCGGTGGCCCTGCTCGACGAGGTGTGAGTCCGGTGGTGACGGCGCATCAGGAAGTCGACACCGAGGTCTGTGTGGTCGGCGGCGGCCCGGCCGGTCTCGTCCTGGCGCTGCTGATGCTGCGCTCCGGGGCGCGGGTGACGGTGCTGGAGCGAGCCCGCGCGCACGAGCGGGAGTCCCGTGGCGAGATCCTGCAGCCCGGCGCGCTGGCGCTGCTGGACGAGTTGGGGGTGCTCGCCGGGGCGCGGGCGCGCGGCGCCCAGGAGCTCGACCGGTTCCGGCTGTTCGAGGGAGACCGGATGCTGCTGGAGGCCGACTACCGGCTCCTGCCCGCCCCGTACGACCATCTGCTGTCCCTGCCCCGGACGCATCTGCTGGACGAACTCCTCGCCCACTGCCGCCGCCGGCCCGGATTCCGCTATCTGCCCGGCCGGAGGGTCGGCGGTCTGGTGTGGCGGGACGGGCGGATCGCCGGGGTCACCGCCGACGGCCCGGCGGGCCGCTGCACCGTGCGGGCCCGCGCCGTGGTCGGCGCGGACGGCCGCTACTCCCGGGTCCGGCGGCTGGCCGGAATCGGCGCGGGCCGCACCGAGGCGCTTCACCAGGTGCTGCTGTGGTGCACCCTCAGGGCGGGCGGCGCGGACGCCCCGCCGCTCCGCGAGGTGCGGGTGTTCCGCACCGGGGACGGCCCGGTGGTGGTCTACGGTTCCTGGCCGGACCGCGTCCAGCTGGGCTGGACGCTGCCGCAGCACGGCCACCGCGCCCTCACCGCGCTCGGCCCGGACCGGATCAGGGAGCGGCTCGCGCGTGCCGTGCCGCCGTACGCCACGGCCATCCGCGAACAGGTCCGGGCCCTGGGCGACCTCCGGCTGCTGGACATCTTCTCGGCCCGCGCCCGGCGCTGGGTGGACGACGGGCTGGTGCTGATCGGCGACGCCGCCCACACCCACGGCCCGATCGCCGCCCAGGGCATCACCCTCGCCATCCAGGACGCGGTGGTGCTGCACCCCGTGCTGGCCGGCGCGCTGGCCGCGGGTGACCTCGGCGCGGACCGCCTCGCCGCCTTCGAGGGGCGCCGGGGGCCCGAGGTCGCGGCCGTCATAAGGATGCAGACCCGGCAGAGCCGGGCCCTGCTCTCGGGCGGCGCGTTCGCCACCCGTGTGCGCCCCCACCTCGCGCGGGCGCTGCGCCACACCCCACTGCACCGCGTGATGCTGCAACGCATCGCGTTCGGCGGCCCGTCGATCCGCGTCATGGACGCCAGGGTGTGCGGGCGCCCATGAGCGGGCGGCGCGCGGCGGCCGCCGGTGGCGGGTCGAGGCGGCCTCAAGTCACGGCGGCGACCATGGCGTTCTCATGAGAACGACCGCCTGGTACGACCGCGAGGAGGTGCCGATGGTGCCGAGGGTGTCAGACGCAGCCGGGCCGTCCGTCGTGGTGCTGGGCGGCACCGGCTCCCTGGGCGGCGCGGTCCGGCGCGCGTTCGAGGCCGTGGGCGCCCGGGTGCTGGTGGTCTCCCGCCGGGAGCCGGAGCCCGGTGAGCCCGTCTCCTGGGCCGGGCTGGACCTCACCCGCGCTCCGTCCGGACAGCTGGCCGCCGTCCTCGCCGGGGCCGCGGCCGACATCGTGGTGAACGCGGCCGGGCTCACCCACGGCAGCACCGAGGAGGAGCTGTCCGCGGCCAACGCCGGGGTGGTGCGCACCCTGGTGGAGGCCGCCGCGGCGCTGCCGTACCGGCCCCGGCTGGTGCAGCTGGGCACCGTCCACGAGTACGGTCCGGTGTGTCGCGGCGTCGGCATCACCGAGGACCTGCCGCCCGCGCCGGTCAGCGCGTACGGCCGCACTAAGCTGCTCGGCGCGCAGACCCTGCTGCGCGCCACCCGGGCCGGTGCGGTGGACGGCACGGTGCTGCGGATCGCCCATCTCTTCGGCCCCGGCGCGCCCCGCGCCGGCCTCCTGGGCACCGTCGCCCGCCATCTGGCCTCCCACCGCCCCGGCCCGCTGCGCCTGGAACCGCTGGAGGGGCGCTGGGACTTCGTGGACATCCGTGATGTCGCCGCCGCGGCCCTCGCGGCGGCGACGGCGCCCCGGGTGAGCGGACAGGTGGTCAACATCGGCTGCGGCCAGGCGCTCGGCGTGCGGCGGCTGGTGGAGCGGATGATCGTCCTCAGCGGGCTCGGCGTGCCGCTGGTGGAGGAGCCGGGCACCGGTGACCACCCCGCGGGCCCCGCCTGGCAGCGGGTGGACATCTCCCGGGCCCGGCTGCTGCTGGGCTGGCGGCCGCGGTTCGGCACGGTCCGGTCGCTGCGCGACCAGCTGGCCGAGGCGGGGGCGCCGGACCGCGTGGTGGTGGCGCGCCCATGATGGACCTCGGCCTGGACGGGCGCACGGTCCTGGTCACCGGCGCCACCGGTGTCGTGGGCCGGGCCGCCGCCCGCGCCTTCGCTGCGCAGGGCGCGCGGGTGGCGCTGGCCTTCCGCAACCGCCGCGAGGCCGCCGAGGAGCTGGCCGCCGAGCTGGCGGGCCCGGACGGCAACCAGGCCTTCGCCGTGCCGTACGCGTTGGAGGACTCCGCGTCGCCGCGCTGGGTCGTGGCCGCCGTCGAGGAGCGCTGGGGCGCGCTCGACGTCCTGGTGGCGAACGCCTGGCGGCGGGGCGCGCGATGCGATCCGCGCGCCCGTTTCGAGGACATTCCCGAGGGGGACTGGCTGCCGGTCGTCGCCGACAGCCTGGCCCCGGTGATCCGCACGGTGCAGTGCGCCGTCGTCGGGATGCGGGAGCGCGGCTGGGGCCGGATCGCGCTGGTGTCCTCGCGCCGGGTGCCCGACGAGTTCCACGGCGCGGCCGAGGCCGGGCTGCAGGGCCTGGCCCGCGGCCTGAGCGGGCAGGTGGCGGCGGACGGCGTGCTGGTCAACGCGGTGTGCCCGGAGGGCGCGCCCTCGGTGGCCGGGGCCGCCGCCCGGACCCTGCTGTTCCTCTGCTCGGCGGCCAACACCCAGCTCACCGGCCACGCCCTCACGCTCACAGGCGGCTGACCGGGGAGGGATCGTGCGCGTCCTGTTCACGACCTGGGCCCCGGGCGGGCATCTGGTCGCGCTGGTGCCGCTCGCCCGGGCCTTCCTCGCGGCGGGGCACCAGGTGCGGGTCGCGGTCCCGGGCGGCTGCGCGGCGGCGGTCGCCCGGGCCGGGCTGATGCCGGTGCCCGCCGGGGTGCTGCCCCGCGCGCTCGGCATGCCACCGTCCGTGGCGCGCGGCGCGCGCGGCGTCTGGCCCGCGGACTGGCCGGTGCGGCCCACGGTGCTCGGCCCGGAGCAGCACGGGGCGCTGCGCGCCCTCGGGGACCGGTGGGTGGCCATCGCCGAGGCGATGGCCCAGGGTCTGGTGGCCTACGCCCGCTGCTGGCAGCCGGAGCTGGTGGTGCACGACGCGAGCACGTACGCGGGCACGGTGGCCGCTGCGGCGCTGGGCGTGCCCGCGGTCGGCCAGCTGTGGGGGAGCACGGCGCTGCTGCGCCTGGACCGGCAGCGGCTGTCCGGGCCGCCGCTGCCCGGTCTGGCCCGCCTGATGCGGCGTTACGGCGCGGATCCGGCGCGCGAACCGGAGCTGTGGCTCGATCCCTGCCCGCCGAGCCTGGCGCTGCCCTCGCCGGAGCGGCGGCTTCCGGTGCGGTTCGTCCCGTACGAGCCGCCGCACGAGTCGCCGCGCGGCGGGGCGTACGAGGGGGCGTACGACGCGGCGGGCGATTCCTCGTACGATCCGGTCCGCCCCGGGCCGGGCACCGGGCCCACCCGGATCTGCGCCGTGTGGGAGGACCCCGCGGGCCCGCCCGAAGCCGTCCGGGCGGCGCTGCGGGCGGCCGAGGCGCGGGGGGTGGAGGTCGTCCGGCTGGGCGGCGCCGCCGAGGGGCGGCCGCCCGCCGGACCGCTGCACCGGATGCTGCCGGGCTGCCGCGCGGTGCTCCACCAGGGCGGCGGGGCCGCCGTGCTGGCCGCCGCCGTGGCCGGGGTGCCGCAGCTGATCGTCGCGCCCCGGCCCGAGCAGCGGCTCAACGGTGCGCGGGTGGCCCTCACGGGCGCCGGGGCGCACACCTCCGCCGACCTCCTCGCCGGTTCGCCCCGCACCGCCCGGGCGGCCGGTGCCCAGCTGGCCCGGGACCTCTTCGCGCTGCTGGAGCAGCCCTCGTACGTGGTCGCGGCCCGAGCGCTGCGGGAGGAGGCCCGGTCGATGCCCGGCCCGGAGGCGGCGGTGGTGCGGCTGACCACCCGCCCGGAGGACATACGAAAGGCCCCTCACGCGTGGTGAGAGGCCTTCCGTATGTCGGTGCGCCGCCAGGGACTCGAACCCCGGACCCGCTGATTAAGAGTCAGCTGCTCTAACCAACTGAGCTAGCGGCGCCTGCTGACGTAGAAGACCTTAGCACCCGGGTCAGGCGAAGTGAAAATCGATGTCCTTCGGCCCGCTGTCCGCCCGGATTCCGCCCGCCCTCAGCCCGGAAACAGGGCAGGTGCGCTGGTCACAGCCGTGTCGTCGGCGTCCGTGCCGACCGGGGCGCGCAGCGTGCGGGCCGCCCGTACACAGGCCCACAGCAGCGCCTCGGGGCCGGGCAGCCAGGGGCTGCGGACGTCGGGGGCGACGAGCCAGCGGGGCGAGGGGGCGTCGTACGAGGCGATCTCCGCCGGGGGCTCGGGCTCCCCCGGGCCGGGGTCCAGGGGGTACAGGGGCGGCACGGTGACCGTGTCCCCCCAGCCGTAGCAGAGCAGCGGTGGTGCCGTGCCGCTCCACTCTTCCCAGCCGAGCAGCGCGGGCAGCCGCTGGGCCGCGCCGGGGGTGGCGAACAGCATGACCCGGCCGCCCTGGGCGGCCACCGGACCCGTGCCGGGGCCGTCGGTCCATAACCGGCTGACCACCCGGCGCCCGAAGAGCGGGTCCATGCTGACGACGTCGAACGCGGTGCCGCACGGCAGCGGGACCGAGGCCGCCGGATCCTCCGCCCAGAGCGCGTGGACGCCGCGGGGGGACCGGCTGGCGGAGGCGAGCCAGTCGGCACCGGCCGGGGTGACGTAGGAGGCGGTGTGAAGTGAGTCCCGAGGCGTTCTGCTCATGTTTCTACAATTACCGTCAGCGGGGGAGGTGTCGGGGGATGCGGCAAAACCGGGACATGGCGCGGGGCGATGGGGTACCTTCCGCTCGCATATGCCCCCGGCGCGTGATCGCGGCAGGACGCCGCCCGATCATGGGGGTTTCTCGTGCCGAGTACGCCCATCAGTCCGGCAGCTCGCCGCTTTGTATCAGTTCGCGACCGAACTCGATCATCTTTTTGGCGTAGTCCTCGGTCCACTCCGCCCGCTCGGCGATCACGGCGGGGGTCAGCCGGTCGAACCGTCTGGGATCGGCGAGCTGCGCGGCCGCCATCGCCTGGAACTCCATGGCCCGGTCCGTCGCCGCGCGGAAGGCGAGCACCAGCTCGGTCGAGCGGGTGAGCAGCTCGCGGGGGTCCTCGATCGACTCCAGGTCGAAGAAGTGCGCCTCGTCCTTGACGGCGGCGGCCGGTTCGAAGAGCAGCGCGGCCGGTTTCATTCGCCGTGGCGCGGCGCTGTGCGGGCCTTGAGCCGCATCCGGCTCGGGCATGTGATCTCTCCTCCTGGGTCGTGAGACACGTTCGGTTCGCGGTGCGTCCTGTTCCCATTGTCGCGCGAGGGGCAAGACCGCCGCCCCCACCAGGGGTGTCTCCCCACCGGCCCCTCCTCCGAACCCAGCGCCGGGGCCCGGACCCCGGCCGACGGCCAGGAGGTCCCTAGGACCGCCAGGAGACGCGGTGTTCGGCCAGGTGCGACAGGACCGCGTGGTTCGCCTCCCATCCGTCCGGGAACTTCACCGTCACGCCCAGCTGCACGGGCTCCGTCGACGGATGCTCGTCCAGCAGCTCCGCCACCCCCGCCCGGCACACCACCACGCACGCGTGCCGGTGGCGCGAGGCCAGCACGCACAGCCGGCCCGTCTCCAGGTGGAAGGCGGTCGCGTCGGGGCGGCCGGACAGCGGGTGGAGCACCACCGTCAGATCGAACTCACGTCCCTGGAGTCGGTTCGCCGTATCCACGGTGACGCCCGACACCCCCAGCCCCGCCAGCGCCGCCCGCACGGCCGCCGCCTGGTCGCGGTGCGCGGTGCCGACGGCGATCCGGTCGGCCGTCAGCGGCACCGGCTCGTCGGCGCGCTCGCTGACCGCCGCGCCGCCCCGGTCCAGCGTCCGCCGGACCACCTGGGCCACGGCCGCCACCGCCTCCGGGTCGGTGCGCGGCGTACGGCGGGCCGGAAGCTCCAGCAGCCCCCACCCCGCGACGGCGGCTTCGTCCAGCACCCGGTCCGGCCCCGAACCGTCCGAGGGCACCCCGAAGCTCAGCCGCCGGTCGCCGTGGCCGGTGCCGCTGCGGAACGGCGTGTACGGATAGAACGCGTCCGAGACCAGCGGCGCGGCCGACGCGGGCAGCCGCCAGGACACCGGCAGCCGGTGCTGCGGAAGCCGCGGGTTGTGCGCCAGGAGCGTGGTCACCGCGCTCGCCGACGGGTCGTACGACAGCCCCGCCCACTGATCGGCGCCGACCACGCTGAACGGGTCCAGCTGCCCGGGGTCGCCGACGAACAGCGCCCGCTCGAAGAGCCCCGCGACGGCCAGCAGCGCGTCCGAGCGCATCTGGTACGCCTCGTCCACGATCGCGTGGCTCCACGGCTCGACGTTCTTGACGTGCGCCCATTTCGCGGCCGTGGACACCACGATGCCGAGCCCGGCCAGGTCGGCGACCTTCGCGGAGCAGCGCACCGCCGGATGGTCGTCGAGCACGGGGTCGTACGGATGCGGATCGCTGCTGTGCAACCGGCCGACCGGAAGGTCCGGGTCCGCCGTGGCGAGCCGGTCCACCAGGTCGTCCACCTGCGCGTTGGTCTGCGCGACCACCATCAGTGGCCGCCCGGCGGCGGCCAGCTCCCGGGCCGCCCGGACGACCAGCGTCGACTTGCCCGCACCGGGCGGGGAGTCCACGACGACACCGCGGTGCGTGCCGTGCAGCGTGTCGTGCAGGATCGCGTCGGTCGCGCGCGCGGCCGCGGCCGACGGGTCGAACGGCTCGCTCCTCCCCGTACGGGCCGCCCGGTCCGTGGCGATCACAGGTAGTCCTCCTCGGTCACGGGGTCGGGGGCCTGATCGGGAGCGGCGGCGTCCGGCGGGCCGCCGTGGGTCCAGGGCGTGCTCTCCGGGCCGGGCAGCTCGGGCCCACCCCGGGGCGCGTGCTCGAACAGCGTCCAGCACACCCGGTCGCCCGGCTCGGGCACCGAACCCGGCTCCGGCTCCTTGCCCCGGCCCATCCCGCCGGTCAGCCGGACCACCAGCACTCCCGGGGCGTCCTCCCCGGCGAACTCCCCGGTCTGCGTCCGGCCGTCGTCCATCAGCCGGTACAGCTTCATCCGCTCCGCCAGATGCGGACGGTCCTCGGTGCGCACCGTCACCAGCGGCCTCGGCCGCGGCACCTTCGCCTCCGACCAGGCCATCTCCACCTCGGTGACCTCGCCCGCGAACGCCTCCCCGGGCAGCCGCCGCCCCGCCATGACCAGCGGATCGTCCAGCGCCTCCTGCGCGTCCAGCTGGGCCTGCGCCGTCTCGCGCGCCGCGAGCTTCTGCGCCGCCGTCACCGCGTCGTCCCGCTTCGGCTGGGGCGGTTCACCGGCCCGCAGCCGGTCCCGGTGGGCCGTGTACGACCAGCGGTCCCGCTTCCAGCGGTCCGCCACCCGCGCCCCCTCCGGCAGCTCCCGCAGCAGATCCACGCCCCGCCACAGCGCGTCCCAGGTGGGGCGCAGCTGGGAGGCGATCAGCTCGCGCAGCTCCGCCTCGGCCACCCGCAGCCGTGCTTCCCCTCCGGCCACGCCGCCGGTCACCTCGGACCGCGCCGCGTCGTACCGGGACATCGCCGGGGCCAGCAGCCTGTTGTCGAACGCCGGATCGGTGGCGGGGCCCGCGGGCGGGTGGAGCAGCTGCCCGTCCCCGTCCCGCGCCGACTCGGTGTGCAGCGCCGCCTCCGCGCCCGGGACGCCCTCCGGCGGATCGATCCAGGCCAGCAGCGACCCCAGGTGCTGATCCTCCAGGTTGCTCTGCCCGGTCGCCCAGTGGCGGCCCAGCAGCTCGGTCAGCGACAGCAGCAGCGAGGATCCGGGCACCCGGGACCGCTCCCCGTAGTGCGTCAGCCACCGGCCGAGCAGCGGTACGCGCGCGGGCGCCGGAAACGGCGTCTCCGGGTCCTGCTCGGCGGTGCGCCGGAACCGCATCGACCGCCCCAGGAGCCGTACGAACGCCACGCCCGCGCCGCTGGGCACCAGCAGCTGCGGCGCGTCCGCACACAGCTCGACCTGGACCGGCACCTTCTTCCCGGTCTCCGGATCGGTCTCCTTGCGCTCCTCGAACTCGACGTCGTCCCCGTACCCCTCCAGATACGGCAGCATCTCCTCCGCCAGCTCGGAGAGGAACGCGAACCGCAGATCACGGTTGCGCGGCTGCGAGACGACCAGCAGCCGCGGCGCGTCCCGGTCGGTGCCCACCAGCGCCCCGAGCGGCGCGCCCGTCTCGCCCGCGGTGGTCAGCGGGACGAACGCCAGCGGGCGCCGCGACAGATGCCGGTGCCGCACCGTGGCGACGGGCCGCGCCCGGCCCTCCCGGACGGCCTCCATCCGGGCCAGCGTGGTGATCAGCGACATACCGCCTCCGCAGGTCCCGGGGCGAGGGCCAGGGCCTCGGCGCGCAGCGCCGCCGCGCGCCGCAGGGTGTCCACGGCCGGGTCGCCGGTCGGCGCCGGGTCGTCCCCGCCCTCCAGGGCGGCCGCGAGCACGGCCTCCACCGTGGTCAGCCCGCCCAGCTCGCCCCGGACGCCGCGCCCCAGCGACTCGACGGCGCCGGTCGCCCGGGCCCGCGCCCGGCAGTGGAGGGCCAGCTCACAGGTGGACAGGCACTCGGGCGCGTACGCCGCGTCCACCGACTCGACCGCGGCGGTCAGTTCCTCGACGGGCCGGGTCGGGGTCCGGCCGTCCTCGGTGAGCCGCAGGTCGAAGGTGGTGCCCTCGGGGAGGGCGGCGGCGATCTCCTCGATCCGGGTGAGCCGGCCCAGCTGCCGCCGGGTCACGGCCAGCTGCTTGCGCACATCGACCAGCTCGGCGGTCGGCAGGTTGGAGAAGTCCTTGGGGCAGACCAGCAGCACCTCGTGCCGCACCCGGGCCGGGACGCCGTCCTCCTTGCCCTCCGGGCCCTCCGTGACCTCCCCGAGGTGCGCCGCGACCCGCTCGAGGGCCAGGGCGTAGACGGCCGACTGCCGGGCCGCCGCGCCGACCTTGGCGGGGTCGGCGGCGCCGTCCACCATGGGGAAGGACTTGATCTCGATGACCGTCCAGGAGCCGTCGGGGTGCACCACGACCGCGTCCGGCTCCAGGAAGGCGGGGGAGCCCGCGACGTCCAGGCTCACCATCGGATGGTCGAGCAGCGCCCACCGCCCGGCCGCCGTGGCCTCCCGCAGCGCCAGCGCCGTACGGGCCGTGCGCCCCTGGGGACCGGCCGCCGTCAGATCGGGGGTCGCGGTGGTGTCCGGGTCGGGCGCGGTCGAACCGTCGGCCAGCCGCTCGTGCAGCAGCCGCATGAGCAGCGCGCCGCGGTCGGCCTTGACCCGGGCCTCGAAGGTGTTGCCGCGCTGGTGCGCGAACTGGGACTGGCCGAAGGGCGCGGGAGCCCCGAGCGCCCGCGCGAGCGCGCCCTTGTCGACCCCGGCGCCGTCGAGCAACGCGCGGCGGCGGCAGCCGGGGTTGGCCGCCAGCGCGGCCAGCGCGCGGGCGTCCATCGGGTGCGGAACGGCGGACGGGCCGCGCAGCTCAGCGAGCCGGTGCCGCAGCGCTGTCGGAGCCGCTGCCGCCCGCGCCGGTGCCCCGGGCGCGGCCGGCACCGGCACCGGCTTGCCGTCCGAGGCCGTCGCCGCCATCCGTACGTTGCCTGTCCGCGCCCCTGCCCTGCTGTCGGGGGATCCGTTCCCGTTCACGGGCCGAAGTTTCGCACTTGTCACTGACATTCGCGGCCGCGCCGGCGTTTCCGACCGGGTTCCCGGCGGTGATTCCGGCGGCGCCCGCCTCGGTGGAGACGTCCGTGGAGACGTCCGTGGAGGTGTCGGCCGTACGGGCCGCGGCGCCGGTCGCGGTGGCGGCGCGGGCCGGGCGGAAGCGCTCGCGGACGGTGTCCGCGAGCCGCAGCGCGGGCCGGGTCAGCAGCGCCCCGACCCCCACGGCGGCGGCGCCGGCGGCCGCGTCGAGGAAGTAGTGGTTCGCGGTGCCCATCACCACGAGGGCGATGACCAGTGGATAGACCACGGCGGCGATCTTCGACCACACCGAGCGCCCCTGCCACCACAGCGCTATGCCGCACCACAGCGCCCAGCCCACATGGAGGCTCGGCATCGCCGCGTACTGGTTGGTGAGCCCGCCCATGCCGCGCGGCGCGCTCGCCTCACCGCCCCACCAGCCGTACGAGCTGTACTGGGCCATCGTGTCGACGAAGCCCTGGCTCGCCTCCAGCAGCCGCGGCGGGCAGGTCGGCACCACGACGAATCCGATCAGTCCGATCATCGTGGTGATCAGCAGCCAGGTGCGGGCGAAGCGGTAGTCCGCGGACCGGCCGCGCTTCCACAGCCACACCAGGACCGCGGGGGTGGCCGCGTAGTGCAGCGACGCGTACACGAAGTCGGCCGGTATGCCTATCCAGGCGTGGCTGGTGAACACGTCGTTGAGCGGCGACTCGAAGTCGATGTTGAACCGCCGCTCGAAACGGAGGATGGCCAGGCCGTGTTCGACGGCCGTGGACACATCGCCTTGGCCCAGAAGCCGACCGCCCGCGTACGCGAGGTACACCACCGCGATCAGCGGCAGCTCGGTCCACCAACGGGGCCGACTGCCCAGTGTCATTCCGGCACGGGGCGCGGTTTGGGGCATCCGGACGCTCTCCCAGTTAAAAGTCAGGCGGCCACGATATGGCGCGCGATCAACCGTACGGTGTAGTCGAGGCGGCCCCCGCACCGCCCCCGGGGACCCACGGCCCTTGACCGCGCGAGGGAGAAGACGCCGGGAGTCCCCCCGAGGTTGCCTCTCGATCACGTGCGCGATGATGGATGGACGGCGGACGGACAGAGTTCTGTTCCCCGGGGCGCGTACAGCGCAGGTATCCGCGGGCGGCCGCGTGTCACGGCGCGCGGGGCGCGCGACAGGCACGTATCCGGTGAAAGGCGACCCCCATGGCACCACGCATCCTCCTGGCCCGGCACGGACAGACGCGGTGGTCGCTCCTGGGCAAGCACACCGGCCGTACGGACATTCCGCTGCTGGACGAGGGGCGGCGCGGCGCCAAACTGCTCGGTGAGCGGCTGCACCAGGACCCGTGGGCGGGCCTGCCGGACGTCGAGGTGCGCACCAGCCCGCTCGTACGCGCCAAGGAGACCTGCGAACTGGCGGGCTTCGGCGACCGGGCGCGGGAGTGGGACGCCCTGCTGGAGTGGGACTACGGCGCCTATGAGGGGATGACCCCCGACGAGATCAAGGCGGCCCGCCCCGGCTGGCTCATCTGGCGCGACGGCGTCCCCGAGGGCGAGTCCCTGGCCGCGATCACCGCCCGCGCGGACGCGGTGGTGGAGTGGGCGCGCTCCGCCGACCGCGATGTGCTGGTCTTCGCGCACGGCCACATCCTGCGCACCCTGGGGGCCCGCTGGCTCGGCTACGACGCCTCCTTCGCGGCCCGCATACGCCTGGACCCCACGTCCCTGTCGATCCTGGGCTGGGCCTACGGCGAACCGGCCATCGAGCGCTGGAACGACACCGGACACCTGGCCTGACCCCCCGCCGGCACACCGGCCACGGCGGCCGGCCGGGCAGGCCCACCGTCAGACCGGGCTCTCGCGTCCGGTCTGCTGATAGCGGGCGAGGAAGCCGGCGACCGTCGCGTTGCGGCCGTGCGGGCGCAGCAGACGGGCGGTGTCCTCCAGCATGCGGCGGATCCGGGAGGACGTGACCTGGTTCAGCAGGCCCAGGGCGCGGTCCGCCGCCACCGCGGCCGCCTCCGGCTCGCCGTCCGCTACCAGGTCGCTCGCCAGCTCCGTGGTGAACAGGGCGATGTTGCGGGTGAAGTGGGGCTTCTGGAGGGAGACCGCGCGGCGCGCGTGCTTCGCCGCGCGCCCCCAGTCGCCCAGTGCCGACCAGCACTGCGCCTCCAGGCCCTCCAGTTCGGCCTCGCCGAAGAAGGTCATCCACTCCGGGTCGTCGTCGCAGGGGCCGCGGCCGAAGAGCGCCTGGGCGCGTAGCAGGGCCCGTTCGCAGCCGCCGCGGTCCGCCAGCCAGGCCCGGCCGCCCGCCTCGCGCAGCGCGATGAGCGACAGCAGCCGGGGCGAGGCGAGCCGCCGTGCGGCCCGCTGCGCGGCCTGGGCGGCGCGCACGGCCTCGCGGGGGCGGCCCGCGTCGCGGGCCAGGAAGGCGGTGTTGCAGAACGCGTGGGCCTCCAGGGCCGGATCGCCCGTGACGCGCGCGGTGGCCAGCGCCTCCGCGTAGTGCGAGCGGGCGTCGGTGAGCCGCCCGGAGTCATGGGCGAGCCAGCCCACCGAGATGGCCAGCTCGCCCGCGCCCGCGTACAGCCGCTCGGCGACGGAGCGGCTGTGGCCGCCCGCGTCGAGCAGCGTGTACGCGGCGCTCAGCGGGCGGGCGGTGTGGACGTAGAGGCTGTCCGCGCCGTGCCGGTCGTCCAGCAGCCGGATCCGGCGCACGGCCTCCTCCACGGCGGCCGCCTCGGCCTGCCCGGCCCGCCGGGGGGTTCGCACGGCCTCGGCGGCTGCCGCCGCCCCGCCGGCCATGAACGCACGCCGTAGCAGTTCGCTCTCCTCGAAGACGTCGATGTCGGCCGGGGCGCGGGGCTCCGGCTCCGGGCGGGGCGCCGGTACGGCGGCGGGTCCGACCGGGCGGCCCCGGACCGCTTCGCGCGGGGTGAACCCCAGGTCGGTGAGGGTGCGGCCGGGGAACATATGGCGGAAGACGCGCTCGTAGGCGTAGTTGGGGCAGCGGATCGCCCCCGACTCGACGCGGCCGATGTAGCGCGCGTCACAGGAGACCTGTTCGCCGATCTCGCGGGCCGCGCGCCGTACGGACGCCGCGAACTCGGCCGGTGAGAGCTGCCCGCGTAACAGCCGGAACGCGGTGTTCGGCCGGGGAGACGGAGAAGACGACGATTCCGGAAGCGGCCTCATGGTGACCCTCCCTACGGTGCTGCCGTGTCGGCGGGGGAGAACCGTACCGGTTAAGACGTTCCTGACATTGGGATGTTTCCGGCAATAAAGACAAGTCGCCTGCGATCTGCCATGAACTGCCATCCTTTACGGCGGCATTCGGCCGTAGCCGTTGACACTGCCGAGCGTTGAACCCTGTGCAACCCGATGAAGAGGGAGGCCGGAGTGGACATCAGCCGCTCGCGGACGACTGCCCAACATCACCCGCGCCAGGACTGCGATCTGGTCACCGTGCCCGCCCGCCAAGGGCTGGAGGCGGTGGACATCCTGCGCCGCGGCTGCGACGGCCTCGGCCCCGTGATGCACGACAACGCCTGCGACACCCTCGGCTTCCTGGTGCCTCCCGGCACCGCGGACGGCTGGGACATGCCGGGCAGCGCCTGCACCCAGACGGCCGGGCGCGGCATGCGGATAAGCGACGGCGGCGCCCCGGGACAGGCCGCCACCCACTGGCTGGTGCCGCCGGACGCCGCGTACACCGGGGCCACCGACCCCGCGGAGCTGCGGGCCGCGCTCGGTGAGGCGGCCCGCACGATCGAGGCCGTCGACCGCTGCCAGTAATCGCTGGTCAGGAGGGTGCCGGACCGGCTGTCGGCGGCCCGGCCCATACTGGGGCACATGGCGAAAGGCACGAAGAAGCGAGCGGCGGCGCGCGGGCGCGCGGCGGGCCGGGGGCGCACCCCCGAGCCGATCACCGCACCCGTCGACGGGGGCCTCGCCGAGCTGGTGCCGGACCGCGACCGCCCGCGCGGCTGGACGCTGCTGCTGGACGGCAAACCGCAGTCCCATGTGGACCTCGACGACCCCGCTCATCTGGACTTCGAGTACCAGCGGCGGCTCGGCCACGCCGCCGATCTCGCCGCCCCGCCGGGGCGCCCGCTGCACGCCGTCCATCTGGGCGGCGGCGCCTTCACCCTCGCCCGCTACATCGCGGCCACCCGCCCCCGCTCCACCCAGCAGATCGTCGAGATCGACGCCGCGCTCGTCCAGTTCGTACGGCGTGAGCTGCCGCTCGACCCCGGCGACCGGATACGGGTGCGGGGCGCCGACGCCCGGGCCGGGCTCGCCAAGCTGCCCGAGGGGTGGGCCGATCTGGTCATCGCGGACGTCTTCGGCGGGGCCCGCACCCCCGCGCACCTGACCAGCGCGGAGTTCCTGGCCGAGGTCCGCCGGGTGCTGCGCCCCGGCGGGCTGTACGCGGCGAACGTCGCCGACGGGCCGCCGCTGGCCCATCTGCGCGCCCAGATCGCCACCGCCCGCGCCGCGTTCGCCGAGGTGTGCCTGACCGCCGACCCCGCCGTGCTGCGCGGCCGCCGCTTCGGCAACGCCGTCCTGCTGGCCGCCGACCACGAGCTGCCGTTGGCCGAGCTGACCCGCCGCGCCGCCGGGGACCCGCACCCCGCCCGGGTCGAACACGGCCGCGCGCTCGCGGACTTCACCGGCGGCGCGGCGCCGGTCACCGACGCGACCGCCACGCGGTCCCCGGCACCTCCGGCGGCCGTTTTCGACTGAGCCGCGAAAATCTGTCGCATTCCACAGATCCGGTCGTGTGCCCCGGATCCGCTCGCTAGCGTGCCCCCCGTACACCACCCCCGACTTCGTACGCAGGGCAGGCACATGATGAGCCGCAGGAGCCGCCGCCGCACCGTGGGCCGGAGCACGATGGCGATCGGAGCGACCGCCGCCGTCCTCGTGGCGGGCGGGGCGGCGTTCGCGCTGAGCAGCGCGGTCGGCGGCGGGGAAGCGGTGGACGAGGCACCACCGGACATGGGAGCGGGCACGGGGCCGGGAGCCGCGCCGGGGACGACACCGGGCACGGCGCCGGGGACGGAATCGCAGAAGCCCCCCGTGGAGGCCGCGGACGCCCGCTTCGCCCCGTACATCGACACCTCGCTCCACGTCCCCTACGACATGGTCGCCACCGCGAAGAGGACCGGCGTCAAGGAGTTCACGCTCGGTTTCGTCTCCCCCGGCGGCGGCTGCACCCCCAAGTGGGGCGGCAGGACCGCCCTCGGCGGCGACAAGGTGGCCCCGCAGGCGGAGGCGCTGCGGGCGGAGGGCGGCGACATCCGCATCTCCTTCGGCGGCCAGGCCGGGTCCGAACTGGCCCTCGCCTGCTCCTCGGTGGAGGAGCTGACGGCGGCCTACGGCGAGGTGGTGGACCGGTTCAAGCTCACCAAGGTCGACTTCGACATCGAGGGCAAGGCGCTGAAGAACGCCGAGGCCAGTACCCGCCGGGCGCAGGCCATCACCGCGCTGCAGAAGCGGAACCCCGGCCTGGACGTCTCCTTCACCCTGCCCGTGATGCCCACCGGCCTCACCCGGGACGGCGCCGAGCTGGTCGCCGACGCCAGGGAGAACGGGGTGAAGGTCTCCGCGGTCAACATCATGGCCATGGACTACGGCACCTTCTTCGACGGTGACATGGGCCAGTACGCGATCGACGCGGCCACCGCGACCCAGAAGCAGCTCAAGCGCGCCCTGGGGCTGAGCGACGAGGCGGCGTGGAAGACCGTCGCCGTCACCCCGATGATCGGCGTCAACGACGTCAAGAACGAGATATTCACGGTCGACGACGCCGACCAGCTGGTGACGTTCGCCAGGACCAAGGGGCTGGCCCGGCTGTCCATGTGGTCCGCGACCCGCGACCAGCGGTGCCCGGGCGGCGCCCGGAAGTCGGCGTCGGCGACCTGCAGCTCGATCGAGCAGGACGCGCTCGCGTTCACCAAGGCCCTGGGCGGCTACCAGGGCTGAGCCCGCACGCCCTAGGGGTGCGGGGTCTCCTGGTGCTCCCGGTACTCCTCGGCCGTCGGCTTGGCGATCTGGCCGCGGTCGCCGAAGTAGAAGCGGGACAGCCGCGTCCGCAGCCGCACCGAGCGGGACAGCTTCCGTTCGACCCCGGCCTCGTCCACCGCCGGTGGCAGTTCCAGGGGCTCGTACTGCTCGTCGGCCATCAGGGTGTACCGCTCGCCCGGTGACAGCGGCTCGTGCGCCTCGATGTACTCGCCGTGCGGCAGCCGCTGGATGACGCCGGACTCGCGGCCGTGCAGCACCGTGTTCCGGTCGCGCCGCTGCAGCCCGAGGCAGATCCGCCGGGTGGCGGCGAACACCACGGCCGGCACCACGAAGAAACCGATCCGGCAGGCCCAGGTGATCGCGTTGATCGACAGATGGAAGTGGGTCGCGATGAGGTCGTTGCCGCCGCCGATCAGCAGGACCGCGTAGAGGCCGATCCAGGCGGCGCCGAAGGCGGTGCGGGTGGGGGCGTTGCGCGGGCGCTGGTTCAGATGGTGTTCGCGCTTGTCGCCGGTGATCCACGCTTCGAGGAACGGGTAGAGCCAGATGATCAGCAGCACCGTCGGGAAGATCACGAGGGGGATGAAGACGCCGAGGACCAGGGTGTGGCCCCACAGATGGATCTCCCAGCCCGGCATCAGCCGGATCAGCCCTTCGGAGTAGCCCATGTACCAGTCGGGCTGGGCGTCGGTGGAGACCTGGTCGGGCCGGTAGGGGCCGTACATCCAGATCGGATTGATCTGGGCGATGCCCGCCATCAGGGCCATGATTCCGAAGACGAGGAAGAAGAATCCGCCGGATTTGGCGACATAGACCGGCCACAGCGGCGGACCCACGATATTCATGTTCTTCTTGCCGGGGCCCGGGTGATGGGTGTGCTTGTGATAGACGAGCAGAATCATGTGGACGGCCAGCAGGCCGAGCATGATACCGGGGATGAGCAGCACATGGAGGGTGAAGAGCCGGGAGACGATGATCGTCCCGGGGAACTGCCCGCCGAAGAAGAAGAACGACAGATACGTGCCGACGATCGGAACCGACAGCATCGCGCCCTCCATGAAGCGCAGCCCGGTGCCGGACAGCAGGTCATCGGGGAGCGAATAGCCCATGAAGCCGTCGAACATGCCGAGGATCAGCAGTCCGGCGCCGGAGAGCCAGTTGATTTCGCGCGGCTTGCGGAAGACGCCGTTGAAGAACGTGCGCATCATGTGGGCGAGCATGCTCGCGATGAAGACCACGGCCGCCCAGTGGTGGATCTGCCGGATCAGCAGGCCGCCGCGCACGTCGAAGCTGATGTCCATCGTGGACGCGAACGCCTGGGACATGCGGATGCCGCTCAGCGGCGCGTACGAACCGCGGTAGACGACCTCGTTCATGGCGGGCTCGAAGAACAAGGTCAGATAGACGCCCGTCAGAATGATGATGACGAACGTGTACAGGGCGATCTCGCCGATCAGGAAGGACCAGTGGTCGGGGAAGACCTTCCGCAGATTGGCCTTGGCCATCTTGAAGAGGCCGACCCGTCCGTCGAACCACCCGGCGAGTGCCTCGCCCTTTGTGTCGCTCATATCTCATGCATTTACCAGCCCCGTCCGCCGTCCGCTCCGTCGGCCGGGCGTGTGGACCACGCCGTGATCCGTTCGGGGGAATCCCGGTTGCGAGCGGGGCGGAAAGCGCGGCTCCGCCCACCCCCCAGGTTGGGCGGAGCCGCGGTCTTTTCCCCGGCCCGAACCGCTTACGCGTCCGGAATTTCTCCGGTGCGGGCGACGTCCGCGTACCAGCGCGCGCTGGCCTTGGGGATGCGGGCCTGGGTCGGGTAGTCGACGTAGACCGCGCCGAAGCGCTTGCTGTAGCCGTACGCCCATTCGAAGTTGTCCATCAGCGACCACAGGAAGTAGCCGCGCAGGTCGGCGCCGTCCGCGATGGCCCGGTGGGCGGTGGCCAGGTGGGCGCGCAGGTACTCGATCCGCTCCGGGTCGTGGACCTGGCCGTCCGCGTCCGGCTTGTCGTCGTACGCGGCGCCGTTCTCGGTGATGTACAGCGGTACGCCCGGCGCCTCCCGCGTGTAGCGCATCAGCAGGTCGTACAGCCCCGTCGGGTCGACGGTCCAGCCCATCTCGGTGCGCTCGCCCGGCGTCTGGTGGAAGGCGACCCGCTCCGAGCCCGGCCAGGGGGAGTGGTCGCTGGCCCCGTGGCCGTCGTGCCGGGCGGGCCGGCCCCCGTTGTCGGTGGCGGCTGATACCAAGGAGGGCGTGTAGTAGTTGATGCCCAGCGCGTCGAGGGGGTGCTTGATGACGGCCAGGTCGCCATCGCGGACGAAGGACCAGTCGGTGATAGCCGCCGTGTCCTCGATCAGGTCGCTCGGATACGCGCCGCGCAGCAGCGGCCCGCTGAACACCCGGTTGGCCAGCGCGTCGATACGGCGCTGAGCGTCCAGGTCGGCGGGGTCCTGGGTGAGCGGGCGGACCACGGACGGGTTGAGGCTGATGGCGATCTGGGCACGGGCCGGGAGGGCGGCCCGCAGCGCCTGGGCGCCGAGGCCATGGGCCAGGTTGAGGTGGTGGGCGGCGCGCAGCGGGGCCAGCCGCTCGGTGCGGCCCGGGGCGTGCACCCCTGAGCCGTAGCCGAGGAAGGCGCTGCACCACGGCTCGTTGAGGGTGGTCCAGTACTCGACGCGGTCGCCCAGCGCCTCCGCGACGATCCCGGCGTATTCGGCGAACCGATCGGCCGTCTCGCGTTCCGGCCAGCCCCCGGTGTTCTCCAGATCCTGCGGGAGGTCCCAGTGGTAGAGGGTCAGCACCGGCTGGATCCCGGCGGACAGCAGCTCGTCGACCAGTCCGCGGTAGAAGTCCAGCCCGCGCTGCACGGCGGGACCACGCCCTGTGGGCTGGACGCGTGACCAGGAGACGGAGAAGCGGTAGGCCGCGAGGTTGAGGTCGGCCATGAGCCGGACGTCGTCGCGGAAGCGGTGGTAGTGGTCGACCGCGACATCGCCGGTGTCGCCGCCGAGCACCTTGCCGGGGGTGTGGCTGAAGGTGTCCCAGATGGACGGGGTGCGGCCGTCCTCCTGCGCGGCACCCTCGACCTGATAGGCGGCGGCGGCCGCGCCCCACAGGAATCCGGGCGGGAAGGAAAGGGTCATGGAAGCGCTCCCATACGAGGTCGTGGTGCGGGGAGGGACGGGGGAGAGGGAGACGAATTCTGTACGGGTGGAGTGGGCGGTGCGGACGGTGCGGGCGGGCGGTCCGGGCTCAGCCCTTGACCGCGCCCTGCATGATGCCGCCCACGATCTGCTTGCCGAAGAGCACGAACGCGATCAGCAGCGGCAGGGTGCCGAGCAGCGCCCCCGCCATGATCAGCGACTGATCGGGGGTATACCCCCGGCTCAGGCCGGTCAACGCCACCTGCATGGTCGGGTTGCCGTTCTGCGTGAGCGCGATGAACGGCCAGAAGAAGTCGTTCCACGACTGGACGAAGGTGAGCATCCCCAGCACCGCCATCGCCGGACGCGCGGCCGGGAAGACGATGTGCCAGATGATCCGGACGCTGCTCGCCCCGTCCATCCGCCCCGCCTCGATCAGCTCGGTCGGCAGCGCCTGGGAGAGGTACTGCCGCATGAAGAAGACCCCGAAGGCGCTGACGAGCGTCGGCACGATGACCGCCTGGAGCTGGTCGGTCCACTCCAGCTTGGCCACCATCATGTACAGCGGCACCACGCTCAGCTGGGGCGGCACCATCATCGTCCCGATGGTGAGCATCAGCAGGACGTTCTTGAAGCGGAAGCGCAGCTTGGCGAAGGCGAAGCCCGCGATGGTCGAGAACAGCACGGTTGACGCCGCGACCGTGCCCGCCACCACCGTCGTGTTGAGCAGCGCGGTGCCCATGTTGGCGCCGTTCCACGCCTTGTCCAGGTTGTTGAGGAGGTTGCCGCCGAACCACAGGGGAGGGGGTGTCTGGGCCAGCCGGGTGTTGGTGCGGGAGGCGGCGATGGCGGTCCACACCAGCGGGAAGAGCGAGCCGACGGTGAGCAGGATCAGCACGGCGTAGGTGATCCTGCCCCCGTGCAGCTGCCTGCCCGCTTGGCCGCGGCCCCTTCCGCCCTCCCGAGCGGTGCGCGCGGGAGCTGCCGGATCGCGTGTCTGCCGGGAAGAGACAGTGGCGCTCATGGTTCTCCTCGTCTCCCTCACTGGCTCTTCCGCAGCCGTCGCGCGAACAGCGCGTTGGCCGCGGCGATCAGCAGCAGGATCAGGAACATCGTCCAGGCGATGGCGGAGGCCCGGCCCAGGTGCAGGTTCACCCAGCCCTGCTCGTACATGTACAGGCCGAGCGTCTGGTACTGGTGGTCGGCGCCGCCGGTGGCCGTCCCGGCGGTGTTGAACAGCAGCGGCTCACCGAAGAGCTGGGTGGCCCCGATCGTGGAGACGACGACCGTGAAGAGGATGGTGGGCCGCAGCGACGGGACGGTGACATGCAGGAACTGCTTCCAGCGCGACGCCCCGTCCAGCGCCGCCGATTCGTACAGATCGTTCGGCACGGCCTGCATGGCGGCCAGGTAGATCAGCGCGTTGTAGCCGGTCCACCGCCAGATGACGATCGTGGAGACCGCGATCTGCGAGGTCCAGGTGCCGTTCTGCCAGTCGATGCCGTCCAGGCCGACCAGCCCCAGAGACCAGTTGACCATGCCGTAGTCACGCCCGAAGAGCAGCGCGAACACCAGCGTGGCGGCAGCGACGGAGGTGGCGTACGGGGTGAGGATCGCCACCCGGAAGAACATCGAGGCGCGCAGCCGGTAGTTGAGCAGATGCGCGATCCCGAGGGCCATCATGAGCTGGGGAACGGTGGAGATCACCCCGATGGTGAAGGTGTTCCGCAGCGCTTTCCAGAAGAACTCGTCCTCCCACAGCCGGGAGAAGTTGCGCCACCCCGCCCACTCCATATGGGTGGGGCTGGTGAGCTCCACTTGGTGCAGCGAGGCCCACCCCGTGTAGAGCAGGGGGAAGAGGCCGAAGGCGGCGAAGAAGATGAAGAAGGGGGCGACGAAGGCGTACGGGCTCCAGCGCCGATCCCAGCGGTAGCGGCGGCTGCGCCGGTCGCGGCGCCGCTGCTCGGCCGGATCGGGCGCCGGCGTGGTCGCGGCGCGCGGGGCCGCGCCCCCCTGCCCTGCGGGGGGCGCGGCCGTATCAGGGGTGAAACCGGAAGGTGCGGTCATGTCCGGGTCACTGGTCCAGCGCGTTGTCGTTCGTCTTGATCGCGGCCTTCCAGCCTTCGTCGGCGGACTTGCCCTGCTGCTCGACCTGGAGCAGGCCGACATCGGTGAAGTTCTGCTTGATGACGGCGTCCTTCGGGCCCAGGACCTGCGTCGGGCTTTGCTTCGCCGCCTCGGAGAAGATCTTGCCGATGGGCGCGTCGTCGAAGTACGGGAGCTTGGCGCCGCCCACCTGGGGCAGGTTGTACGCGGCCTGGGCGCTGGGGAAGCTCGCCTGCTTCTCGAAGAGGGTGGCCTGCTGCTCGGGCGCGGTCAGCCAGGTGGCGAGCTTGACCGCCTCGTCCTTGTGCTTCGCCGCCTGCGGCACCGAGAGGAAGGACCCGCCCCAGTTGGCGGGCTTGGGGGCGGCGGCGACGTCCCACTTGCCCTTGTACTTGTCCCCGGCGTACTCCTTGATCTGGCCGAGCATCCAGGCCGGGCAGGAGACGGTGGCGAACTTGCCGTTGGCGAGCGCCTGCTGCCAGGGCTTCGTGAATTCCTGGAGCTTGGCGGAGAGTTTGGACGCGGACGCGTCGGTCGCCAGCTTCCACGCCTTCTTGACGGCCGGGCTGTCCTTGTAGATGGGCTTCCCGCCCTTGTCGTAATAGACCTCCGAACTGCCGGAGACCGCCGCGTTGAACAGTCCGCCGGCCGAGTCCAGGAACGCGGCCCCGCCCGGTGCCTTCTTCGCGTAGTCCTTGCCGGCGTCGAGGTACTTCTGCCAGTCGCCCGCCCAGAGCTGGGAGACCGCGTCACGGTCGGCCGGGAGCCCGGCCTGCTGGAAGAGGTCCTTGCGGTAGCAGATCGCCATCGGGCCCACGTCCGTGCCGAGGCCGATCGTCTTTCCGTCCTTGGCGGTGGCCTGCGCCCACTTCCAGTCGAGGAAGTTTTCCTTCTTGACGCCGTCCGCCTTCGAAAGATCAACGAACTTGTCGGCCTGGGTGGTGGTGACCTCATTGATGTTGCCCACCTCGACCGCCTGGATGTCGGCGAGTCCACTGCCCGAACCGAGGTGGGTGAGCAGCTGCGGGTAGTAGTTCGAGGCCGGGTCGATCACGTTCTCTTCGATCTTGATATTCGGGTGCTGCTTCATGTACTCGGCATAGAGCCCGGCCTGTTTGAAGCCCATGACGCCGTACGTGCCGACGGTGACGACCGTCTTGCCCTTGCTGTCTCCGCCACCGGACGAGTTGTCGGTTCCGTCATCGCCGTCGTCGGCGCATCCGCTGAGCAGCCCGGCCCCTAACGCGGCGATGGCCGCGAGGGCCACCGCTCTGCCGCGGTACGTACCAGTGATCCTGCGCATTCCGTCCTCCTAGCGCCCTGACGTACCGCTCCCGGCCAAAAAGGGGGAATCCATGGGACTTTGAGATGCATCGGCACGGGCGGGCAGCGTGCGGGTTGTGTATGACTCAGGTACTGTGGGAGCGCTCCCAGGTTGATGTGTTGAAGGGTCGCGGCTCCCTGCCGGGGTGTCAAGGGACCGCGCGGGACAACTTCCGGAAACCGCACTGCTGTTGAATGTCCACCGCAGCCGCCCACGTGGGCGGATCTGCTGGGTACGGAGGCTGGAGGCGCGAGATGGCAGGAACCCGGCGGCATGGCGCGGGGCGCGGCAGGCCCACGCTCGAGGAGGTCGCGGCCCGCGCCGGCGTCGGCCGCGGCACCGTCTCCCGGGTGATCAACGGTTCGCCGAGGGTCAGCGACCGCACCCGTACGGCCGTCGAGCAGGCCGTCGCCGAACTCGGCTACGTACCCAACCGGGTGGCCCGCGCGCTGGCCGCCAACCGGGCCGACGCCGTCGCGCTCGTCATACCCGAGCCCGAGACCCGGCTGTTCGCCGAGCCGTACTTCTCGGATATCATCCGCGGCGTCGGCGCCGAGCTGGCCGACACCGACCTGCAGCTGCTGCTGACCCTCATCCGCACCCCCAAGGAGCGCCAGCGCTTCGCCGACTACCTCTCCGCGCACCGGGTCGACGGCGTCCTGCTGGTGTCCGTCCACGCGGACGACCCGCTTCCGGACCTGCTGGAGCGCATAGAGATGCCCGCGGTGCTCAGCGGGCGCCGCTCGGCGCACGAGTCGGTGCCGTACGTCGACTCGGACAACACCGGCGGCGCGCAGTCCGCCGTGGAGCACCTCATCGGGCGCGGCCGCACCACCGTCGCCACCATCACCGGACCGCTGGACATGTACGTCGCCCAGTGCCGTCTGGACGGGTACCGCGCAGCGGTCCGGGCGGCGGGCCGGGAGCCGGAACCGGAGCTGATGGCGGCCGCCGACTTCACCGAGGAGGGCGGCCGCCGGGCGATGCGCCAGCTGCTGGAGCTGCGGCCGGGCCTGGACGCCGTCTTCGCGGCCTCGGACGTCATGGCCGCGGGCGCCCGCCAGGTGCTGCGCGAGTCCGGGCGGCGCGTCCCGGACGACGTCGCGCTGGTCGGCTTCGAGGACTCCGCCGTCGCCCGCCACATGGACCCGCCGCTCACCAGCGTGCGGCAGGCGACCGAGGAGATGGGCCGGGCGATGGTGCGGGTGCTGCTGGAGGAGATCGAGGGCCCCTCGGAGCGCCCCTCCAAGCGCCCGCAGGTGGTGCTGCCGACCCAGTTGGTGCGCCGCGCGTCGTCGTGAGCGCAAAGGGTCCCGCTCGCGTTCGCCTCGAACACGAGCGGGACCGGGTGGCGAGGGATTACAGCGCCGGGTAGGCGTTCTTCAGCAGCTGCTGGAACTGGGCCGAGAACCAGTGGCCCGACAGCGGCGCGTTCGGGAGCGCGCCGGACAGGTTGTTGCCGTTGCGCGCGTTGCCCGTGTACGTCGGGTCGCACATCCGGTCGAAGCCCTTGCCCTCGTCGTTCGGGACCTGGGAGCTGGCGCCGTCCGACTCGCCCGGGGGCTTCATCCACACGTACGCGTCGATCCCGGCGGCGGGCGATGCCTTGGGCCGCTCACCGAGCCCGGCTCCGGACTGGTTGCACCAGTTGCCGACGTGGATGCGGCGGTCGTAGCGGCCGCCGTTGACGTACGTGTCGACGTCGGACTTGGCGCCCGGGCCGGACGGGCGGGCGGAGCCGCCCCAGCCGTTGCGGGAGGTGTCGATGAGCGCGCCGATGTTCGACGGGAAGCCGACGTTCACCATTTCCTGGCGGAAGGCCTGGGCGAAGGACAGCTCGTCGACGTAGCGGTTCCAGTCCACCCACTTGGACTGGCGGACCGTCGTCCCGTTGACGCTGTCGTTGATCGTGAAGTTGTTCTCCTTCAGGGCGCTGTAGTTGGCGGTGTTGACGATGATGCCGGCCACCTTGTCGACCGTGCTGCCCTCGGCGGTCGCGGCCTGCTTGATGATCTGGGCGCTCGGGTTGAAGTTGTCGTCCCAGCCGAGCCAGCCGTGGTGACCGGCGTCCACGTAGTTGTAGACGTTGCCGATGGCGCCCAGCTTGTTGAGCGCGTAGCCGACGCCCTTCACATAGTTGCCGTTGGCCTTCATGGTGTCGCACTCGGGCGTGGCGGTCGCCCGCCCGCCGGTGTTGGTGACCAGGTTTGGCAGCGAGTCGAGCTCGACGGTGGTGACGATCCGCAGGTTGGAGTTGGCGTACTTCGACTCGCCCAGGATCGACGCGATCGGGTCGATGAACTGCGTCTTGTACTTGTCGATCTCCGTCGGGCCGAGTTCGCCGTTGGACGCGAGCGCCGAGCAGTCACGGCCGGGCAGGTCGTAGACGACGAGCTGGACGACGGTCGGCGAGCCGCCCGACTGCGACAGGGCGCGGTCGAGGTGGGCGCGCAGTCCCATCTTGCCGTTCGCTCCGTTGATCGCGGCGATGCGGTCCAGCCAGATGCCGGTGGGCTGGTTGGAGACCTTGGAGCCGCCGGGCTCGGCGGCGGCGTTGGCGGACCACTCCGGGTTGACGTACACCTTGGCGCCCGCGTACGGGTTGTCGACCTTGGCGGCCGCCGCGGACGGCTGCGCGGTGGCGGTGCCCGCGAGCGATCCGACGGTCAGGGCGGTGGCGGCCAGCAGCGAGCCGCCCGCGAACGCGGCCGCGCGGGTGTGGGTGCGGGTGCGGGTGCGGGGCGTGGCGGAGGGTGGGGGAGGTGAGCTGATGCGGCTCATCACAGTCCTTTCAGGTGATCGCGGAGTCCGATGCCGAAGGCGGTCGGGGTGCCGTTGAAATCGCTGATGAGGGAGGGGCCGGAGGAACAGTCCCAGGTGTTCCAGGTCCAGCCGAGGTACGAGGCGCGCTTGGCGTCCAGCCAGGCCATGACGCGGTCGATATAGCCGTGTGAGCAGGTGTTCTCGCCGATCTCGCCCGCCACGAACGGCACTTGGGCGATCACCGGGGCCAGCTGCTCGTTGAAGCAGCTCTCGCTGGAGCAGGTGTTGAAGTTGTACGTGTGCCAGGCGGCGGCGAGGTTGCCCGCCGGGTCGCTCGGCTTGTACGTCAGCCACTGGCGCATGTCGTTGGAGTAGGCGAGGCCGCCGAGCAGGATCACGTTGCGGGCGCCGGTGTTCCGTATCGCGGTCACCAGGCTCTGCATGCCGGCGACCGGGTAATCGATGCCGGGGCAGCTGCCGCCGTCCCGCCAGCACTTCCACGCCGCGGTGAGGTCCGAGGTGGCGCGGTCCGGGAACGGCTCGTTGAACAGGTCGAAGACCACGGCCTGGTCGCCCTTGAAGGTCTGGGCGACCGAGGACCAGAACGCCGGGGTGTACTGGGCGTCCGGCATCGGCTTCTGGCAGGTGGCGTACTCGGTGTCCGGGCAGTGGGCGTCGCCGCCGGTGTATTTACCGTGGCTCCAGTGGAGTTCGAGGATCGGCGTGATGCCGTGGGCCTCCAGCCGGGTCACGAACTCCTTGACCGCGTTGATGTACGTGGCGCCGCGGTACGCGGAGTCGATATGCGACAGCCCGAGCCAGCACTCCTCGTTGAGGGGGACGCGGACCGCGTTCGCCTTCCAGCCCGCGATGGCCTTGACGGACGCGTCGTCCACCGGCCCGTCGAAGATGCCCCGGCCCTGGACGCACATGAACTCACCCCCCGAGCGGTTGACGCCCAGGAGCCGCCGGGTGGCCCCGTTCTCGTCCATGAACGTGTTGCCCGAGACGCGCAGCTTCGGCGGTGTGCCGCCCTGGCCCGGCGGGGGGTCGGTCGGGTCGGTGGGGTCCGTCGGGCCGGAGCCGCCGTCGCACGCCACGCCGTTGAGTTTGAACGCGGAGGGCGCCGGGTTGGACCCGGACCAGGAGGCGGTGAATCCGGCGCTGAGGCTGCCGCCCGTCGCGAGCTTCCCGTTCCAGGGGGCGTTGACCGCCGTCACCGTCGTGCCGGACTGCGACCAGGTGGCGTTCCACCCCTGGCTCACCTTCTGTCCGGCGGTGAACTCGAAGGTGAGGGTCCAGCGGTCGAGTGCGGCCCCGTTGTTGGTGATCGTGACGTTGCCCTGGAAGCCGGTGCCCCACTGGCCGGTGGCGGTGTACGCCACGGTGCAGGCAGCGGCGGACGCGCCGGGCATCGTGGGCACCGCGGCGGCGGTGCCCGCCATGCCCGCGAGGGTGAGAGACGCGGCGGCCGCCAAGGCGTAAAGGCGCGGTGGTGCTCGCATGGAGCGACTCCTCGGGTGCACGCGCCGTCCCGTGCGGCGCTGACTGCTGGAACCGCTCCCACTGGTTGAGCTGACGGTAGCGCCAGAGGCGTACATGTCAACAGAGGCGTTCACAGATTTATCGGTCGAAGACGTTCGACCGGCCCATCTTGTTCAAAGACTTGACACTTCCTCAGACGGAACGGACGCTTGGGAGCGCTCCCACTGGTTCGCACATCCCCCCTCATTTCCGAACCCGCGTGGAGGACCCCCATGCGCGTACAGCGAGGCTCACCCTTGTCAGGAGCGCGTCGGCGGATGAGACGGCTGGTGACCGCGCTGGCCGCAGCCCTCGCGCTGCCCGTGGCCATGACCGCCGCCGGCGGGGCCGCCCCCGCCCATGCCGACGCCGCCGTGCAGTGCAACGTCGACTACAAGACCAACGACTGGGGCTCCGGCTTCACCGCCGATCTCACCATCTCCAACCCCGGCACCGAGGCCATCAACGGCTGGACCCTGACCTACGACTACGCGGGCAACCAGAAGCTCGGCAACGGCTGGAACGGCACCTGGTCGCAGTCCGGCAAGACCGTCACGGTCAAGAACGCGGCCCACAACGCGACCATCGCGGCCGGCGGCAACGTCACCACCGGCGCCCAGTTCAGCTACAGCGGCACCAACGCCGCGCCCACCGCCTTCGCCGTCAACGGCGTCACCTGCCGCGGCGCCCACCAGCCGCCGATCACCGTCCTCACCAGCCCCTCCCCGGGCGCCGTCTACACGACGGGCGGCACCGTGCCGATGGCGGCCACCGCCGCGGCCGCCGACGGCGCGACCATCACCAAGGTCGAGTTCTACAGCGACACCAAGCTGCTGGGCACCGACACCACCTCCCCGTACAGCTTCGACTACGCGGACGTCCCGGCGGGCGACCTCTCGCTGTACGCCAAGGCCTACGACAGCCAGGGCGCGTCCGCCGAGTCCAGCCCCGTCGGCATCCATGTCGCGGCCGGTCCGGCGCTGGTCGCCAGCCCCACCCAGCTCGGCGTGGAGCAGGGCAAGACCGGCACCTTCGGCCTCCGGCTGTCCATCAAGCCGTCCGCCGACGTCACGGTCACGGTGGCCCGCACCTCCGGCAACACGGGCCTGACCATCTCCTCCGGCGGCAGCCTCACCTTCACCCCCGCCAACTGGAACACCGCCCAGCAGGTGACGGTTGCCGCCTCGAACTCCGGCACCGGCTCCGCGACCTTCACCGCGACCGCCTCCGGCCACACCAAGGCCGAGGTGACCGTCACCCAGCTGGCCGCGGCGAAGACGTACGACGCCCGCTTCCTGGAGCTGTACAACAAGATCACCGCCCCCTCGGCGGGCTACTTCTCGCCCGAGGGCATCCCGTACCACTCCGTGGAGACCCTGATCGTCGAGGCGCCCGACCAGGGCCATGAGACGACGTCCGAGGCGTACAGCTATCTGATCTGGCTCCAGGCGATGTACGGCAAGGTCACCGGCGACTGGACCAAGTTCAACTCCGCGTGGGACACGATGGAGAAGTACATGATCCCCACCCACGCCGACCAGCCGACCAACAGCTTCTACAACGCCTCCAAGCCCGCCACCTACGCGCCCGAGTGGGACCAGCCCTCGCAGTATCCGTCGAAGCTCGACGGCAACGTATCCGTGGGCCAGGACCCCATCGCGGGCGAGCTGAAGAGCGCGTACGGCACCGACGACATCTACGGCATGCACTGGATCCAGGACGTCGACAACACCTACGGCTACGGCAACGCGCCCGGCAAGTGCGAGGCGGGCCCGTCCGACACCGGCCCGTCCTACGTCAACACCTTCCAGCGCGGCCCGCAGGAGTCCGTCTGGGAGACCGTGACCCAGCCGACCTGTGACGCTTTCAAGTACGGCGGCAAGAACGGCTACCTGGACCTGTTCACCGGCGACTCCTCCTACTCCAAGCAGTGGAAGTTCACCAACGCCCCCGACGCCGACGCCCGCGTCGTCCAGGCCGCCTACTGGGCCTCGGAGTGGGCCAAGGCGCAGGGCAAGGGGAGCCAGATCTCCGGCAACATCGCCAAGGCCGCCAAGATGGGCGACTATCTGCGCTACGCGATGTACGACAAGTACTTCAAGAAGATCGGCAACTGTGTCGGCGAGACCGCCTGCCCGGCGGGCAGCGGCAAGAACAGCTCCAGCTATCTGCTCTCCTGGTACTACGCCTGGGGCGGCGCCACCGACACCTCCGCGGGCTGGGCCTGGCGCATCGGCTCCTCCCACGCCCACGGCGGCTACCAGAACCCCATGGCGGCCTGGGCGCTGAGCAACTACGCCGACCTCAAGCCCAAGTCCGCGACCGGCGCGAGCGACTGGTCCACCAGCCTCAAGCGGCAGCTGGAGTTCTACCGCTGGCTCCAGTCCAGCGAGGGCGCCATCGCGGGCGGCGCCACCAACAGCTGGCAGGGCCGCTACGCCACCCCGCCGGCGGGCAAGTCGACCTTCTACGGCATGTACTACGACGAGGCGCCGGTCTACCACGACCCGCCGTCCAACCAGTGGTTCGGCTTCCAGGCGTGGTCCATGGAGCGCGTCGCCGAGTACTACAACCGCACCGGTGACGCGAGCGCCAAGACCGTGCTCGACAAGTGGGTGAAGTGGGCGCTGTCCAAGACCACGATCAACCCGGACGGCACCTACCAGTTCCCGTCCACCCTCCAGTGGTCCGGCCAGCCCGACACCTGGAACGCCTCCAGCCCCGGCGCCAACACGGGCCTGCACGTCACCGTCGCCGACTACACCAACGACGTGGGCGTGGCCGCCGCGTACGCCAAGACGCTGTCGTACTACGCGGCCAAGTCCGGTGACACCTCGGCGAAGAACACCGCCAAGGCGCTGCTGGACGGCATGTGGGACCACTACCAGGACGCACTGGGCATCGCGGTGCCCGAGTCCCGCGCCGACTACAACCGCTTCGACGACCCGGTCTACGTGCCCAGCGGCTGGACCGGCACCATGCCCAACGGGGACAAGATCGACTCCAGCTCCACCTTCCTGTCGATCCGCTCCTTCTACAAGAACGACCCGGCCTGGTCCAAGGTCGAGGCGTACCTGAAGGGCGGCGCGGTGCCGAGCTTCACGTACCACCGCTTCTGGGCCCAGGCGGACATCGCCCTGGCGATGGGCTCGTACGCGGAACTCTTCGAATAGCGGCTACGGCACCACCAGCGGCTACGGCACCACGGCGGGGCTCCCGGGGACGGGGGCCCCGCCGGAGTGCCCGGCCAGCGCCGCCTCCAGCCGCTGGATGTAACGGTGCTGGAGGCGGGCGGTGCGCTGGAGCGAGAGCACCGCCCGCAGGAAGCCGTCCATGTCGGCGGCCCGGGTGAGGATGTCGTCCGGCATCCGCTCGTCGGCCTGCCCCCGGGGGGCGAGCACCGCGTGCGCCCAGGCGCGGGTGACCGGCTTGAACATCCCCGGGTGGTTGGCCACGATCCGCGCCCGCACCGCCAGGTCGTTCTCGGCCGCCTCCACGTGCAGCCCGTCGTCCTTGTTGCGCGCGCCGAACAGCGGTTCGTGGAGGTGGTGGGCGGTGAAGCCGCGCTCGGCGCAGGCGATCCAGAAGTCCCAGTCCTCGCCGGCGCGCATGGACTCGTCGTAGCCGCCGACCGCCTCCCACACCTCGCGGCGGTAGAGCGAGCAGTAGAACATGATCAGTCGCTGGAGGAGCAGTTCCGGCCGGTACGCGGGCAGCTCCAGCACCTGCGCGGGCAGATCCTCGTCATCGGTGAACGCCGAGACGTCGGTGGAGGCGATCGCGATGTCCGGGTCCTGGTCCAGCACGGCGACCGTCTTCTCCAGCATCGTCGGCGCGATCACGTCGTCGGCGTCCAGCGGCAGGACGTAGCGCCCACCGGTGGCCGCGATACCGGCGTTGCGGGCGGCCGAGACCCCCGCGTTGGCCTGCCGCAGCAGCCGGATCCGCCGACCGGGATGGCGGGCGATCAGTGACCGGGCCACCTCCGCCGTGTCGTCCGGACTGCCGTCGTCCACGATCATCAGCTCCCAGTCGTCGTACGTCTGGGCCACCACGCTGGCCACGGCCTGCGGCAGATAGCGGGCGTAGCCGTGGCAGGGGATCACCACCGAGACCGCGGCCCCCGGGAGACCCGTCTCCCGGGGGCCGCTGCCCACGTCGGCCGTGGACGGTGTCATCGGTCTCCGAAGGGGCTGGCGCCCGGCGCGGACCAGCTGTCGACGGCGATGTTGGCGCACTGCCCGCCGTTGATCGGGACGATGACCACATTGCCGGTGCTGCTGGCGCTGGAGTCGCACTGGTTCTTCTGTACCACGCTCTTCCCGTCGCCGAAGACGCGTGTGAAGTCGAGGCAGTCGCCGACGGCGCAGGGGGTGAGCCGCTGGATGTGATTGCCGGGAGGGACGGAAGCCTCGGGAGCGAGCGCGGTGGCGTCGGCACCGCCGCCGAAGGCGACCGCCCCCGCGGTCGCCGTCACCAGGGCAGCCGTTTTACCGATGTTCATCAATAGCCTCCTCGTGGACTCTCCGCGGGGACACCCGCGGGCATCTGTCCAACGAGCCCGGTGGGAGGAGGCTGCGGAAGCGCCGGAGGCTTCACCTGTCCGGAGCAGCGAACTTTGGCCCGGCAGGGCCCCGGCTTCCGGCGCGTGCTCCGGCTCAGCCCAGCGAGGACAACGGCACCGAGAACAGCACCCGTTCGGGCACCACCCGGTCCTCCCAGCCGCTGGACGCCGGGTCCTGCCACTTCCCGTTCGCGTCGGCGGCCCATTCGGTCACCGACCACACGGTCTTCGTCTGCCACCACAGCGACATGGACTCCGAGTGCTTGGCCCAGCAGGCGATGGCCGGACTCGTACCCGAACAGCTCGTCGAGGCGGCCCCGTTCCCGTCCTGCCGCCACATGATGCCGTGCTGGCCGGGCCCGCCGCGCGCGCTGGGCACGTACCAGGTGTTCTGGTACGACAGCGCCCCCTGGACGCCGACCGCCTTCGTCTCGTACGCGTCCGCGGCGGCGGCCTTCTTCGCCCCGCTCACCGCCAGCGGCATGTCGTTCGTCACCGGCGCGAGGTCGTAGCGGAACAGCCGCGCGGGCTCCGTACCGCCCGAGGAGAACCACTCGTTCGCCACGAGGCGGTTCGGGGTGCTGGAGCGGTCCAGCGAGATGGAGGCGAAGCAGGGGATCGCGTCATCGTTCGCCGATGAGCACTTCCCGTTCAGGCTGTACGAGCCGATGGCGGGCATCAGGTACTGGTAGCCGTGCGCCGAGTAGCCGCCGTCGACCTTGCCGATCTCATGGCCGTTCTTCGTGGCCTGCAGGATGTGCTTCATCGAGAAGACGAACAGCGCGTTGTCGTGCGCGTCGCCGTTGGACGCGGTGACGATCAGCTTGTCCCCGTACCAGACCATGCCGCCCAGGTGCGAGCCCAGCTTGGCGAAGTTCGCGCCGCCCTCGGTCGGCACCGTGAGCAGCACCCAGCGGTACTTCAGGGCCGCCGGGTCATTGGCGTCGATGAAGGCGACCCGGGCGAGGGCCTTGTCCTCGTCGGGCTCGGACGGGTACTCCTCGTTGAGGTGGTCGTTGTGCGTCCAGCCGGACAGGATCACCTTGTTGGTGCCCCACACGCCGTCGTCGTCCGCGTCCCCGGAGGAGGTGACGGACTGCGGCAGCCACTGCTGGGTGAGTGCGTCACCGTCGTCGAAGCAGTATCCCGAGGCGGCCTGCGGCTTGATCGGCAGCGCGGCCTTCTCCGAGGCGCGGCACCCCGCGTCGGTCCTGGTCATGGGGTGGTTGGCGTTCTTCAGCACCGTGTCGACGCCGACGTTGGGCAGCCGCGAGTCCAGCTCGGCGAGGGTGTCCGGCGACACCGTGTTCTCGGTGAGCGTCAGCTTCGCCAGCTCCGCGGAGGTGGTGAGCCGCTTCAGCGCACCGGGGTTGTCGGCCACGGCGGCTTGTGAGGCCGCGCCCGTGAACAGCGTGGCACCGGCGGCGACGATCGCCGCGACCGCCACCGGCCAGGTCATCCGGCGGCGTAACGCACCGCGCCGGGTCTTCTCCGCTCTCCGCATGGGAGCCTCCCGTTTCGTGTCAGGCCGAGGGCACCGCCCTCACCCGTAGACCTGATCTTCGGCCCTTTTCCGGCCGTACGGAAGATCCGCGCCCTTTGGCGATCGTCACGCCGGGGCCGACGCGCGGTACACGCTGCGCACGTTGTCCCTCGGCCGCGGCCGGGTCTTCCCGGCCGGCCCCGCCGCGAAGGCGCGCAGCAGGTTCTCGGTGGTGCGGGTGACGAAGACGCGGGTGCGGGCGTCCATGCCGTGGTCGCGACCGTTCTCCCGGGTCCCCGCCATCAGCGCCTCGACCCAGCGCATCGTCCCGCTCGCGAAGACGCCCGCCCCGCTGTCCACGGTGTAGTACGCGGAGTCGGAGTGGCTGTGCCTGCCCCGGCAGACCAGCGGCGAGTGGGCGATGATCTCCAGCGGCTCCGGGGTGGGGTCGCCCGGGGTGACCCGGTCGTACTCCACGCCCACCAGATGGTCGAAGGCGGTACCGCGCTCCACTCCCGTCCCCTCGAACAGCCAGTGGCCGCTCTCCAGGACGACATAGGGCGCGTCCGTCGGATAGCCCTCGTACATCACGCCGATCAGCGACGACTCCGGAGCGGGCGCAGGGGGCAGCCGGAAGTCGGTGGTCGCCATGTCACGGTGGGCGACCAGATAGGGGTCGTCGCGATAGGCGGTCTTGTAGCAGATCACCGTGCGCCCGGCCGTCCCGTCCGGTCCCGGCGCGAGCCTGATGCGGCGGAAGCAGGCGTTCGCGCCGAGGAAGGCCAGATTGGTCCCGGCGTCGCGCGCCCGTGTGACGTGCGCCCGCTGCTCCGGCGTCCAGTACTCGTCATGGCCGAGGGAGAGCACGGCCGTCGCCCCGTCGAGCACGGCCGGGTCCAGGGCGACGTCCACCCCGGTGGTGTACGCCAGCGGAATCCCCAGCCGCTCGGCGAGCACCACGGCCGCCCGCTCGTACACCAGGAACTTCTCGGCCCCGTTGCCCGCGTACGGCCGGTCGAAGCTCACCGCCAGCGAACGCGTCCCGTACGCGCCGTCCTGCCCCTGGTAGAGGCTGAACCCTCCCCACGTGTTGTACGCCTGCCACGTCGCCGCCGCGTGCATCAGCAGCGTCCGGCCGCGCGCCCGGCGGGAGCGGACGACGATCGGCACGTACCGCTGATGGCCGTGGTCCGCGTCCAGCCGCAGCAGGTACGCGCCCTCGGGCCAGCCGGTGGTGTCGACGGTGAGGGACCGCCTCCAGCCCGCCACGACCGTACGGGTGCCGGTGATGAAGTCCGAGGCGCCCTGCCGCACTCCGGCGACCCGCCCCGAGCGCCACACCAGCCGCGCCTGCGCCCCGCCGTACCAGCCGACCCGGTAGGCCGAGACCCGGAAGCCGGGCGCCGTCGTCGATACGTACAGCCCGAACTCCTCGCCCGGCACCACGCTCACCCGGTCCGCGTACCCCTGGACCGCGGCGTCCGGTCCGAGGGACCGGACGCGCCAGTCGGGGTTGCCGGGGCGGGCCCGCTCGGCCGCCTCGCGCGCGCGGCGCGAGGCACGGGCCCTGGGCGCGGGCCGTTCCTTCCGGTCCGCGTCACAGCCCGCCACCGTGGCCCCGGCCGCCCCTGCGGCGGCTCCGAGGAAGTGCCTTCGGTCCACGGCCCCATCGTCCGGGGCCGCCCGCCGGCGGGCGAGCCGGAGTCGCCCGTCCGGGGCCTCGCGGGGTGCGCGGACGCTCCCCGGGCCGCAGCGTGGAGCCATGACCGAGAGCGAGAGCCCGCGCGTCACCCGGCCGACGATGGTGGTGCTCGGCGTCCAGGAGGGCGAACCCCCCTACCGTCTGGTGGAGGTGGCGGGGGAGCTGGTCGGCAAGGCGCACTCGGTCCTGGACATCATCGGACTCGCCCGTCAGCTCGGCATCGAAGACATCGACCTGGACGACCCGGACGTGGTCCGCTGGGTCGGCGGCGACAAGTTCACCTGGACCCCGTGGTGGCCCCACCACCCCCACAAGCGCGAGCATCCCGCCTGAGCGCCGCCACCGGCTCGCTCCTCGGCGCGCGGCCCGGCAGGGCGGCGGCGAGCAGCGCCCCGAGCGCCGCGACCGCCGCGAGGACGGCCAGGGCGGGCCCCATCGCGGAGGCGAAGGCCCCGCCGCCGGGCAGCCGCAGCAGCATCGTCGCGGAGGCCACCCCCAGCGCCGGCCCGATGTTCATGGCGGTCTGCTGCAGCCCGCCCGCCACCCCCGCGTGCTCCAGCGACGCGTGATGCACGACGACGGCCGTCGCGGTGACCATCACGGTGCCGAAACCGGCCCCGATCGCGAAGAAGCAGCCGCCGATCTCCGGGGCGGTCGCCGCCCGGTCGAGCCGGGAGAAGAGCAGGATGCCGAGCGCCACGAGGACCATCCCCGCGCCCGCCATGCGCCGCGGCCCGTACCGGCGCAGCAGGACGGCCGAGACCGGCGCGCCCAGCACCATGGTCGCGGCCAGCGGCAGCACCCGCAGCCCGCTCTCCAGCGGGTCCAGGGCGAGGACGTCCTGAAGGAAGTACGTGCCGACGAACAGCGCCCCGGACAGCGCCGCCGACGCCGTCACCAGCACCCCCAGCGCCGAGGCGACCGTCGCCGAGCGCAGCACGCCGAGCGGCACCAGCGGGCTCGGCGTACGGCGCCCGTGCCGTACGAACGCGCCCCCGGCGGCCGCCACGGCGAGGAACCCGAGCGCGGTGGCCGCCGTCCAGCCGGTCTCCGGTATCCCGGCGAGCGTATGGACCAGGCACACCAGGGCCAGCGCCAGCAGACAGGCGCCCGGCAGGTCGAGCGCCACGCCGGTGCGCGGCCCGTCCGCCGGGAGGCGTACGACGAGCGCCAGTACGCCGACGACGACGGCGGGGGCCACGCTCAGGAAGAAGACCGACCGCCAGCCGTACTGCGCGGCCAGCGCCCCGCCCACGATCGGCCCCGCGGCGGCCGCCACCCCGATGGCACTGGTGCGCAAGGCGATCGGCATCCCGAGCCGGTCCCGTGGATACGCGGCGCGCAGCATCCCCAGGGTGGCGGGCTGGAGCAGCGCGCCGAACACGCCCTGGACGACCCGCAGTCCGATCACCCAGCCGATGCCGGGCGCCACCCCGATCCCCGCCGAGGCGGCGGCGAAGCCCAGCGTGCCGACGGCGAACACTCGGCGATGGCCGTACCGGTCGCCGAGCCGCCCGGCGAACACCAGCAGGCCGGCGACAGCGATGAGATAGCCCGTGCTGGTCCACTGGGCCTGTACGAACGAGGCGTGCAGATCGCGCTGCAGGGCGGGCTGGACGACGGTCAGCACGGTGCCGTCGAGGGCGACGATCACGGCGCCGGTGATGCTGCCGGCGAGGGTGATCCGCTGCCGCGTCGTCACACCGCCCCCAGATGGGCGTCCATCGCCGCCCGCAGCAGCGGTTCGACGTCCTCCGTACCGGTCGCGAGCTGGAGGCTGCCCCATTGCCGCAGTTGCGCGATGCCGTGCAGATTGGCCCACAGGGCCCCCGCGACGACGCCCGCCTCGGCCTCGGGACGCACCCGGCGCACCAGCCCCACCAGCACCTCGAACAGCGGCAGGCTGGTCTCCCGCAGCCCCAGCCGGTTGCTCTCCAGCAGGTCGTGACGGAACATCAGCTCGAACATGCCGCGGTTGGTCCGCGCGAACTCCAGGTAGACCCGCCCCAGCGCCACCACCTGCTCCCGGGGCTCCCGCCCCTCGCCCTCGGCCGCCGCCGCGGCCTCCCGGGCCAGCGCTTCGAATCCCCTCCGCGCGATGGCCGACAGCAGCGACAGATGCGTCGGGAAGTAGCGCCGCGGGGCCCCGTGCGAGACCCCGGCCCGCCGCGCGATCTCGCGCAGCGACAGGGCCGATACGCCCTCGCGGTCCACCAACTCGACGCCCACGTCGACCAGTCGGGCCCGCAGGCCGGTGTCCTCTTCGCTCATGGGCAGTGTCTACCAGTGAGGAGTAGACACTGTCTATCGTCAACCGCGAGTTGACATGAGGGGAGTGTCAACCCATAGTTGACACATGACGAACTCGAACCCCGAGCGCATGACGAATCCCGTACGCCTCGACGATCTGATCGAGGCCATCAAGAAGGTCCACACGGACGCACTGGAGCAGCTCACCGACGCCGTCCTGGCCGCTGATCACCTCGGCGAGGTGGCCGACCACCTGATCGGTCACTTCGTCGACCAGGCCCGCCGCTCGGGCGCGTCCTGGACGGACATCGGCAAGTGCATGGGGGTCACCCGGCAGGCGGCCCAGAAGCGCTTCGTCCCCAAGGGATCCGCCGCGCCGGACCTCGACCCCAGCCAGGGCTTCACCCGCTACACTCCGCGCGCCCGGAACGTGGTGGTCTCCGCCCAGAACGAGGCCCGCGCCGCCACCAACGCCGAGATCCTCCCGGCCCACCTCGTCCTCGGCCTCCTGGCCGAGCCCGAGGGCTTGGCCGCCAAGGCGATCGTCGCCCAGGGCGTCCAGCTGGACGCCGTCCGCCAGGCCGCCACCGCCACCCTCCCGCCCGCCGCCGACTCCATGCCCGCGCTCGTCCCCTTCGACGCGGGCGCCAAGAAGGTCCTCGAACTCACCTTCCGCGAGGCCCTGCGCCTGGGCCACAACTACATCGGCACCGAGCACATCCTGCTGGCCCTCCTCGAGCACGAGGACGGCTCCGGCGTCCTCGCTGACCTCGGCATCGACAAGGCCGGTGTCGAGGCGACCCTCGCCCGGATGCTGGAGCAGATCCAGACGGCCTTCCCCGAGAAGGAGGCGTAATCCCCTGTGCGACCCGGCTGCCCCGCGCCCGCGGGGCAGTCGGCACCCCGGCCGCCGAACGGGTCGTACGGGCGGCGTAGGCCGAGAGGTACGCACATACGCCCGAAGCGTCGGACTTATGATCCAACGCGTGGACATCCCCGACAGACTCATCGCCCTCCAGCAGGCCGCGGACACCGAGCACGCCAAGCTGACCGGACTCGCGGACACCGAACGCGAGACCCAGTGGAAGCACTGGTACGACGCCGCGGTCACCGTGCAGGCCGCCGTCACCGAGCACGCCCGGGAAGCGGGGCTCAGCCGCGCCGCGCTGGAGTCCGCGGTGAAGAAGGCCGTGCGGCACCCGGCCCCGGCCGACGGCTGAGGCGGGCGCGCGGCGGCCCGTGCGGTGTGAGGTGCGCGACCCCGCCGCGTGTTCCCTCCCCGGACCCGCTGAGCGACGATGAGGACGGCGCCCCGGCCTCCGTGACCGGGCGCCGTTCCCCGTGCCCGCTCCCCGAGAGGACGCCCGCCGCACATGCGTCTCCTGCTCGTCCGCCATGGTCAGACCACGTCCAACGTCATCCACGCCCTCGACACCGACATGCCGGGCGCGGAACTCACCGCGCTGGGGCAGCAGCAGGCGGAGGGGCTGGTGGAACGCCTCGCGGACGAACGGATCGACGCCCTGTACGCGTCCCCGCTGCGCCGCGCACAGCAGACGGCGGCGCCCCTCGCCCGCGCCCGCGGCCTGGAGGTCGTCGTCCGCGAGGGCGTGCGCGAACTGATCGCCGGTGACCTGGAGATGCGCAAGGACGCCGAGTCCGTGCAGCTCTACCTCAAGACGGTCATGGCCTGGGCCGCCGGCCAGACGGATCTGCGGATGCCCGGAGGACACACGGGCGAGGAGGCCCTGGCCCACTACGACGAGGTGATCGAGGAGATCGCCGCGTCGGGAGCGGAGAGCGTCACCGTCATCAGCCACGGCGCGGCCATCCGCACCTGGACCGCCGCCCGGGCCCGCAACCTCGACTCCGCCTACGCCGCCCGGAACCCCCTGGAGAACACCCAGGTCGTGACCCTGGAGGGCGACCCCCGCCACGGCTGGGCCGTCACGCACTGGGGCACCGAGCCGGTCGGCCGACCGGCCGGGCGCGGCTGACCCCGGCAGGCACATCCGGGCTGTGTCACTCGCGCGGACCTGGGCACCCAAGGGGGGACCGGAGGGGGGAACCTCCCGGAGGAGCACCGCCGTGATCAAGAAGCTGCACGACATGGGCCTGCGCAGCGAGCACGCCTACACCGCCGCCGTCACCTCCATCGGACTGTCCGTGCTGACGTGGACTGCTTCGCTCCGCGCCGAGCCCGGCCGGGGCCTGGACCGGGCCGACCGGTGGGGCATCTTCGTCGGGGAGTGGGCGCCCACCCTCTTCGGCCTCGGCCTCGCGCTGTCCCACTACGAGCAGGAAGAGGGCTCGCTGATGGGCAAGGCGCACGCCGACGGGGAACGGCAGCGGCAGATGGCAGGCACCGCGTAGGGCACCACGAAGGGCTGACCTGCCCTGTCAGGCCAGCCCTTCGCGGTACCGCTGGTGCGGTCGGCCCCTGCTCGGCGGCGTGCGGGCGTTACGCGGCCGGCCAGCGTGGGCCCGTCTCCGGGTCCCGGCACCATGCGTACTGCCGGTCAGGCGTCACCGTCAGGCCGAAGTCGTACAGCTCGGGACCCTCCTCGGCCAGCCACCAGTCCCAGGCCCGCTCCACCTCGTCCGCCAGGCGCCGGGGCCCGCCTTGGCAGGCCACCGTGGTGCCGTCGCCGACCGCGGCGAGCATCGCCCACGACGTCGAGCCGTCGTGGAGCCAGGCGTTCAGCCCGTCGTCGTCCTTGCCGGTGGTGATCTGTACGTCCGGCACGGTGACACGCAGGGCGAACCGCAGGTGCCAGCCGTCGCGAAGGGGCGCCACGTCCCTGTGAACGGCCGCTCGTCCTCGCGCGGCGCGGCCCCGCGTACCCGCTCGAAGGGTCGGCTGGTGTCCGTGCCCCGGGCGAGCATGAACGTGGCCAGGCCCTGCACCCATCCGCGCGCCGACCGGCCGTCGTCGGCGACGGTGAGCGCGACGTGCCCCAGCCGCCCCCAGGGCATGACGATCCGGCCGCCCGGCCGGGTCTGCTCGACCCATGCCCACGGGATGCGGTCGACCGCGTAGGTGGCGATCATCCGATCGTACGGCGCAGCCTCCGGCCAGCCCGTGGCGCCGTCGGCCACTCGCACGTCCACGTCCGCGCCGCACCGCTTGAGCCGCTCGCCTGCGGCCGCCGCCAACGTGGGGTCCACCTCGACGCTGACCACGGAGCCCGCCCGCCGGGCGAGCAGCGCCGCGTTCCAAGCGGTACCGGTACCGGTACCCAGCTCCAGCACCCGCTGACCGGGCTCCAAGAGCAGGGAGTCGAGCATGTCGACCACGATGCCCTGCGCGGACAGACTGGAGGACGGCACGCCACCGCCGATCTCGGTGACCGCGGCCGTATCCGGCGACCCGTACACCTCGCCCGCCCACTCCTCGAAGGCGGTACCGCGGTCGATGGGCACGTACGCCCGGCCGGTCCAGCGCCAGAGCCGGTCCGGCGCGAAGGCGTGCCGCGGCGTGGCCGCGACGGCAGCACGGATCCATGGGGACCGTCCGGGCCACGCGCCGCGCTGGTCCATGGCGGCATCCAACGCGGCGCGCAGCTCCTCTTGATCGATCACTTCCGGTGCGTCCCGTTCCCGGGCTGCGGCGGCGGCACCTGCCCATCGGAATTGCCCGGCGGGGGCTTCTCGTGCTTCCCCACGGCTTGGTCCCCTCCGTCGTCGGGTGTGAGCGTCCATGGTGACGCCGGCCCGGGGTCCGTGGCAGGGCGTACGGAGGCTTCAGATGGGCGGCCCGCAGGGTGCGCGCGCCTGGCGGCAGCACGCGGCGTCGGCACCGCAGGCCCGCGTGCCTGTTCTCTGCGTGGCACGATCACCGTCAGTCGCTCGGGGCATTCCGAGGTCCACTCCGTGCCCCCGGCGAGTGCCCGGAGGATGTATGTCTTTCCCCCCGCGTACGTCCGAGACGACCGCGTCCCGGCCGGTGTCCTCGTCGTGGACCCGATCGCCCACCCAAACCCTTCATGACCCGCCCTTGCACTTCAGCTCGCCCCAGACCTGCTTGCCCCAGGGGTACACCTCCGTTCCCCACTGGTCCGTGTACGCCTCGACCAGCAGGAGGCCCCGGCCCCTGGTGTCGTCACCGTTGGAGTCCGTTCGCAAGAGGGGAACGCTGTGGGCCCGGTCCACTACGCCGACGCGGATCAACGTGTCGGTGGGCCGGGTGACGATGACCCGGATCACGCTGAGGGGGGCGTGACGGACCGCGTTGGACACCAGCTCGGTGACGACCAGCGCGGCGTCTTCGATCAGTTCCTCCTGACCCCACGCGGCCAGTGCGGCACGTACCAGGCGACGGGCGACTTCAGCGCTCTCCGGCACGCGTGGCAGGACTTCGGAGTATCCGGGGTGCCCCTTGGGGCGAGGTGTGGCGGTCACGGTCAACAGGACCTCGGCGAGTGCGAAGTGAACGGCCTTGCCCGAGTGAACGACCAACCGCCGGGCCGGTGGAGGAAATGCCACCCGGATATGCAAATCGCCCACGCGGAAATTATCGGCCGACCCTCCTCACCGAGGGAGCTTGAGTGGCTACTTTGGGTACATGGAGGGGAGCGAACGCCTCATCAACGCCATGCGCGAGAGCGGGCTCACGCAGAACGAGTTGGCCGACGCGGTGAACACTCACCTGATCCGCATGGCTACGAGGGCACGGTGAGCGACCGGACGGTCCGTCATTGGCTGACCGGAAAACCGGCTGGCCGCACTCTCGGCAGCGGGCGGCGTTAGAGGCAGTATCCGGATGTACCACCGAAGAACTGGGATTCGTCCGACCGGCCCGAAAGCGTTCCGCCACAGAACCGGAGGAGCCCGTGAGGCGCAGGCACTTCCTGACCGCAACCACCGGTACGACGGCCGCGGTCGTCGTACCCCTCGTCGCACAGCACTCCGTAGGCACCTCCGACGTGATCCGGCTCCGTTCCGGTGTGGATGCCCTGGTGGCGCTGGATGCCACACGAGGAGGCCACGACGAACTGGAGCGCACGGCCCTGGCCGGGGCGGCCGAGGCGCTGGAGAAGCAGAAGCTGGGCGCCTCCCAGCGCATCCGCCGGCGGCTGTTCAGCGTGGCCGCCGACTACACGTCCATGGCTGATTGGTCCGCAATCGACGCGAAGCGGACCAATCGGGCACAGAGCCTGCTGGACCGGTCGCTCTATCTGGCCGGGATGGCCAAGGACTCCGTCGCCGAGCTGGATGCCTGGAACATGTACTCCATTCTCGCCCACCACCGTGGTGCGTATGCCGAGGCCGTCGACTCCGGTCATGCGGCCCAGGCGACGGCCATCGCCCGGCGGGACCCGTTCTATGCCTCTCTGGCCCACGCCCGGACGGCACTCGGCCACTCCAACCTGGGCGAACGGCAGGCCGCCTTACGCTCCCTCGGATGCGCCCAGGAGGCGCTGGGCAATGCGTCCCTGGATGATCCCCGGCCGAGCTGGACCGCCTTCTACGGACCTGGCGAGCTGCTGGCCCTCACAGCCATCGTGCGGGACAAGATCGGCGAACCCGCGGAGGCCGAGGCCGCCTCCCACCGGGCCCTGGCGGGTATCCCGAAGGAGTTCCGCCGCAACCGCGCCCTGGCCACCGCACGACTCGCCCTGGCCCAGCTCCACCAGCGGGACATCGACCAGACGTGCGCCACGGCTTCCACGGTCTTCACGATGATGGCCGGGCACCCCATCCCCGGACGCATGCGCTCCCTCCTCGGCGACTACTACCGGGACCTGATCACCCTTGCCCCAGACGCGAGCGTCGCCCGGGAGTGGGGCGACCGCTACCGAACCGAATGGAGCCGAGCTTGAGCGCCGCCGATCTGAACGTCCGCCACTTCACCCACGTCGATCTCCCGGAGATCCGTCAGACGCTGATCGACCTGCACGCCATCGCTGAGGGGGACGCGATGGAGGACGAGTTCAATCAGCGTTTCCCCTGGTTCGTGGACCACTGGGGCGGCCGTCCGGGGTTCGCCTGCGTGATCGCGTTCGACGGCGACAAGGCAGTGGGCTTCGCCTACGGCGCCCCGGGCACCCCCGGTCGCGAGTGGTGGCGCGAGCACCTCGACCCGGCGCCGGAGAAGGATCTGACTTTCTCGTACTCCGAGCTGGCCGTCATCCCGGCGTGGCGGAAGCAGGGCGTGGCCGAGCGACTGACCCGCGCGCTGCTGGAAAAGCGGGACGAGGACCTTGTGGTTCTGCTGGTCGACACGGAGCACCCCCGGGTGCAGGCGCTGTACGAGTCCTGGGGCTTCCGTAAGGTGGGCGAGGACCAGCCCTTCCCGGACTCTCCGGTCTTCGCGGTCATGCTCGCGGAGCTGCCGCTGGGGTAGGGCCTTCAGACGGCTGCCCGGCGTCCTGACCGGGGACGAAAGCGGCCGCTGACCTGTTTTCGCAGGTCAGCGGCCGCTCCGCAGAGGGTGAGTAACGGGACTTGAACCCGCGACATCCTGGACCACAACCAGGTGCTCTACCAGCTGAGCTATACCCACCATGACCGGTGCTTTCCGCACCGGCCGAGAAAAAGTATACAGGCTCGGCGGGGGTGCTCGCTCCCGGCTGTCACGCGTGCCGGGAGCGAGTCGCTACGGCTGCCGGGCGGGCAGGACGTGGCGGGCCGCGATGGACTTCGCCGTGTCCGAGTCCGGGCCGGGCTGGGGGACGAAGACGGCCTCCCGGTAGTAGCGCAGTTCGGCGATCGACTCGTGGATGTCGGCGAGTGCGCGGTGATTGCCGTTCTTCTTCGGACTGTTGAAGTAGGCCCGCGGATACCAGCGGCGGGCCAGCTCCTTGATCGAGGAGACGTCGACGATCCGGTAGTGGAGGTACGCCTCGAGCGTCGGCATGTCCCGCAGGAGGAAACCGCGGTCGGTGGAGACCGAGTTTCCGCACAGCGGGGCCTTGCCGGCGTCCGGGACGTGCTCGCGGATGTACGCCAGGACCCGCGCCTCGGCATCCGCCAGCGTGGTCCCGTCGTCCAGCTCCGCGAGCAGCCCGGAGGCCGTGTGCATCTCCCGCACCACCTCGGGCATGGTGGTCAGCGCCTCGGCGGGCGGCCGGACAACGATGTCCACTCCGTCGCCCAGGATGTTCAGCTCGGAGTCCGTGACCAGCGCGGCCACCTCGATGAGCGCGTCGTCGATCAGCGAGAGCCCGGTCATCTCGCAGTCGATCCACACCATGCGATCGTTCATGCGTCTCACCCTACGGGGCGTTCCCGCTGGCCGGGCAGGGTCGGACGGCCCGGGGCGCGACCCGTGGCCTGCTCGGGCAGGCGAGGGGCGTACGCATCGGATTCCGGCTTGCCCGGTTCCGTACCGCCCGGTGGATGCGGCGGGTGCGGAGGGTGATGGTGGTGTCCCGTATGGGTGACGGGGCCTCCGGGCCGGCGCAGCGGCATGGTGTGCTCCCCGGCGCGCTGTTCGAGCACCTCGGTGCGGTCGCCGCCGCCGAGCCGCTCGGCCCGCTCCAGCCGGTCCGGGACGCGGTCCGGGGCGCCGCCCTGGGGTCTGCGGGCCCGGTACGCGGCCCGGTAGGCGGCCGGGGAGGACCCCAGCTGCCGCCGGAAGTGCCCGCGCAGCGCGACCGGGGACCGGAAGCCGCAGCGCCCGGCGACCTCGTCGACCGAGTAGTCGGAGGTCTCCAGGAGCCGCTGGGCCTGCAGCACCCGCTGGGTGATCAGCCACTGCAGTGGAGCGCTCCCAGTGAGCGACCGGAACCGGCGGTCGAAGGTGCGTCGGCTCATATAGGCGCGGGCGGCCAGGGCCTCGACGTCGAACTGCTCGTGCAGATGCTCGAGCGCCCACGCCACGACCTCGGCGAGCGGATCCGCGCCGATCTCCTCTGGTAACGACCTGTCCAGGTAGCGCTCCTGCCCTCCGCTGCGGCGCGGTGGCACGACGAGCCGGCGGGCCAGGGCCCCCGCGGCGTCCGCGCCGTGGTCGGTGCGCACGATGTGCAGGCACAGGTCGATCCCGGCGGCGGTGCCCGCCGAGGTCAGTACGTCGCCGTCGTCCACGAACAGCTCACGCGGATCCACGTGGACGGATGGGTAGCGCTTGGCGAGCGTCGGCGCGTACATCCAGTGCGTGGTCGCCGGGCGGCCGTCGAGCAGCCCCGCGGCGGCCAGTACGAAGGCCCCGGTGCACAGGCCCACGATGCGCGCGCCCTCCTCGTGCGCGCGCCGTAGCGCGTCGAGCGCGGCGGCCGGTGGCGGTTGGGTGATCGACCGCCAGGCCGGTACGACGACGGTTCCGGCCCGGGACAGCGCCTCCAGGCCGTACGGTGCGGTCAGTTCCAGTCCGCCAGTCGTTCGCAGTGGCACATCTTCGCCCGCGCACACCAGCAATCGGTACCGAGGGACACCGGCGTCCTGCCGGTCGATACCGAAGACGGAGAGCGGGATGGAGCTTTCGAAGATCGGTCCGCCGCTGAACAGCAGCACCGCGACGATTTCTCGTCGCCGGCGTCCGGAGAGCTTGCGCGAGGTCTCCGGTACGGTCGTGGAGTCCTGGCTCATGGCTCTAAGCCCCCCTCGGTGGTCGCGTCCTCTCGGTCCTGCACGTTTCCCCTCGGTCCTGAACGGTTCCCCCGCCGGTCATGGCCAAGATCGAATCTACTGTGTCGCGTGTGGTCGCCGTGACCAGTTCACCACCCGCCACTATGTCGACATGACAACTTGGCGCGAAGCATTCGATCACGAAGCGTTGCACTCGTAGCCCTCGCTGTGAAGTGGGCCTCCTGCTAGCGCCCACTTCCCGTAGGGGGTACGGGTGGCTCGTACCCCTTTCCACGCTGGCCGGAAGGGGGTTGAGCATGGCGTTTGCCAAGGGAAGAACTGCGTTGCGAAGTTGGCTGAAAACCAGCGGGCGCAGACGTGCGGACGGGTCCTTCGACCGGCGTACGACCGGCTCATCCCGCGTCGCGGTTGTCCGTACGGAGTACGACGTGGCACGCGTACGGAGCCGTCCGGGTCCCCTCCGGGGCGCGCCGCCCCGGCCCCGGCGTCAGCTCCGCCGGCCGCCCCGGTGCGTCCCGATCCCGGTGCGCCCGTGCCGCCCCCGGTGCGGGCTCGCCGCACCGCCGCCCAGCCGGGCGGCCGCGCGTTCGTAGTAGCGCAGAAAGGAGTGGCTGGCGGCGGTCACGGCGCCGAGGCCCAGGGCGGCGCCCGCCGCGCCGCTCAGGGGTGATCCGCAGAGCAGGAGGACGGCGGGGACCACGGCGCAGCCGAAGGCGGACCAGCGGACGACCTCGTTCACCGGGTCCCGGCCGGGGCCCCGGCCGGGGGAGTGCCCGGGGGCGCTGCCGGGGGCGTCGTACTCACGGATGCCTGGCACGGTGGCGGCTCCTCTCGCGCGGTGGACGAACGGGGGGACGGGCGGGTGGACGGACGGTTGACGGGTGAGCAGAGGGCGGGTCGGCGGACGCTGGAAGAGCGGTGGAGCGGGGCTCGAACACGGGTCGTTCCCGGCGTCCGGGAGGGCCCCGCGGGGAGGTCGTGACGGCGGCCGGTACGGACCGTCCGGGCCCGTTCCGTACGGAGGTGATCGCTCCGCGGCTACTACAACGTCCGGCCTGCCGACAGGTCACTGCCGGGCGTCCGCGCGGCGTATGCGAGGGGTCGGCGCGGCCCGAGTCGGGACCACTTGGGGCATTGCGTTACGGGCCGCCCTCCGGCATGCTCCGGGGAACGCTTCGGCCGCTCCGCTGCCGGGGCCACCTCTGGGCGGGCGAGGAATGGCGCCGTACCCTGGAGGGTAAGGGCTTGGAAAGATGAATCCCGGACGGATTTTCTTCGTTCGATACTCGTCTCGAGCTCTAGCGGAGCTCTAGTCCCCCGCCAACTTCAACCTGAGCCCCCGCCGTATCCCTCCGCACGAGGACACCCTTCGCCGAGACACCGATGGCCGGTCACGAAATCCCCGAACCCGCGGACCGCAAGCGGGTCGCCGATCACCTGGCGCACCCCCAAGCGGCGGAAGAAACACGTCATTCCTGCGATCCCGCCTTCCAGCACGGCGTCGTGGTCGGATTCGACGGTTCCACATCGAGCGAGCGCGCCCTCGCCTACGCCATCGGCATGGCCCGGCGCTCCGGCTCAGGTCTGATCATCGTCCATGTGGCCAACCGGCTGCCGACAACCGTCTGGGCGGGCTGTGAGCCCCCCGTCTTCGTCGACGTTCCCGATCACCGCACCGAGGTGCTGGGCCTTGAACTGGCCTGCGCCGATCACCTCACCGAGGTGCCGTGGATCCTCGTCGAGCGGGGCGGCGACATCTGTCATGAGCTGGAGGAGGTCGGCCGGGAGTACGCGGCCGACGCGATCGTGGTCGGCTCCACGCACGGGCTGGTGGGACGGATCTTCGGCTCGGTCGCGGGACGGCTCGCGCGCCGCGCGCAGCGGCCCGTGATCGTCATCCCCTGAGCATCCCCTCGGCATCCTCCGGTCCATCCCCCGGTCCATCCGCTGAGCATCCCCCGGGCCCGGGCCCGGTTGTGGGCCCCGAGCTTTTCTCCAGTGGTCCCGCGCTGAAACCTCCGGGCGGGCACCGCCGCGGCCGGACGTTCAGAACTGGACAGCCTCAACTCCCTTTCCCCGCAGCCGAGATGGTCCCAAGACCGTCTTGACACCCGCGGAAACTACCCGTGCGTAGAGGTGAATTGGGCACGTGTGCGGGGCATAAACCGTTCGGCGTGGCGCCGGGCGGGAAGTGACGGTTCCCGCGCGGTGGCCAGCGCCGGCGTAAGGGCGACGCCGGCCCAGGGGCGGCCCCCGCGTGCGTGGTGGCACACGCGGGGGACCGCCGAATCCAGGGGCAGCCGGGGTCAGCCGGAGGTCACTCCACGGTCACCGACTTCGCCAGGTTGCGCGGCTTGTCGATGTCCCGGCCGAGCGCCAGCGCCGTGTGGTAGGCCAGCAGTTGCAGCGGGATGCCCATCAGGATCGGGTCCAGCTCGACCTCGTTGCGCGGTACCACGATCGTGTGGTCCGCCTTCTCCTGCTCCCGGTGCGCGACGGCGAGGATCCGGCCGCTGCGGGCCTTGATCTCCTCCAGCGTCGCGCGGTTCTTCTCCAGCAGGTCGTCGTCCGGGAGGACCGCGACGGTGGGCACCTCGGGCTCGATGAGCGCGAGCGGTCCGTGCTTCAGCTCCGAGGCCGGGTACGCCTCGGCGTGGACGTAGGAGACCTCCTTCAGCTTCAGGGACGCCTCGCGCGCCACCGGGTAGCCGCGCACCCGTCCGACGAACATCATGCTCTTTGCATTCGCGTATTCCGCGGCGAGCTTCTTGATCTCTTCCTCGCCGCGCAGCACCTCGGCGATCTGCTCGGGCAGCTTGCGCAGCCCCGCGATGATCCGCTTGCCGTCGGCGACCGACAGATCGCGGATCCGGCCGAGGTGGAGGGCGAGCAGGGCGAAGGCGACGGCGGTGTTGGTGAAGCACTTGGTGGAGACGACGCACACCTCCGGCCCCGCGTGGACGTACACCCCGCCGTCCGTCTCGCGCGCGATCGCGCTGCCCACGACGTTGACGACGCCCAGCACCCGCGCGCCCTTGCGCTTCAGCTCCTGGACGGCGGCCAGCGTGTCGTACGTCTCGCCGGACTGGCTGACCGCGATGTAGAGGGTGTCCGGGTCCACGACCGGGTTGCGGTAGCGGAACTCGCTCGCGGGCTCGGCGTCCGCGGGGATGCGGGCCAGCTCCTCGATCAGCTGCGCGCCGATCAGGCCCGTGTGGTACGCCGAACCGCAGCCGAGGATCTTCACCCGGCGGACGCCGCGCGCCTCGCGGGCGTCCAGGTTCAGCCCGCCCAGCCGGACGGTGGAGAAGCGGTCGTCGATCCGGCCGCGCAGCACCCGGTCCACGGCGTCGACCTGCTCGTGGATCTCCTTGTGCATGTACGTGTCATGGCCGCCCATGTCGTACGACTCGGCCTCCCACTCCACCGTCGTCGGCGAGGGGGCGGTGCGGCTGCCCTCGGTGGTGTAGGTGCGGTAGTCGTCGGCCTTGATGGTGGCCATCTCGCCGTCGTCCAGGGTGATCACCTGGCGGGTGTGGCTGACCAGGGCGGCGACGTCCGAGGCGACGAACATCTCCTTCTCGCCGATGCCCAGCACGACGGGGGAGCCGTTGCGGGCGACGACGATGCGGTCCGGGAAGTCCGCGTGCAGCACGGCGATGCCGTACGTGCCCTCGACCAGGGCGAGCGCGTGGCGGACCTTCTCCTCCAGGGTGGTCGCCTGCGAGCGGCCGATGAGGTGGGCGAGGACCTCGGAGTCGGTGTCGGAGACCAGCTCCACGCCGTCGGCGGCGAGCTTGGCGCGCAGGTCGGCGGCGTTGTCGATGATGCCGTTGTGGACGATCGCGACCTTGCCGTCCGCGTCGAGGTGCGGATGGGCGTTGATGTCGTTGGGCGCGCCGTGGGTGGCCCAGCGGGTGTGCGCGATACCGGCGGTGCCCGCGAAGCGCTTGGGCAGCCTGGCCTCCAGATCGCGGACCCGGCCCTTGGCCTTGGCGGTCTTCAGCCCGGCGGCGGACTGCCCGTTCTGTGCGCCCTTGCCCGGCTTGGCCTGGACCGCGATGCCCGCGGAGTCGTAACCGCGGTACTCCAGCCGCTGCAGCCCCTCCAGCAGCAGCGGTGCCACGTCGCGTTTTCCGATGTAGCCGACGATTCCGCACATGGTGTTCAGGCCCTCCCGATTGAATCGATCATGAATGCTCGCCGACTTCGGCGGCGTCGGCCGTAGGCGGCGGCGTCAGCCGTAGACGATGCGGCGCAGCTGGCGCAGCGAGAGTTCGGGCGGTGCCACCGCGCGGTACGGCAGCTCGGCCGTGATCCGCTCGAAGATGTCCGCGTTGGTCAGTCCGCCGGACTGCAGCTCGCGGTGGCGCCGCCGGACGAACTCCTCGGTCGTCTCGTCGAAGTACGCCAGGACGTCCAGCACCACCCGGGCCGCCTCGCCGCGGCTGAGCGGCGTGCTGCGGACCAGGTGGTCGATGAGGTCATCGTGGGACATCCGGCGATCGAGCATCCGTTGATACTGCGGCTCCTCGGGGTGTTTCGCAAAATTCCTGCCCGATATCGGGCAGACTCCGGCCTCAATGGCGGGAAAGCCGACGGAGTGCGGCTTGTTCGGCGGTGGTGGACTCTCCTCCGTGAGGACCACGCCCCGATGAAGATCGCCGAGTTCGCGCAGCCGTGCCGGATCTCGCGACACATTGGTCTACACCTTGACCCCAACTGGGCGGCGCGGTACGCAAGATGTCGCGGTACCCACGATGCGACGCTTCGTTGAAGGGAACCCCTGTGAGACGACGCCGTGCTCGACTGCTGTGCTCCCTCCTGCTGACCGTGGCGGCGGGGGCGGGAACCGCCGCCACGGCCTCGCCGCCCTCCGCGGCGGCCCCGGTCTCCAGCCCGGACGCCGCCGGCGCGCCGGTGCCGCTGGACCGGGTCGTGCCCGCGCCCGCCTCCGTACGGCCCGGCAAGAGCCCGTACACGCTGCGCCCGACGACCCCGATCCGGGTGGCGCCCGGCTCGCCCGCCGCGCGCGCGGCGGGCGACTATCTGGCGGGCCTGCTGCGCCCCTCCACCGGCTACCGGCTGCCGGTCACCGCGCGCGGGGGCGTGGACGGCATCCGGCTGCGGATCGTGCCCGTACGACAGCGCGCCGCGAAGGGGCTCGGCGCGGAGGGCTACCGGCTGGAGGTGACCCGGCGTGCCGTCACCATCAGCGCCCGCACCTCCGCCGGGCTCTTCCACGGCATCCAGACGCTGCGGCAGCTGCTGCCCGCGTCCGTCGAACGCGCCACCCGGCAGCCCGGCCCCTGGCGGATCTCCGGCGGCACCATCACCGACGTGCCGCGCTACGCCTGGCGGGGCGCGATGCTCGACGTCTCGCGGCACTTCTTCACCGTCGACCAGGTCAAGACGTACGTCGACCAGCTCGCCCTCTACAAGATCAACAAACTGCATCTGCACCTCTCCGACGACCAGGGCTGGCGGATCGCCATCGACTCCTGGCCCCGGCTGGCGACGTACGGCGGCTCCACCCAGGTCGGCGGTGGGACCGGCGGCTACTACACCAAGGCCGACTACCGGGAGATCGTGCGGTACGCGGCCTCCCGCCACCTCACCGTCGTCCCCGAGATCGACATGCCCGGCCACACCAACGCGGCCCTCGCCTCCTACGCCGGCCTCAACTGCGACGGCGTCGCACCGCCGCTCTACACCGGCACCGAGGTCGGCTTCAGCTCGCTGTGCGTGCCCAAGGAGGTGACGTACGACTTCGTCGACGACGTCATCCGCGAACTCGCCGCCCTCACCCCCGGCCGCTACCTCCACATCGGCGGCGACGAGGCGCACTCCACCAGCCACGCCGACTACGTGGCCTTCATGGACCGGGTCCAGCCCATCGTCGCCAAGTACGGCAAGACCGTGGTCGGCTGGCACCAGCTGACCGGCGCCCGCCCCGCGAAGGGGGCGATCGCCCAGTACTGGGGGACGGACGGCAGCGAGAAGGAGGTCGCCGACGCCGCCAGGAACGGCACCCGGCTCGTCCTCTCGCCCGCCAACCGCGCCTACCTCGACATGAAGTACGACCCGAGCACCCCGCTGGGGCTCAGCTGGGCCGGATACGTCGAGGCGAAGCAGTCCTACGACTGGGACCCGGGCAGCTACATCGCCGGTGCCCCGCCGTCCTCGGTGCTCGGCGTGGAGGCCCCGATGTGGTCGGAGACGCTCTCCACCAGCGCCCACATCGCGTACATGGCCTTCCCCCGCCTCCCCGGCATCGCCGAACTGGGCTGGTCGCCCCGGTCCACGCACGACTGGGACGACTACCGGGTGCGGCTCGCCGCGCAGGCGCCCCGCTGGGACGCCCTGGGCATCGACTATCACCGCTCCCCGCAGATCCCCTGGCCCGCCACGGGATGAGCCGCCGGGCCCCGGTGCTCAGTTGCTGGTGATCGAGGGAATCGCCGTCGGCGCCCGGACCGGATCGAAGCGGAAGATCTGGCCCGTGTCGCCGGCGGTGCAGGGCAGCTGGACCACCGGGTCCCCCTTCCGGGTCGAACCGCCGGGCAGCGAAACGCACTGGCCCGTGTGCACCGGCTTGATCCGGTAGCCGGGCACCGGCTTCGTGACCCGCTGGATGCGGAACCGCTCGGCGGCGCCCCGGTGCCCGCAGTAGTCGTCCATCATCTGCGCGCCTCCCTCGGAGCTCGCCTTCCCCACGCCGAGACATCCGTAGCCGAGGGCGGGGTGGAGGGACCGGATCCGGTAGACGGAGTCCTGCGCCCCCTCAAGGGCGTACGTCGGAATGGCGCTCCGGCAGTCGGTCTGGAAGACATCGCCGCCGTCCTGGCTCTCCAGCTCGGACAGGCACAGCGAGGAGAGGACCGAACGGATGCGATAGGTGCCCGGCGCGGGAGCGGCCGAAGCGGGCTCCGCGGACGACGCGGCGGTGTCCCGTGTCTTCGGCTCGTCGTCGGCCGTCATCGCCACGACGAGCGAGGCCGCGCCGACGACCAGCACCGCCAGTGCCACCTCGATCAGCCGCCCTCTGGGGATGCCCCGGCGCGGCCGGTCGGCCGCGCCGGGCGCGGCCCGCCGCTCCGCCGGCTCCGGCCGGGACGGCGCCTCCGGCTGCTGCGCCGGGTCGCTCCGCGGTGGCTGCTGCGCCGCGATCCTGTCCCGCGCCTCCAGCCATTGCCCGATACGCGGCTCCTCGCCGCAGGCGCGCAGGAACGCCACCAGCGTTTCGGTCCGTGGCAGCGCGTCCTGCCGCAGCGCATCGGCGAGCGTGCTGCGCGCCAGCACCTCCCCGCGCTCGGCCGCCCGGCTTTCCAGCTGCCGGTATGTCAGCCCCGACCGTTCCTTGAGGGCCCGCAGCAAGGCCATGAATTCCCCGGCACTGCGCACCGCTCCCGGCTCGTACTCCCCCTGGCTCCCCATGCTCCGACATGGTGACGGTGCGCTGCTCGGGTCACAACGCCCTTTCGCGCCACGCTGGTTGCCCCCTCAACCACCCGGGCGGGGATCAGCTCGCGAAGCCCAGCTCCCGTGCGATCAGCATCCGCTGCACCTCGCTCGTCCCCTCCCCGATCTCCAGGATCTTGGAGTCCCGCCACATCCGGGCCACCGGATATTCGTTCATGAAGCCGTAGCCGCCGTGGATCTGTGTCGCCTCGCGGGCATTGGTGACCGCGACCTCCGAGGAGTACAGCTTCGCGATCGACGCCTCCTTCTTGAACGGCTCGCCGCGGACCAGGCGGGAGGCCGCGTCGCGCCAGGCGACACGGGCCATGTGGGCGCGGGTCTCCATGTCGGCGATCTTGAACTGGATGGCCTGGTTGGCACCGATCGGGCGGCCGAAGGCCTCCCGGGTCCTGGCGTACGACACCGACTCGTCCACACAGCCCTGGGCGAGCCCGGTGGCCAGGGCGGAGATGGCGATGCGGCCCTCGTCGAGGATGCGGAGGAACTGGGCGTAGCCGCGGCCCAGATCGCCCAGCAGGTTGGCGGCCGGGACGCGGCAGTCGGCGAAGGACAGCTCGCGGGTGTCCGAGGCGTTCCAGCCGACCTTGGAGTAGGGGGCTGCGACGGTGAGGCCGGGGGTGCCGGAGGGCACGATGATGGAGGAGATCTTGGGGCGGCCGTCCTCGGTGCGGTCGGTGACGGCGGTGACGGTGATCAGGGCGGTGATGTCCGTACCCGAGTTGGTGATGAAGCACTTGGTGCCGTTGATCACCCACTCGTCGGTGGTCTCGTCCAGCCGGGCCGTGGTGCGGGTGGCGCCCGCGTCGGAGCCGCCGCCCGGCTCGGTCAGGCCGAAGGCGCCCAGGGTCTCCCCGGAGCACAGCCCGGGCAGCCACCGGCGCTTCTGCTCCTCCGTCCCGTAGAGGAAGATCGGCATCGCGCCGAGCGAGACCCCGGCCTCCAGGGTGATCGCGACGGAGGAGTCCACCCGGGCCAGCTCCTCCAGGGCCAGGCACAGCGCGAGGTAGTCGCCGCCCATCCCGCCGTACTCCTCGGGGAAGGGCAGACCGAACAGCCCCATCCGGCCCATCTCGCGGATGATCTCGTACGGGAACTCATGCTGCTCCCAGTACTCCCCGATCTTCGGGGCGACCACATCGTGCGCGAATTCCTCCACGGTGCGGCGCAGTTCCTCGTGCTCGGGGGAGAGACGATGGTCGATCGCCATGACTCACATCTCCTTCTGGGAGAGGGCGCGGACGGTGCGGGACGGGCTGGGTCGGCCCAGGTGCCGGGCCATCCACACGCTGGTGGCGGTGAGACGGCGGATATCGACCCCGGTCTCGACGCCGAGGCCGTCGAGCATCCAGACCAGGTCCTCGGTGGCGAGGTTGCCGGTGGCGCTCTTCGCGTACGGGCAGCCGCCCAGGCCGCCCGCGGAGGCGTCGACGGTGGTCACGCCGTGCTGGAGCGCGGCCAGGGTGTTGGCGAGGGCCTGGCCGTAGGTGTCGTGGAAGTGGACGGCGAGCCGGTCGGTGGCGATCCCCGCCTCGTTCAGCGTGGCCAGCAGCTCCAGCACATGGCCGGGGGTGGCCACGCCGATGGTGTCGCCGAGGCTCACCTCGTCGCATCCCATGTCGATCAGGCGGCGGCTGACCGAGACGGTCTGCGAGATCGGGACCGGGCCCTCCCAGGGGTCGCCGAAGCACATCGACAGATAGCCGCGGACGGACACGCCCGCCTCGCGCGCCGCGGTGACGACCGGCTCGAACATGGCGAGCGCGTCGTCCACCGTGCGGTTGAGGTTGGCCTTGGCGAACGACTCGGTGGCGCTGGCGAAGACGGCGATCTCGCGCGCGCCGAGGGCGAGCGCGCGGTCGAGCCCGCGCTGATTGGGCACCAGCACCGGGAGCCGGGCGCGCACGTCGTCGATCAGCGGCATCAGCTGCTCGGCGTCGGCCAGCTGGGGCACCCACTCCGGGCGGACGAAGCTGGTGGCCTCGATGGTGGTCAGCCCCGCGCCGGCCAGCCGCCGGATGAACTCGGCCTTCACGGCGACCGGTACGAGCGCCTTCTCGTTCTGCAGCCCGTCCCGCGGCCCCACCTCATGGATGCGCACCCGGGCGGGCAGCCCCGGGGCCGGAACGGTCATGGGGAGGGACATCACACACGCTCCTCGGTCTCGCGGGTCTCGCGCGGGGTGACGACCGCCAGCAGCTGGTCCATGGCGACCGTGCTGCCGGGGGTCACCTCCAGCTCGGTGACGGTCCCGTCGTGCGGGGCGGAGATGAGGTGCTCCATCTTCATCGCCTCGACCACCAGCAGGCCCTGGCCCGCGGTGACCTCGTCCCCTACGGCCGCCTTCACGACGGTGACGGTGCCGGGCATGGGAGCCGTCAGCTCCCCGGCGTGCGCCGCCGCGGCGCCGCCGCGCAGCGCCTCCTCGATGGGGTCATGCCCCACTACGCGCCAGGCATCCCCGCCCCGCCCCAGCCAATGGCTCGCGCCGTGGGCGACATACCGGAAGCGGTGGGTGACCCCGTCGAGGTCCAGCAGCACCGAGCCGTCCTCCAGCGCCACGAGCCGCGCCGCCGCCTCGGGAGCGGGGCCGCCGGTGCCGTCCGCGCGCTCGATCCGCACCCGCGCCTCGTGGGCCCGGCCGCGCACCCGGACCGTCACCGGGTCGTGGCCGGGGACCCGCAGCCGGTGGACCGTCCAGGCGGGCTCACCGCCGATCCGCCACCCGGTGGGCACGGAGAACGGATCGACCCAGCCGCCCCCGCCGGCCTGGCCGCCTTGCGCGCCGGGCGGCTCCAGCGCCGCCTGGCGCAGCAGCGCCGCCGCCACATGGACCTCGTCGGGGATGGTGGCGGGGAGGAGCGAGGCCGCCGCGCGGTCGACCAGACCGGTGTCCAGCTCGCCCGAGGCGACCTCCGGGTGGGCGGCCAGGCGGCGGAGGAAGCCCGTGTTGGTGTCGACGCCGAGGACGGTCAGGGAACCGAGGGCGGCGCGCAGCCGGCGCAGCGCCGTGGGGCGGTCCGGGCCGTGGGCGACGACCTTGGCGAGCATCGGGTCGTACACCGTGCCGACCTCGGTGCCGGTGCTCAGCCCGGAGTCGACGCGCACCCCTTCGCCCGTGGGCTCGTCCAGGGCGAGCACCGGACCGGCCGACGGGAGGAAGTCCACCCGGCCGTCGCCCGCCGCGCGGGCGGTCTCGGCGCAGATCCGGGCCTCCACCGCATGGCCGCGGAAGGAGACCTCGTCCTGTCCGCACGGCAGCGGTTCGCCCGCGGCGACCCGCAGCTGCCACTCCACCAGGTCCAGCCCAGTGATCAGCTCGGTGACGGGGTGCTCGACCTGGAGGCGGGTGTTCATCTCCATGAAGAAGTGCGCGGACGGGTCGGTGCCCGGCACGATGAACTCCACCGTGCCCGCGCCCACATAGCCGCACGAGCGGGCCGCCTGGACCGCGGCCTCACCCATCAGCGCCCGGGTGGTGTCGTCCAGCAGCGGGCTGGGCGCCTCCTCGATGATCTTCTGATGGCGGCGCTGGAGCGAGCATTCGCGCTCGCCGAGGTGGATCACCTGGCCGTGGCCGTCGGCCAGCACCTGGATCTCGATGTGGCGCGGCCGGTCGATCCAGCGCTCGACGAGCAGCGTGTCATCGCCGAACGCGCCGCGCGCCTCGCGCCGGGCGGCCGCGATCTCGTCGGCGAGCAGCGCCTCGTCCCGCACCAGCCGCATGCCCTTGCCGCCGCCGCCCGCGGACGGCTTGAGCAGCACGGGCGCGCCGATCTCCCGGGCGGCGTCGACGAGCTGGGCGTCCGTCAACCCGCTGCCGGACGAGCCCGGCACCACGGGCACCCCGGCGGCCCGCACGGTCTCCTTGGCGCGGATCTTGTCGCCCATCAGCTCGATGGCCCCGGCCGGCGGGCCGATGAAGACGAGCCCGGCGTCGGCGCAGGCGCGGGCGAACGCCGCGTTTTCCGCGAGGAAGCCATAGCCGGGGTGGACGGCCTGGGCGCCGGTGCGGTCCGCCGCCTCCAGCAGCCGCTCGATCGACAGATAGCTCTCCGCCGCGGCCGCCGGGCCGATCCGCACGGCCGTGTCCGCCTCCCGGACGTGCCGGGCGTCGGCGTCGGCATCGCTGAACACGGCGACCGAGCGGACGCCGAGCCGCCGCAGGGTGCGGATGACCCGCACCGCGATCTCCCCGCGGTTGGCCACCAGGACGGTGTCGAACATCGCATGCGCCGCGCTCATCGGGTGCATCCCCTCACATCCGGAAGACGCCGTAGCCGGGCGCCGCGGGTTCCTTGGCCGTGCGGTCGGGCAGCGGTGCGCTCGCGCACGCGGTGAGGGCGAGGCCGAGCACCGTACGGGTCTCCAGCGGGTCGATCACCCCGTCGTCCCACAGCCGGGCCGTGGCGTAGTACGCGCTGCCCTGGGTCTCGTACTGCTCGCGGACCGGCGCCCGGAACGCCTCCTCGTCCTCCGCGCTCCACTCCTCGCCGCGCGCCTCCAACTGGTCGCGCTTGACCGTCGCGAGGACGGAGGCGGCCTGCTCGCCGCCCATCACCGAGATCTTGGCGTTGGGCCACATCCACAGGAAGCGCGGCGAATAGGCGCGGCCGCACATCGAGTAGTTGCCCGCGCCGTAGGAGCCGCCGATGACGACCGTCAGCTTGGGCACGCGGGTGCAGGCGACGGCGGTGACCATCTTGGCGCCGTGCTTGGCGATGCCGCCCGCCTCATAGCTGCGGCCGACCATGAAGCCCGAGATGTTCTGCAGAAAGACCAGCGGGATGCCGCGCTGATCGCACAGCTCGATGAAGTGGGCGCCCTTCTGGGCCGATTCGGAGAACAGGATGCCGTTGTTGGCGACGATGCCCACCGGATGGCCCATGATCCGGGCGAAGCCGGTGACCAGCGTCGTCCCGAACTCGGCCTTGAACTCGGCGAACCGCGAGCCGTCCACCACCCGCGCGATCACCTCGCGCACGTCGTACGGCGTGCGGGAGTCGACCGGGACCGCCCCGTACATCCCCGCGGGGTCGACCGCGGGCTCCTCGGAGGGCGTGAGCGGCCAGGGCGGGGCGCCCCGCTGGGCGGGGGAGGGCGGCAGGGTGGAGACGATCGTACGGACGATGCGCAGGGCGTGGGCGTCGTCCTCCGCGAGGTGGTCGGTGACGCCCGAGACGCGGGAGTGGACCTCGCCGCCGCCCAGCTCCTCCGCGGTGACGACCTCGCCGGTGGCCGCCTTCACCAGCGGCGGACCGCCCAGGAAGATCGTGCCCTGCCCCCGCACGATGACGGCTTCGTCGCTCATCGCCGGGACATAGGCCCCGCCCGCCGTGCAGGATCCGAGCACCGCCGCGACCTGCGGGATTCCGGCGCCGGACATCCGGGCCTGGTTGTAGAAGATCCGCCCGAAGTGGTCGCGGTCCGGGAAGACCTCGTCCTGCATCGGGAGGAAGGCGCCGCCGGAGTCGACCAGATAGACGCACGGCAGCCGGTTCTCCAGCGCGACCTCCTGGGCGCGCAGATGCTTCTTCACCGTCATCGGGTAATACGTGCCGCCCTTGACGGTGGCGTCATTGGCGATGACGACCACCTCGCGGCCCGCGACCCGCCCGATCCCGGCGATCACTCCCGCCGCGGGGGCCTGGCCCCCGTACAGCCCGTCGGCGGCGAGCGGGGCCAGCTCCAGGAACGGCGAGCCCGGGTCCAGCAGGGTGTCCACCCGGTCGCGCGGCAGCAGCTTCCCGCGCGCGGTGTGCCGGGCCCGCGCCTTCTCGCCGCCGCCCAGCCGGGCCGCGGCGAGCTTCTCGCGCAGCCGCGCGGCCAGCTCGCGGTGGGCGGCCTCATTGGCCTTCCAGGCGTCCGACCCCGGGTCGGCGCCGCTTCGCAGCACCGGTGCCTGCTCCATCGCCACGGGCCCCCTCTTGTCCTGCGGTTAGTGGTCGTTAACCTGATACCCACCAGGTTAACGACCACTAACCCCGCTGTCTAGAATTGCTTCCATGAGCACGCAAGCCCCTGCACCGACCCGCCGCGAACAGATCCTCAAGGAGGCCGCCCGGCTCTTCGCCGAGCGTGGCTTCCACGGCGTCGGCGTCGACGAGATAGGCGCGGCGGTCGGCATCAGCGGCCCCGGTCTCTACCGTCACTTCGCCGGAAAGGAGGCGATGCTGGCGGAGCTGCTGGTCGGCATCAGCGGCCGGCTGCTGACCGGCGGCAAGCGGCGCGCCGCGGAGGCGGCGGAGGCCGGGGACACCCCGGCGGCCGTGCTGGACTCGCTCATCGAGGGCCACATCGACTTCGCCCTGGACGACCGCCCGCTGATCATCCTCCACGACCGTGAGCTGGACCGGCTCCGGGACACCGACCGCAAGCTGGTGCGCTCGCTCCAGCGGCAGTACGTGGAGCTGTGGGTCGAGGTCGTGCGGGAGGTCTATCCCGGGCTCGTCGAGGCGGACGCCCGGGCCTGTGTCCACGCCGTGTTCGGGCTGCTCAACTCCACCCCGCACCTGGGCCGCCCCGGCGCCCTCCCCGGCCGCGCGGCGACCGCCGCCCTGCTGCACCGCCTGGCGCTCGGAGCGTTCGGCGCGGCCCATGATGCGGACGGCTCTGGACAGGCTCAGTGACTGGGCGGTAACTTCGGCTGAGCAAGCGCTTAGCCAGAGGGAGGCCGCAGAGATGCGTCGCACGGTGTTCAACGAGGATCACGAGGCGTTCCGGGAGACCATCCGCGACTTCATCGCCGCCGAGGTCGTGCCGTACTACGAGGAGTGGCGGGAGGCCGGTCAGGCTCCGCGTGACTTCTACAAGAAGCTCGGCGAGCTGGGCGTCTTCGGCATCGAGGTCCCCGAGGAGTACGGCGGCGCGGGCGAGACCAGCTTCAAGTTCAACGCGGTCATCACCGAGGAGTGCGCCCGCGCCGGGGTGAGCTTCGGCGGCAGCAGCGTCCACACCGCGCTGTGCCTCCCGTACATCCTCAAGTACGCCAACGAGGAGCAGAAGCGGCGCTGGCTGCCCTCCTTCGTCTCGGGCGACATGATGACCGCCATCGCCATGACGGAGCCGGGCACCGGCTCGGACCTGGCGGGCATGAAGACGACCGCCAAGCTGTCCGAGGACGGCACGCACTACGTGCTCAACGGCGCCAAGACCTTCATCACCGGCGGCGTGCTCGCCGACCGCGTGCTGGTCTGCGCCCGCACCGCCCCCGCCACCCCCGAGGACCGCCGCGCGGGCATATCGATCCTGGTGGTGGACACCAAGAGCGAGGGGTACGCGGTCGGCCGCAAGCTGGAGAAGCTGGGGCTGAAGACCTCCGACACCGCCGAGCTGTCGTTCACCGACGTCAAGGTGCCGGTGGAGGACCTGCTGGGCGAGGAGGGCAAGGCGTTCGGCTACCTCGCGCACAACCTGCCGCAGGAGCGCCTGGGCATCGCCGTCAGCGCGTACGCGCAGTCCGCCGCGGCGGTCGAGTTCGCCAAGGCCTACGTCCGGGACCGCGAGGTCTTCGGCAAGAGCGTGGCGTCCTTCCAGAACACCAAGTTCACGCTGGCCGACTGCAAGGCCGAGGTGGACGCGATGCAGGCGGTCGTCGACCGGGCCCTGGACGCGCACGACGCCGGTGAGCTGACCGCCGCCGACGCCGCCTCGGCGAAGCTGTTCACCACCGAGCGCGCGGCCGTCGTCATCGACAAGTGCCTGCAGCTGCACGGCGGCTACGGCTACATGATGGAGTACCCCATCGCCCGGCTGTACGCGGACACCCGCGTCACCCGCATCTACGGCGGGACCAGCGAGGTCATGCGGTCCATCGTCGCCAAGTCGATGGGGCTGTGACGGTCGCCATGCGCACGCGTATCGGCAACGGCGCCGCAACACGGGTCTGCAAGACTGCTTGAACCATGAATGACGCACTACAGAGCCTCCTCGATCTGCTCGACCTGGAGCGGATCGAAGAGGACATGTTCCGCGGCACCAGTGATGCCGCACCCCTCGTGCCGCGGGTCTTCGGCGGCCAGGTGGCCGCCCAGGCCCTGGTCGCCGCGGGCCGCACGGTCCCGGAGGACCGTCCGCCGCACTCGCTGCACGCCTACTTCCTGCGGCCCGGCGACCCCGGGGCGCCGATCGTCTACACGGTCGACCGGATCCGCGACGGCTTCTCCTTCACCACGCGCCGCGTGGTCGCCGTCCAGCACGGGCAGCCGATCTTCCACCTGTCCGCCTCCTTCCAGCTGCACGAGGAGGGGCTGGAGCACCAGGAGCCGATGCCGGAGGTGCCGGATCCGCTCTCGCTGCCCACCGCCGAGGAGCTGCTGCCCCGGTACGAGCACCTGTTCGCCGGTCCGGGGGTGGTCGACCGGATGCTGCAGGCACGGGCCGCCGTCGACCTGCGGTACGTGGACGCCCCGCCGTACGGAAGCGTCGGAAAGCCCCGCGAGCCGAAGTCGCAGGTGTGGTTCCGGACCGACGGCAAACTGGACGGCGCCGCCGACGATCCGCTGCTGCACGTCTGCCTGGCCACCTATGTGTCCGACATGACGCTGCTGGACTCGGTGCTCCTCGCCCACGGCCGGGGCGGCTGGGCGGTCGGGGACATCGTCGGCGCCAGCCTCGACCACGCCATGTGGTTCCACCGGCCGTTCCGGGTGGACGACTGGCTGCTGTACGACCAGGAGAGCCCGTCCGCGTCCGGCGGCCGGGGCCTGGCCAAGGGCCGCATCTTCACCGCCGACGGGCGGCTGGCCGTCTCGGTGATCCAGGAAGGGGTCATGCGGGTCCCGCGCCCGAAGAAGTAACCCCCGGGAGGGACGAGGCGACGCGCGTCCACCGTGGCGTACGGCCGGTCTGACGCGCGTCCCGGGCGACGCGCGTCAGAACTGGGCCGTCAGCCCCGCCGCGTCCAGCAGATAGGCCGTCATCGGCGCGTAGAACCTCGGATTGGTCACGTGGTCGTCCAGCGGGACCACCGCCTGCAGCGTCCCCTCCGCCTCGCCGAGGAACAGCGCCGGGTCGTTGCAGTCCGCGTACCCCACCGCGTCGATGCCGCGCTGCCCCGCGCACCCGGCCCAGCCGTGGTCGGCGACCACCAGGTCCGGCAGCGGCCGCCCCTCCCGGGCCAGCCCGTCCAGGATCGCCGCCATGGGGGCGGGGGAGTGGGTGTGCCACAGGGTGGCGCCGCGCTCCAGCATGGCCACGTCGCAGAACTGGAAGACGTACCCCTCGTCCGCGTGCAGCCCGCCCGGGATCTCGACGATCTCGCACCCCGCCGCGTACAGCGCCGACGCCGTCGCGCTGTGCACCTCCAGCAGCCCGCCCGGGTGCCCCGTGGCGAACAGCACCCGCTGCCGCGCCTCGGCCGCCTTCCGCAGCACCGACGCCATCCGGTCCAGCGCGCCGACCGTCAGCTCCGGGTCGATGGTGTCCTGCCCGGTGCGGTGCTCCGGGTCGTCGATCACCCCGCACCGCTCCGCCATGACGGCCAGCACGTCCTGCTCGTCCACCCAGCGGTCTTCCAGCTCCAGCCCCAGCCAGTAGTGGCGGTCGCCGTTCGCGAGCTTGCGGTAGTGGGAGAGGTTGTTCTCGCGGGGAGTGGCGACGTCACCCGCGATGCGCGTACGGACGAGATGGTCGATCAGCTCGGTACGGCTGGGCACGGTACTGGGTATCGGCATGTGGCCCATTGTCGCCCCTGTGCCCGGGGAATGGGGGGCATTGCCCGCTGTGCGGACGTGCCGCGGACGCGGCGGGGCGGGAGGGAAGGCGTGACGCGGTCATGGCGAGTACGGGGCGCCCCGGGGAGACCCGGACGCGCCCCGGCCACAACGGTCCCGGACCGCCCCTAGCGTCCGGAACGGCGGCTACGGGCCATCCCGCCGCCGGAGCCCCGCCCTGCTCCACCACCGGTCCCGCGCCCGGTCCCGCCGGCCCCGCGCTGCGACCCGCTGCCCGCTCCGCGCTGCGTCCCGCCGCCCGACCCGTTGCCGGTGGCGCGCTGCGCCCCGGCGCCGCGCCCCGAGCCGCCCCGGGAGCCGCGGCCCGAGCCACCGCCGCCGCCACCGCGGCGCGCCTGCCGGGGCCCGGGGGCCTGCCGGGGTGCGGGGGCGCTGATCGTCACCGGGACGCCCGAGGGCTCCTGCGCGCCGGTGATACGGGTCAGCTCGTCGTCGGTCGAGTGCACCCGGGCCGTGTTCGGGGTGATGCCCGCGTCGGCCATCAGCCGGGTCATCGCACGGCGCTGGTCGGGCAGGACGAGGGTGACGACGCTGCCGGAGCCGCCCGCGCGGGCGGTGCGCCCGCCACGGTGCAGATAGTCCTTGTGGTCCGCGGGCGGATCCACGTTGAGGACCAGGTCCAGGTCGTCGACGTGGATGCCGCGGGCCGCGACGTTCGTGGCCACGAGCGCGGTGACGTCGCCGGTCTTGAAGCGCTCCAGGGTCTTGGTGCGCTGCGGCTGGGACTTGCCGCCGTGCAGCGCCGCCGCCCGTACGCCGTTGGCTAGCAGATGGCGGGTCAGCCGGTCGACGGCGTGCTTGGTGTCCAGGAACATGATGACGCGGCCGTCCCGGGCGGCGACCCGGGTGGCGACGGAGCGCTTGTCGGTGTCCGCGATGTGCAGCACATGGTGCTCCATCGTGGTGACCGCGCCGGCCGAGGGGTCGACCGAGTGCAGCGCCGGGTCGGTGAGGAACTCGCGCACCAGCTTGCTGATGTTGTTGTCCAGCGTCGCGGAGAACAGCATGCGCTGGCCGTCGGCGGGCACCTGGCGCAGCAGCCGGGTCACCTGGGGGAGGAACCCCATGTCGGCCATCTGGTCGGCCTCGTCGAGAACCGTGATGCGCACCTGGTCCAGTCGGCAGTCGCCGCGGTCGATCAGGTCGTGGAGGCGGCCCGGGGTCGCGATGACCACCTCGGCGCCGTTGCGCAGGGCGTCGGCCTGGCGGTTGATCGACATGCCGCCCACCACGGTGGCCGGGCGCAGCCGCAGCCGGCGGGCGTAGGGCGTGAGCGCGTCGGAGACCTGCTGGGCCAGCTCCCGCGTGGGCACCAGGACCAGGCCGAGCGGACGGCGGGATTCGGCGCGCTGCCCTGCGGTACGGGCCAGCAGCGCGAGGCCGAAGGCCAGGGTCTTGCCGGAGCCGGTCTGCGCGCGCCCGAGGACGTCGCGGCCGGTGAGGGCGCTGGGGAGGGTGGCCGCCTGGATCGGGAACGGCACGGTGACGCCCTGGTGCGTCAGCTCCGCGGCGAGGCCGTCCGGAAGGTCCAGCTCGGCGAACGTGGCGACGGCGGGCAGTACCGGGGTGGTGCCGCGCGGCAGGGCGAACTCGTTGCCGCCGTCGGAGGGACGGCTGCTACGAACGGGTGGCCGGGAGTGTGATGACCGGGGCTTGCGGGGCGAGCGGGCGTAACGGCTCATGCGGCGCCTTCCTGTAACGGGCGGGGATCGGCCCGCGGAAAGCGGGCACGAGCCGGGGCCCGCACCTCATCAGGTGCGGGCCCCGGCTCGCGGTATGCGCTGCGTCAGGCGGGAACGATGTTCTCGGCCTGCGGGCCCTTCTGGCCCTGCGTGACGTCGAACGACACCTTCTGGCCTTCCTGCAGCTCACGGAAGCCCTGGGTCGCGATGTTCGAGTAGTGGGCGAAGACGTCGGCGCCGCCGCCGTCCTGCTCGATGAAACCGAAGCCCTTTTCCGAGTTGAACCACTTCACGGTGCCAGTAGCCATGTCATTTCTCCTTCAATGGGGGCCGAACCGGAATCCGCGTTCGACGGATTCCGCGTCGCCGCATTGACCCCATCCGGACATGACCGGTGAAAACAAAAATGCGCCTGACGCTACATCCCGTCAGGCGCACATAACGTTCATGGGTACCAAAACTGCAACTGTCACGAGCTTAACACGCGAGGGGCCCGGGCGGGGGGAGACGCCGATCACGCGGCAGGGTCGCGCCACCGGCTGCGCCAACGGACGGGACGCCGCCCGGCGCCACCAGGCACGACACCGGCGGGGCCGGCGGGCCAATGGACGCGGTGTCCAAATCGCCCGGGCCGCGTGCTGGGGATCGTACATGTGGGGGAACGGCCGCTCTGCCTACGCTCGAACTCATGACCGCAGCAGACCGTGAGCCCACCGGAACCCCCGTCGGCCCCGTCGACTCATCCCGCATCCCGCGCTACGCGGGCCCCGCCACCTTCGCCCGGCTGCCGCGCGTCGACGAGGTCGGCGGCACCGCGGACGTCGCCGTGGTCGGCGTGCCCTTCGACACCGGCGTCTCCTACCGCCCCGGCGCCCGCTTCGGCGGCAACGCCATCCGCGAGGCGTCCCGGCTGCTGCGCCCGTACAACCCGGCGCAGGACGCGGCGCCCTTCGCCCTCGCCCAGGTCGCCGACGCCGGGGACATCGCCGCGAACCCGTTCGACATCAACGAGGCGGTGGAGACCGTCCAGGCCGCCGCCGACGACCTCCTCGACAGCGGCGCCCGCCTCATGACCCTCGGCGGCGACCACACGATCGCCCTCCCGCTGCTGCGGTCCGTCGCCCGCAAGCACGGCCCGGTCGCCCTGCTGCACTTCGACGCCCACCTGGACACCTGGGACACCTACTTCGGCGCCGAGTACACCCACGGCACGCCCTTCCGGCGCGCCGTAGAGGAGGGCATCCTCGACACCGCCGCCCTCTCGCACGTCGGCACCCGGGGCCCGCTGTACGGGAAGCAGGACCTGGACGACGACGCGAAGATGGGCTTCGGCATCGTCACCTCCGCCGATGTCATGCGGCGCGGCGTGGACGAGGTCACCGACCAGCTGCGGCAGCGCATCGGCGACCGTCCGCTCTACATCTCCATCGACATCGACGTCCTGGACCCGGCCCACGCCCCCGGCACCGGCACCCCCGAGGCGGGCGGTCTCACCTCCCGCGAGCTGCTGGAGATCCTGCGCGGCCTGGCCGGCTGCCACCTGGTCTCCGCCGATCTGGTCGAGGTCGCCCCGGCGTACGACCACGCGGAGATCACAGCCGTGGCGGCCTCCCACACCGCGTACGAACTGACGACGATCATGGCCCGCCAGATCGCCGCCTCCCGCACCGCCTGAGCGCGCCCATCAGGGCCCTTCCGCTAGCTCCCGAGGGCCGTACAACGCCGCCGGGGCGCCGGTGTGGAGGGCCCAGTAGCGGTCGCCGTAGGACCAGTGCCACCACTCGGTCGGGTAGTTGACGAGCCCGGCGGAGGTCAGCGCCGCGCCCAGGGCGTCCCGGTGGGCGCGGGCCCCGGCGGGGATGTTCGCCGCCCCCGTGTAGCAGGCTCGGGCGCTCTCCTCCGGGGTCGCGTCCCAGGGGGTGCCCATATCCAGCTCGTGCCCGTCCGCGTCGGCGAGGGTGAGGTCGACGGCGGCGCCGGCGCTGTGCGGGGCGAGCTCGGGCGGCGATACGTAGCGGCTCGCCGCCGCCCGGATCTCCCCGTCGGACCAGCCGGGGTGCGCGGCGCGGAGCCGGGCGGCGTAGCGCGTGAAGTAGTGCCGCTGCAGCTCGAGCGGCCGGTATCCCTCGATGAACAGCAGCCGCAGCCCCGGCGGCAGCGCCGACTGCGCCGTCAGCAGCCGCTCCAGCAGACCCTGCCGCAGGAAGGCGTACGCCCCGGCGGGGTCCGCCGCCCGGCCGTCGACCAGCAGCCGCGGTGCGCGGCGTACGTCCGTCAGCGGCTCCCCGCACTCCCTGACCGGCACGGCCGCGACCCTCGGGTCGGACATCAAGGTGATTTCAGGCATGGGCTGATCGTCGCAGCTGCTCCTGCCCGGCGGGGCGCACGACCGCCTGGTCGCCGACCGCCGCCCCCGCCACGCCCTGAGGGGCGCGCCCGCCTCGTACCCGTCATACCTGAGAGCTACGCGGCGAGTGCACCCCCTGGAGTGACGCCAACTACCCGCCCCGCTCCCTACCTTCCGTACATACGACATCCGGTACGGAAGGGGACATCGATGGCATCCCGTGTGCGCGGCCGCCTCCGCCGCACTCTGCTCGGCATGCTCGTCGCCGCCTCGGTGGCCGTGCCGGTGGCGGGCGCCGCGCGGCCCGCGGCGGTCCCGGCGCCCGCGCCGTCGGCGCTGCCCCCGCTGACCGCCGCGACGCCCGCCGTCCTCGGCGCGCGGTACGCCGCCCACCGCGCGGACATTCGGGCCGCCGAGCGGATGGCCGCCGGCCACGGGGACCGGCGGCGGGCGGCCGCGCTGCGGGAGATGGCGGCACCGTCCCGGCGGTTCCTCTCCTTCGACGGGCGGGACGGGGGCCGTTCCGCCGAGGTCTTCGGGGATCTGTCGCGCGCCGCGCGGGTCGCCGTCCTGGTGCCGGGTTCGGACACCAGCCTCGACCGGTACGGGCGCCTGCGCGCCGGGGCCGTCGCGCTGGAGCACCAGCTGGGGCGGCGGGGCGCCGTCGTCGCCTGGCTCGGCTACGAGACGCCGGGCACGGTGAGCCCCGAGGTGCTGACGGCGGGCCTGGCCGACCGCGCGGCGCCCGGACTCGCCTCCTTTGTCGGGGAGTTGGCCACCGCCGCGCCCCGGGCCCGGATCTCGCTGCTCTGCCACTCCTACGGCTCGCTGGTGTGCGCCAGGGCCGCGCACGGGCTGGCGGTCGCGGACATCGTCCTGTACGGCAGTCCCGGCGTCGGCGCCTCCGGCGTCGGTCAGTTGCGCACCCGGGCCGCCGTCTGGGCGGGCCGGGGCGCGCACGACTGGATCGGTCACGTCCCGCATGTGCGGATCCCGCTGCTGTTCACCACCGTCGGGCTGGGCACCGACCCCGTCTCGAAGGGCTTCGGCGCCCGGATCTTCGACGCGGGCGGCGGCGGCCACAGCGACTACCTCAAGCCCGGCTCCGTCAGCCTGCGGAGCCTGGCCCGGATCGTGGGGGACGGCCGTGCGTGAGCTGATCCGGCGCATCGACGCCGCCACCCCGCCCGGCCGCGACCGCGCCGTGGACGCGCTGCGCGCCTTCGCCATCCTCGGCGTGGTGCTCGGCCACTGGCTGGTGACCGCCCTCGTCGCCGACAGCGGCACCGTGCGGACGGCGAGCCTGCTGCTCTATCAGCCCCATCTCGTTCCGCTCTCCTGGGCGTTGCAGACCCTCGCGGTCTTCTTCCTGGTGGGCGGGCAGATGAGCGTGAAGAGCCACGAGTCCGCCCGCGCCCGGGGCGTGACGTACCGCCAGTGGCTGGGCGCCCGCATGGCCCGGCTGTTCCGGCCGGTCGCCGCGCTGCTGGTGGTGTGGACCCTGGCGGCGGGGGCGATGCTGGCCTCCGGGGTCGGCCTGACGACCCTGCACACCCTGCTCAAGCTGGTGCTGTCACCGCTGTGGTTCCTGCTGGTCTTCGCGGCGCTCACGGCGGCGACCCCGCTGGTGGCGCGGCTGCATCCGCTGTGGCCGCTCGCCGTCGTCCTCCACGTCGACCTGGTCCGGTTCGGCCTCGGCGGGCCCGCCCGGCTCGGCTGGATCAACCTGGCGGCGGGCTGGCTGGTCCCGTACTGCCTGGGCGCGGCGTGGGCGCGTGGCGGACTGCGGGGGCGCACGACCGGCTGGGTGCTGCTGCTCGGTGGCGGTGCGGTCACGGCCGGGCTCGTCCGGTTCGGCGGCTATCCGGCGGCCATGGTCGGGGTCCCGGGCGCCGCGATATCCAACCTCAACCCGCCGACCCTGGCCGCCGTCACCTTCGGCCTGGCCCAGTGCGGGGCGGCCCTGCTGCTGCTCGGACCACTGCGGCGGGCGCTGGCGCGGCCCGCGGTCTGGGCGGGGGTGGCGCTGCTGAACCTCTCCGCGATGACGATATTTCTCTGGCACCAGACTGCGATGATGGCGGTCACCTCGACGGTCCTGCGACTGACCGGCCCGCTGCCCGGCTTGCACACCCTGCCCGACCACCCGGGCTGGATGGCGGCCCGGCTGCTGTGGCTGCCGGCGTTCGCGGCGGCGCTCCTGGTGTGCCGGGCGGCGTTCGGTACGTACGAACGGGACGAACCGCGCAAGGGTGGCGGCCGAGTGGTCCGCGAGGGGCGTCCGGCCGGAAACATGGCGAAGGGGGCGGTGGCGCGGCGTGGCTAGGGCGAGTGCCGTGACGGAACGGGAGGCGGCGTCCGGGCTGTTGCGTCGGCTGGCGGACGGCCTGCTCGTGGTACCACGCACCCTGCGCGATGACCTGTGGACGGTGGCCCGCGATCCGCTGCCGCGGATGCCCTGGCTGGGGCGGCTGCCCCATGGCCACGTGGTGGCCTTCGCGGTGATCATGGGTTGGCTCAACGCGGCGGAGCGCCAAGGGCATTACAGCCCGAACGTCACCCTCGTGTCCCTGCTCGTCGTGCTCCAGTCGGCCGCCGTCCTCCTCGTGCTGTCCCGCCCGATACCCGGCTGGTGGCTCTCGACAGCCGTGCTCTTCGTGTCGGCGGCGCTCCCTGGAAACGGGTTCAGCCTCGGCGGAGTGGGGCCCTGGAGCATCGCGCAGATCGTGCTGCACACCCTCGTGCTGTTCCTGCTGGCCCTGCGGGTGCGCCCTCGGATCGCGGCCGAGGCGCTGGCGCTGACCCTACTGGCGGCGGTGGTCAATCTGGCCCTCATGCCCGTGGACCGTGGAGGGGACCCCAACGTGGTCGCCGTGTCCTACGCGACCGCCGTGGTGGTCGGCACCGCGCTGCGCGGCCGCCGGGTGGCCCGGGCGCGGCTGGTCGAGCAGGAGGAGATCACCGCCGAGGAGCGGGCCCGGCGCACCCTGCTGGAGGAGCGCAACCGGATCGCCCGGGAGCTGCACGACGTGGTCGCGCACCACATGTCGGTCATCTCCATCCAGGCACAGGTCGCCCCGCATCTGGCCGAGAACCCCTCCGACGAGCTCAAGGAGAACCTGGCGGGCATCCGCCGCAGCGCGGTCGAGGCGCTGACCGAACTGCGCCGGGTGCTGGGGGTGCTGCGCTCCGAGGACACCCTCGCCGAGGGAGTACGGCACGCCCCGCAGCCCACCCTCGATCGGCTGGACGAGCTGGTGGACACGGTGCGCGGCACCGGGATCCCTGTGGACGTCGAGATCTGCGGCGAGCGGCGGCCGCTGCCACCGGGCCTCGAACTGTCGGCGTTCCGCATCGTGCAGGAGGCGCTGAGCAATGTGATGCGGCACGCGCCGGGGGCGGAGGTGAAGGTGGAGATCGGGTATCACCCGGACGGGCTCACCGTCCGGGTCTTCAACACCGCCCCCGACCGGTCGGCCCTGCCGACGCCGGGCACCGGGCACGGGCTGCTCGGGATGCGGGAGCGCACCGCGATGCTGCGGGGCGAGCTGGCCACCGGCCCCACTCCGGACGGGGGTTACGAGGTGGCCGCCGTACTGCCCGCGTACCTCGTGCCCGAAGCCGCCAGAGCCGAGGCCGCCACGGCCACCGAGACCGCCGAGGACATCGCATGACAACGAGCATCCGCGTCCTGATCGCCGATGACCAGGTCATGGTCCGTCAGGGCTTCACGGTGCTGCTGAACGCCGAACCCGGCATCGAGGTCGTCGGCCAGGCCGTGGACGGGGAGGACGCCATCGCCCAGGTCGCAGGCCTCGCCCCCGATGTCGTCCTGATGGACATCCGCATGCCCGGTCTCGGCGGCATCGAGGCGACCCGTCGGCTCACCGAACCGGACGGCGCCACCGTCAGGGTCCTCGTCCTCACCACCTTCGACCTCGACGAGTACGTGTACGAGGCGCTGCGCGCGGGCGCGTCCGGGTTCCTCCTGAAGGACGCGTCGGCGGAGGAACTGGCCCATGCGGTACGGGTGGTGGCTGCCGGGGACGCGCTGCTCGCCCCGAACATCACCAAGCGCCTCATCACCGAGTTCTCCCGGGTGACCGCCGCCGCCCCGCGCGCTCCCCTCAAGGACCGCATCGGCGATCTGACGGAGCGCGAGACCGAAGTGCTGACCCTGATCGCCCAGGGGCTGTCGAACGCGGAGATCGCCGCCCGGCTGGTGGTGGCGGAGCAGACCGTGAAGACCCATGTCGGCCGGATCCTGCTCAAGCTGAACCTGCGCGACCGCACCCAGGCGGCGGTCTTCGCGTACGAGACGGGCCTGGTGCGCCCGAGCGCGTTCTGATGTCGCCTCCCGGCCGTTCCAACTCGTGAACGTGTGTTCAGGCAGTGAAGGCGTTGCGCGATCCATTGACCTGTTGTGTTCACCTCTTTATCGTCACTGCGACCGTCACCGGCGAACCACCGACGGAGAACAATGACGTACTCCACCCCCCGGCTGCCGCGCACCGCCCGGCTGGTCGCACCGCTGCTCGTCTGCGGGCTGATCGCCGCCGTGCCTCCGGCGTCCGCCGCTCCCGAATCCGACTCCTCAGCGGCGGCCCGGGCCGGCGCCGGGGGCTGTGCGCGTGGGCCGTCCGGCGGCTGGGCGCTGACCTCGGACCGTATCGATCCCAAGGACAGCTACCACGCGTACGTGGGGAACGGCTATCTCGGGCAGCGTGTGCCGCCGAACGGCACCGGTTATACGGGCGGCGGCGACAAGACCGGATGGCCGCTGTTCACGCCCCGCTATGACGGGGCGTTCGTCTCCGGTCTGTACGCGCACAACAAGAAGACCACCGAGAACCGGCAGGTCGCGGCCGCCATCCCCAACTGGTCCACGCTGAACGTGGCCACCGGGGGCAAGGGTTCGGAGACCTTCGGCCCGGGGACGTCCGCGGGGCGCGTCTCGGACTACCGGCAGACCGTCTTCATGCGCTGCGGCTTCGTCCGTACGTCCCTCACCTGGACGGCGTCCGACGGCCGCGCCACCGACCTCACCTACGACGTGCTCGCCGACCGGAACGACGCGCACGTGGGCGCCGTACGGCTGCGCATGACCCCGCACTGGAGCGGCGACGCCACCGTCACCGACCGCATCGACGGGCGCGGCGCGCGCCGCATGACGCAGACCGGCGGCGGAACGCACGGCGGCCGTACGGTCGATGTGGCCTTCCGTACGGACGGCACCAAGACCGACGGCGCCGTCGCGTCCACCCTGCGGCCCGGCCGCAACGTACAAGACGCGAACGCGGAACGGGCCGACGAGGACGCGAAGTTGAGCGCCCGGCAGGGGGTGCGCTTCCCGGTGCGGCAGGGCCGCGCGTACGAGTTCACCAAGTACGTCGGCGTCGACACCGCGCTGACCTCCCACGCCCCGCGCGCCGACGCCGTCGCCGCCTCCCGGCGGGCCGCCGACCGCGGCTGGCCCGCGCTGTTCGCCGAGCACACCGCCGCCTGGCGGAAGCTCTGGCGCTCCGACATCGAGATCGGCGGCCGCAGGCAGCGCGACCTCCAGGGCTGGGTGCGCTCCGCGCAGTACGGGCTGCTGTCCGCCACCCGCGCGGGCTCCCGCAACAGCATCTCCCCGACCGGGCTGACCAGCGACAACTACGGCGGCCTGATCTTCTGGGACGCCGAGACCTGGATGTACCCGGGGCTGCTGGCGAGCCACCCCGAACTGGCCAAGTCCGTGGTGGAGTACCGCTACAAGACCCGCGCGGGCGCCCGCGGCAACGCGCGCAAGCTCGGCTACCCCGGCCTCTTCTACCCCTGGACCAGCGCGAGCAAGGGCGGGCTATGGACCGAGTGCCACAGCTGGGACCCGCCGCACTGCCGCACCCAGAACCACCTGCAGAGCGATATCGCCCTCGCGGCCTGGCAGTACTTCCAGGCCACCGGCGACGCCACCTGGCTGCGCGAGCGCGGCTGGCCGGTGCTCAAGGGCATCGCCGAGTTCTGGGCCGGGCGGGTCACCCACAACGCCGACGGCAGCTACTCCATCAAAAACGTCGCGGGCCCCGACGAGTACAGCAACGGTGTGGACGACGCGGTGTTCACCAACGCCGGAGCCGCCACCGCCCTGCGCGACGCCGCCCGCGCCGCCCGCGTCCTCGGCGAGAAGCCCCCCGCCGCCTGGACCCGGATCGCGGACAAGCTGCGCATCCCGTACGACAAGAAGAAGCAGGTCTTCCAGCAGTACGACGGCTACAAGGGCTCGCTGATCAAGCAGGCGGACACCGTGCTGCTCATGCACCCGCTGGAGTGGCCGATGTCCCGGGAGGCCGCCGCCAAGACGCTCGACTACTACGCGGCGCGCACCGACCCGGACGGCCCGGCCATGACCGACTCGGTCCACGCGATCGACGCCGCGTCCATCGGGGAGCCCGGCTGCTCCTCGTACACGTACCTGATGCGCTCCATCAAGCCGTTCGTGCGCGGCCCGTTCGACCAGTTCTCGGAGGCGCGCGGCGAGAAGGCGGGCGCCGAGGACCCGCTGGCCGGGTCGCCCGCGCAGGACTTCCTCACCGGCAAGGGCGGCTTCCTCCAGGTCTTCACCCACGGTCTGACCGGGATGCGGATGCGCGAGGACGCCGTACGGCTCGACCCCACGCTGCCGCCGCAGCTGCGCGACGGCGTCACGCTGCGCGGCCTGCGCTGGCAGGGCCGTACGTACGACGTGGCGATCGGCCCGCACGAGACGAGGGTGCGGCTGACCGCCGGCGCGCCGTTCGGCATCGAGACGCCGCAGGGCGGGAAGCAGGTCGTGAGCGAGGGCGCCCCCGCCGTCCTCAAGACCCGCCGCCCGGACCTCACCCCGACCACCAACCTCGCCCGCTGCCAGGAGGCGACGGCGAGTTCGCGGGAGCCGGGCATGGAGCCGGGCGCCGCCCTCGACGGCAACGCGGCCACCGCCTGGGTGCCCGACGCGGCCCGGGGCACGCTCACCGCCGACCTCGGCCGGACCGTACGGATCGGCGAGGTCACCCCGCGGTGGACCACCACCCGGCCCGCCGCGCACCGCGTCGAGACCTCGCGCGACGGCAGGCACTGGCGCGACGGGACGACGGGCCCGGCCCGCTACGTCCGTGTCACGCTGCGCTCGGCGGACGACAAGAAGCGCGCGGGCATCGAGGAACTGAAGGTGACGCGGGACCGGTGACCCGGCGGACCGGGCAGCGCGGCGCCGGCGTACCGCGGTACGCCGGCGCCGCGTGGCGTCACGGTGCGGTCCTCCTGAGCGTGGACCCACGGAACGTGGACCAATTCTTATACCGGCATTAGTATCACGGTCATGGTGCGCACTCCTCTCACTCCGCTGGAACGCGAACGCGGCCGCTTCCTCGGCGCCCTGCTGCGACAGGCCCGCGGTGAACGCAGCATGGCGGACGTCGCCGCCGGGGCCGGGATCTCGGCCGAGACCCTCCGCAAGATCGAGACCGGACGAGCCCCCACCCCCGCCTTCTTCACCATCGCCGCCCTGGCCACCGCCCTCGGCCTGCGGCTGGACGACATCGCGGCCCGCTGCGCCGCGGTCACCATCCCGCAGGAGGTGCCGCGCGACGAGGCGGCGTGAGGGCCCCGGCCCCGGGTCCGGTTGTTGCGGAAGGATGAAATCCGCACACCTGTGTGTTGGGCCTTCCGGTAGCAGTGGAGAACCGGGAGGTCACGCGTGGCGGACGGCAAGGGCGACAAGGGCGGTAAGAGCGACACAGGCGGCAAAAGTGGCGCAACGGATGCCGGCGCGGGGTCCGGCTGGGCGCGGCGGCTGATCCGCCACAGCATGCGGTACCGCCGCAATGTGCTGCTCGCGCTCGGGGCCTCGCTCGCCGGGATGGGCGTCATGGCGCTGGTCCCGCTCGTCACCAAGCTGATCATCGACGAGGTGATCGTCCGGCACGACCGGGCCCTCGCGCCCTGGGCCGCCCTGCTGATCGTCGCGGCACTCGTCGTCTACGTCCTCACCTATGTCCGCCGCTTCTACGGCGGACGGCTCGCGCTCGACGTGCAGCACGATCTGCGGACCGAGATGTACGACTCGCTCGCCCGCCTCGACGGCAGGCGCCAGGACGAGCTGTCCACCGGCCAGATCGTCGGCCGCGCCACCAGCGACCTCCAGCTGGTCCAGGGCCTGCTCTTCATGGTGCCGATGATGATCGGCAACGTGCTGCTCTTCCTGGTCTCCCTCGTCGTGATGGCCGTGCTCTCCCCGCTGCTCACCGTCGTCGCCCTCGCCGTCGCCCCCGCCCTGTGGGTCATCGCCTCGCGCAGCCGCGTCCGGCTCTTCCCCGCCACCTGGTACGCCCAGGGGCAGGCCGCCGCCGTCGCCGGGGTCGTGGACGGGGCCGTCACCGGCGTGCGCGTCGTCAAGGGCTTCGGCCAGGAGGCCCAGGAGGCGGGCAAGCTCCGCGAGACAGGCCGCAAGCTCTTCGCCGCCCGGCTGCGCACGGTCCGCCTCAACGCCCGCTACACCCCCGCCCTCCAGGCCGTCCCCGCCCTCGGCCAGGTCGCGATGCTGGCGCTCGGCGGTTGGATGGCCACCCGCGGGCAGATCACCCTCGGCACCTTCGTCGCCTTCTCGACCTACCTCGCGCAGCTCGTCGGCCCGGTGCGGATGCTCACCATGATGCTGACCGTCGGCCAGCAGGCCCGGGCCGGAGTCGAGCGGGTCTACGAACTCATCGACACCGAACCGGTCATCCAGGAGCGCCCGGACGCGCGCGAACTGCCCGCCGACGCACCCGCGACGGTCGAATTCGATCACGTCAGCTTCGGCTACGACGCCGACCGGCCCGTGCTCTCCGAGGTGTCGCTGCGCATCGAACCGGGCGAGACGGTCGCCGTGGTCGGCGCCTCGGGCAGCGGCAAATCCACCCTGTCCATGCTGCTGCCCCGCTTCTACGACGTGACGGACGGCGCGGTGCGGATCGGCGGCCACGACGTCCGCGAGCTGACGTACGCCTCGCTGCGCGCCGCCATCGGGCTCGTCCCCGAGGACAGCTTCCTCTTCTCCGACACCGTGCGCGCCAACCTCGCCTACGGGCTGCCCGACGCCGACGACGAGCAGATCAGGGCCGCCGCCCGGGCCGCCCAGGCCGACGGCTTCATCTCCGCCCTCCCCGACGGCTACGACACCCAGGTCGGCGAGCAGGGCCTCACCCTCTCCGGTGGCCAGCGCCAGCGCATGGCCCTGGCCCGCGCGATCCTCACCGACCCCCGGCTGCTCGTCCTCGACGACGCCACCTCGGCGGTCGACGCGCGCGTGGAGCACGAGATCCACGAGGCGCTGCGCGGCGTCATGGCGGGCCGTACGACCCTCCTCATCGCCCACCGCCTGTCCACCCTCGCCCTCGCCGACCGCATCGCCGTCCTGGACGGCGGCCGCCTGGTGGACCTCGGCACGGACGAGGAACTGCGCGAGCGCTGCGCGCTGTACCGCCGTCTGCTGACGGACCCGGACGAGCTGAGCGGCATCGCCCGCGACCCGGCCGGGCGCCTGGCCGTGCGGCCGCGCGGCGGGGACGACCCGGAGCACGCGGGTCCGGCGGTGGCGGGGCTCGCCGGGTCGTTCGGCGGCGAGGCCGCCGCCACCGGGCTGGTCGAGCCGTGCCGCGACGGCGCGGCGCACGGGAACGGCGACGGCACCGTCAACGCCGACCGGCCGGTGGCGCGCGGCGGCGACGACCCCGAGCACGCCGCACCGCGCACGGACAGCGTGACCCCCGAGCTGTGGGTGCGGCGCGACGGGGACGACCGGACCGCCCCCGAGGCGCGCTCCACCGCCACGCCCGCCCCCGGGATGGCCGGGGCGCTGGCCGGGATGCCCGCCACCCCGGACCTGCTGGCCAAGGTGGAGGCCCTGCCGCCCGCCACCGACACGCCCGAGGTGGACGAGGAGCGGGCCGCGCGGCCCGAAGGGAGTTACGGCCTGCGGCAGTTGCTGCGCGGGTTCAGGGCGCCGCTGCTGCTCTGCCTGCTGCTGGTGGCGGTCGACGCGGTGTCCGGGTTGCTGCTGCCCGTGCTCATCCGGCACGGCATCGACCAGGGCGTCCAGCGCCTCGCGCTCGGCGCGGTGTGGGCGGCGTCCGGGCTGGCGCTGGTCGTCGTCCTCGCCCAGTGGGCCGCGCAGTTCGGCGAGACGCGGCTGACCGGGCGCACGGGCGAGCGCATGCTGTACGCCCTGCGGGTCAAGATCTTCGCGCAGTTGCAGCGGCTCGGGCTCGACTACTACGAGCGCGAGCTGACCGGCAAGATCATGACGCGGATGACCACCGACGTGGACGCCTTGTCGTCGTTCCTGCAGACCGGTCTGGTCACCGCCGTCGTCAGCCTGCTGACCTTCTTCGGGATCCTGGTCGCGCTCCTGGTGATCGACGTCCAGCTGGCGCTGGTGGTGTTCGCGACCCTGCCGCCGCTGATCATCGGCACGTTCGTCTTCCGCCGCAAGAGCGTCAAGGCGTACGAACTCGCCCGCGAGCGCGTGGGCACCGTCAACGCCGACCTCCAGGAGAGCGTGGCGGGGCTGCGGATCGTGCAGGCGTTCCGGCGCGAGCGCGTCGGCCGGGAGCGGTTGGCCGCGCGCAGCGACGCGTACCGGCAGGCGCGGGTGCGCGGCCAGTGGCTGATCTCGGTGTACTTCCCGTTCGTGCAGCTGCTGTCGTCCACCGCCGCGGCGCTGGTGCTGATCGTCGGCTCCGGGCGGGTGAGCGACGGGACGCTGACGGCGGGCGCGCTGGTCGCCTATCTGCTCTACATCGACCTGTTCTTCGCGCCCGTGCAGCAGCTCTCCCAGGTGTTCGACGGCTATCAGCAGGCCACGGTGTCGCTGGGCCGCATCCAGGAGCTGCTGCGCGAGCCGACCACCACCCCGGCGCCGAAGAACCCGCGCGCGGTGCGGACGGTCCGCGGCGAGGTCGCCTTCGAGGACGTGCGCTTCCGGTACGGCGGCGACGAGGCGGGGACCGCCGAGGAGGCCCTGTCGGGCATCGACCTCACGATCCCGGCCGGGCAGACGGTGGCGTTCGTGGGGGAGACGGGCGCGGGCAAGTCCACGCTGGTCAAGCTGGTCGCCCGCTTCTACGACCCCACCGGCGGCGCCGTACGGGTCGACGGCACGGACCTGCGCGAGCTGGACCTCACCGCCTACCGCAACCGGCTGGGCGTCGTCCCGCAGGAGCCGTATCTCTTCCCGGGGACCGTGCGCGACGCCATCGCCTACGGGCGCCCCGACGCGAGCGACGCCGAAGTGGAGGCGGCCGCGCGGGCGGTCGGCGCCCACGCCATGGTGGCCTCGCTCGACGGCGGCTATCTGCACGCGGTCTCCGAGCGCGGGCGCAATCTGTCGGCCGGGCAGCGCCAGCTGATCGCGCTCGCGCGCGCCGAGCTGGTCGACCCGGACATCCTGCTGCTCGACGAGGCCACGGCCGCGCTCGACCTGGCCACCGAGGCCCTGGTCAACCAGGCCACGGACCGGCTGGCGGGCCGTCGCACCACGCTGGTCGTCGCGCACCGGCTGACCACCGCGGCCCGCGCGGACCGGGTGGTGGTCCTGGACCACGGACGGGTCGTCGAGGACGGTACGCACGAGGAGCTGGTGGCGCGGCCTGACGGCCGGTATGCCGAGCTGTGGCGCACCTTCACGGGAGAGACGGCCCCGGTGGGGGCGTGACGCCCCCGCCGTCGGGGCGGGTCCGGCCGCCTCAGGAGTGCGCCGTCCGGCCGTGAACTATACGGCCGGTAACTCTCGGCGTTCACCACTCGTCACATACCGTGACGTCACGGTTCCATGCCGCTCGCCCTCGCGATGCCCTCCACTTCCCGCCGGTCCGCCTCCCGCTGCTCCGCCTCGGCCGCCACGCGCTGCTTGTGGCGGTGCAGGAAGTCGGGGTCCTGGGCCCGGTCCTGGGGCACCAGCACCTTCATGCCCTTGGCGTGCGGGCTGTCGCCGAGGTCGACGACCACCCGCTCGTCCTGGGAGGTGAGCAGGCCGAAGAGCACCAGCAGCTCGGCCTGCAGGGCGGGGGTGAACAGCTCCTTCTCCTCGGGCCCCATGCCGAGTTCGTACGTCCCCCCGCGGACGGCCGGTGAGGTGCTCAGCTCGCGCAGCAGCCGCATGAGCAGCTCCAGCGAGCGCGGATCGATTCGTTCCTGCAATTCGGTCAGATACTGCGTCAGCCGCTCGGCCCGTTCGCTCCGGTCGTGCCGTTCGTCTCGGTCCATGTCAGCAGGATGCGCCATCACAGCCCGCTACGAAAGAGGGTGACGGTAACAACTCTCCGTATTCGGTGGCCGGTTGGCGTGATCGGACGGCTCTAGCCACTGTTGTCCGTGCCCCGATAGGTTCTCGGCGACCTGTGCGATTGATGTGCACACAGGTGATGCGCACCCAAGGGGAGGGCGAATGGGCAAGGCGCTCAGATGGCTGTTGTCGCTCGTGATAATCGTGGGGGCGGTCGGCGCCGGTGCGGGCAGCGCACCGGCGGCAGCGGCCGCCCCCGCGAGCGGGCCGGACATCAAGGAACGCGTCCTGGCGATACCCGGGATGAGCTTCGTCGAGGAGCAGCCGTACGACGGCTACCGCTTCCTCGTCTTCACCTACCGGCAGCCGGTCGACCACCGGCATCCGTCCAAGGGCACCTTCGAGCAGCGGTTCACCCTGCTGCACAAGGCCACCGACCGGCCGACGGTCTTCTACACCTCCGGCTACAACGTGACCACCGCGCCGCGCCGCAGCGAGCCCACGCAGCTGGTGGACGGCAACCAGGTGTCCATGGAGTATCGGTTCTTCACGCCGTCGCGGCCCCAGCCCGCCGACTGGTCGAAGCTGGACATCTGGCAGGCCGCCAGCGACCAGCACCGGCTGTACCGGGCCCTGCACCGCGTCTACGGCAAGAACTGGCTCGCCACCGGCGGCAGCAAGGGCGGCATGACCGCCACCTACTACCGCCGCTTCTACCCGCACGACATGGCGGGCACCATCGCCTACGTCGCCCCCAACGACGTCGTCAACGACGAGGATTCGGCCTACGACCGCTTCTTCGCGGGCGTCGGCACCGCCGAGTGCCGCACCAAGCTGAACGCGGTCCAGCGCGAGGCGCTCGTGCGGCGCGACGAGATCGTGGCGCGCTACCAGAAGTGGGCCGACGAGGAGAAGCAGACCTTCACGGTCGTCGGCAGCGCCGACAAGGCGTACGAGAACGTCGTCCTCGACCTGGTGTGGGCCTTCTGGCAGTACCACCTGCTCAAGGACTGCGCGGACGTCCCCGCCACCACGGCCTCCACCGATGAGCTGTACACGTTCATCGACGACATCTCCGGCTTCTCCGCCTACACCGACCAGGGCCTGGAGACCTACACGCCGTACTACTACCAGGCGGGCACCGAACTGGGCGCCCCCACCTTCAAGACCCCCCATCTGGACGGCCTGCTGCGCTACCCGGGCATCTACAACCCGCGCAACTACGTCCCGCGCGACATCCCGATGCGCTTCAAGCCGGGCGCGATGCGGGACGTGGACCGCTGGGTGCGCCATGACGCGCGGCGGATGCTGTTCGTCTACGGGGAGAACGACCCGTGGGGCGCCGAACCGTTCCGACTGGCCAAGGCCGCGCGCGACTCGTACGTCTACACCGCCCCCGGCGGCAACCACGGCTCCAACATCGCCCAGCTGACGGCGGACGAGAAGGCGAAGGCCACGGCCGCGGTCCAGAGGTGGGCGGGCGTCCCGGCCTCGTCCAAGCCGCTGGCCCGCCACGACGCGAAGCTGGACCGGCGGGAGATGGAGCGCGAGCCGGCCCTGCGGCCGTAACGCTCCTGACCGGCCTCCCGCCCCAGGTTCCGTCCGGGGCGGGGCGGGAGGTTTTTCTAGTACGAGAGCCCGTGCCCGATCGGGTACAGCACCCGGTGCGGGGCGTCCGCGCGGCGCACCGCCACCGGCAGCCGGCCGCGCGGGTCCCGCTTCCCTGCGATGACCCGGGCGGCGGCGCGCACCTCGACGTCCGTCCAGCCGTAGGTGGCCAGCGACGCGCCGGGGTCATTGCCCAACTGGGCGATGTCGTAAGGGTCCTTGACCGCCAGGTGCACCACCGGCATCCCGGTCGCGGACAGCTCGGAGACCAGCCGCCGCTGACCGGACCCGGCGTCGACGTCGCGCGTCAGGACGATCACCGCGTCCCGCTCGCGCGCCGCCGCCACGGCCTCGTCGATCCGCCCCGGCGACGGATCGGGCGCGCCGCCGGTGCCGGTGGACAGCGCCTTCGCCGTGAAGCCGAGCCCGCCGAGGGCGCGGGCGAGGACGGCCGTCGGCGGACCGCCGGTGCCGGTCGGGGCGGCGGGGTCCACGCCGACCACGAGCAGCCTGCGGTGACGGCGGGGCGACAGCGGCAGCAGCCCGCCGCGGTTGGTGATCAGTGTGGTGGTGCGGTCCGCGATCCGGGCGGCGGTGGCGGCGTGCGCCCGGGTCCCCACCGTACGGTCCACCTCCCGGTCGCTGGTGTACGGCTCGTCCAGCAGCCCCCGGCGCGCCTTGAGCCGCAGGACGCGCAGCACCGACGCGTCGAGCCGGGCCTCGCTGATCTCCCCCTTCCGCACCGCCGTGCGGACGCTGTTCCAGGCGGCGGGCAGATCGGGCGGGGTCAGCAGCTGGTCCACGCCCGCCTTCAGCGCGAGCACCGGGACCCGGCCGTCGCCGTACTTCTCGCGCACGCCCCGCATGCCGAGGGAGTCGGTGATCACGACGCCGTCGTAGCCGAGTTCGTCGCGCAGGACGCCGGTGATGATGGGGCGGGAGAGCGTAGCCGGGTCGTCGGCCGGGTCGAGCGCGGGGAACAGCAGGTGCGCGGTCATGACCGAGTCGATCCCGGCGGCGATCGCGGCCCGGAACGGCGGCGCGTCCAGCCGCTCCCACTCCTTGCGGGAGTGGGTGATGGTCGGCAGCCCGACATGGCTGTCCACGGAGGTGTCGCCGTGCCCCGGGAAGTGCTTGGCGGTGGCCGCGACCCCGGCGCCCTGATACCCCTGGACCTGGGCCGCGACCAGCCGGGCGACCGCCTCGGGGTCGGCGCCGAAGGAGCGGATGCCGATCACCGGGTTGGCCGGGTCGACGTTGACGTCCGCGTCCGGCGCGTAGTCCTGCCGGACGCCGAGCGCGGCCAGCTCCGCCCCGGCGATCCGGGCCGCCGCCCGTGCGTCCGGCACGCTGCCGCCCGCGCCGAGCGCCATCGCCCCCGGCAGCAGCGTGGCGGGCGCCCCGATCCGGGCCACCATGCCGTGCTCCTGGTCGGTGGCGATGAGCAGCGGCACGCCCGCCGAACCGTCCAGGGCGGCCTTCTGCAGGCCGTTGGAGAGCGCGGCGATCTGCCGGGGGCCGCGGATGTTGTGCGCCCACTCGGTGTACATGATCCCGCCGAGGTGGTACCTCGCCACCACCTCGGCGGCGCTGCCGACGCCGTATTTCTCGGCGTTGGCCGCGGCGTCGGCGGGGTCGGGCGCGGTGGCGGAGTGGCCGTACACCGACAGGACGAAGAGCTGGCCGATCTTCTGGTCCAGCGTCATGCGCCCGAGCAGGTCCGCGGCGCGGTCCCGATCGCTGGGCCGGGTGGGCGCGGGCCGGTGCGCCGGCGGGGACGTGGAGGGCGCCGACGGTGACGCGGACGCGGATGTCGCGGGAGAACCGGAACTGAGCGTCCGCGGGCTGCAGGCGGTGGCGACGGCGGCGGTCGCCGCGGCGAGCAGGGCGCGGCGCGAGGTCGGCTTGTGCACCCGCACTCCTTCCATGAGCTTCGGAGGGGGTGACTGGCGTTCATATGACACGCTGGTGGGCCGGGTGGGGCCCGGTCAATGGGAACCGGTGATTCGGTTCAACTTCGTTCATGAATGGGCGCCTTCGGTCGTGATGAGTCGTCACGGGGCGACGCATCGCGGACCGGTCCCGCTGCTTCCCCGGAGCACGGGCAGGGGGCTCAGGCAGGGGCGGCGCGGCGGGGCCACTCGTCGCCCAGCACCGCGACCGTCTCCGTGATCGCGGGGCGGCGCGCGGCGCCCTCGCGCCAGAGGGCGTAGAGGCGGCGTACCGGCACCGGCTCCAGGGGCACCGCCCGCACCCCCTCCGGCAGGGGGCCCCGCCCCAGGCGCGGCATCAGGGCGATGCCCAGGCCCGCCGCCACCAGGGCGATCTGGGTGTGGTTCTCCGCCGCCTGGTAGGCCAGGTCCGGTTCGCTGCCCGACGCCCGCAGCGTCCGTACGAGCCAGTCGTGGCACACCGTCCCCGGCGGCTGGCAGATCCACCGCTGCCCCGTCAGATCCTCCCGCCGCAACGTCCCCCGCCCCGCCAGCGGATGCCCCACCGGTACGAGGACATCGCACAGGTCGTCCCCGATCACCGCCCGCCCCAGCCCGTCCGGTGCGGGGAGCGGGGCGATGTCCCAGTCATGGGCGACGGCCAGGTCGATGACGCCCTGCGCCGCCAGGTCCACCGACAGATGCGGGTCGACCTCGACGAGCCGGGCGTCGAGTGAGGGGTGCTCGGCGGCGAGCCGGGCCAGGACGGCGGGCATCAGCCCCCGCGCCGCGGAGGCGAACGCGCCGATCACCAGCCGCCCGGTGGGCCGGCCCCGCCGCTCCTCCAGGCTGGTCTCCGCCTGTTCGACGATCGCGAGGAGCTGCTGGGCGGTGGCGGCCAGGTGCTGGGCCGCGTCGGTCAGGACGACGCCGCGGCCCTGCCGCTCCAGCAGCGTGGTCCGGGTCTCCCGCTCCAACTTGGCGATCTGCTGCGATACGGCGGAAGGGGTGTAGCCGAGCGCGATGGCGGCCGCGCTGACCGAACCGTGCACGGCCACCGCGTGCAGCGCCCGCAGCCGGGACAGATCCAGCATCGCCCCCACCTCCCTCGTTTCACGTTTTCTGCATCCAACCATGAAGTCATCCGCGCTGGTGCTAAAAGGTCTGGCACCCGATCCTCGTCCTATGCGACCTGCGCACATCGGCCTCGCCGTGCTCGTCACGGCCCTGTGGGGCGTCAACTTCGTGGTCATCGACGTCGGCCTCGGCCACTTCCCGCCCCTCCTGTTCTGCTCCCTCCGCTTCCTGGTGGCGGCGGTGCCCGCGATCTTCTTCGTCGGCCCGCCGCGGGTCTCCTGGCAGTGGATCGTGGGCGTCGGACTCGCGCTGGGGGTGGCGAAGTTCGGGCTGTTGTTCATCGGGATGCACGAGGGGATGCCCGCCGGGCTGTCCTCGCTGGTGCTGCAGATCCAGGCGGTGTTCACCGCGCTGTTCGCGGCCGCCGTCCTCGCCGAACGTCCCGGTTGCCGACGGCTGCTGGGCATGGCGGTGGCGCTCGCCGGTATCGCCGTGGCCGCCGTCGACGAGGGCACCTCGGGCCCGTTGCTCGGCTTCGTCCTGGTCGTCGCGGCCGCCGCCTTCTGGGGCGTCTCGAACGTCCTCACCCGCAAGGCCGCCCCGCCCGACCCGCTGAGCTTCATGGTGTGGGTGAGCGTGGTGCCCGTATTGCCGCTGCTCGGGCTGTCGTTGATCTTCGAGGGCGCGGCCCCCGGCCTGCACGCGCTGGCCGCGCTGGACTGGGCCGGGGCGGGCGCCATCGTCTATGTCGCCTGGGTGGCCACCGTGCTGGGCTTCGGCCTCTGGGGCTTCCTGCTGCGTACGTACGACGCCTCCGCGGTGGCCCCCTTCTCCCTGCTGGTACCGGTCTTCGGCATGTCCTCGGCGGCGCTGGTGCTGGGGGAGGGGATCAGCCCGCTGCGGTGGCTGGCGGCGGCCCTGCTGGTGGGCGGCGTGGCGCTGACGTCGCTCCCGTCCGTACGACCCCGGCTCAGGCCGCGTCGGCGAGCAGCCGCAGCAGGTGGTCCCGGCCCGGCGCCAGCAGCTCCGGCAGCTCCCGGGCCGCCGGGTACCACCGCTTCTCGTACTCCCAGCACAGCCAGCCGTCCCAGCCCTCACGGCTGAGCAGCTCCACGCACTCGGTCAGCGGCAGCACGCCCGCGCCCAGGGGCAGCGGGGTGGTGTCCTCGGCGGAGGCGATGTCCTTGACCTGGACGTAGCCCAGGTGCGGGGAGAGCGCCGCGTAGCTGGTGGCGGGGTCCTCGCCGCCCAGCCAGGGGTGCATCACGTCCCAGATCGCGCCGACGCTGCCGTGCCCGACCGGCCCGAGGACGCGGGCCGCGGCGGCGCCGGTGCGGTGCGAGTCGTGGGTCTCCAGCAGCAGCCGTACGCCCAGATCGGCGGCGTGCGGCGCGACGGCCCCCAGGCGGCGTGCGGCCGTCGCGTCGGCCTCCTCGGGGCTCTGGTCGCCGCCGCCGGGGAAGACGCGGACGTACCGCGCGCCCAGGTCGTGGGCGAGCGCGAGGAGCTCCCGCAGCCCGGTCCACACCGACTCGTCGGGGCCCTCGGCCGCGACCCGTACGTACCCGGCGACGGTCAGGATGTCCACCCCGGCGTCCCGGAACTCCCCGGCCACCCGGGCGCGTTCGTCCGCCCCGATTCCGGGATGCACCGGCTCCTCGGGGTGCGCGCGCAGCTCGACGCCGTGATACCCGTTCCCGGCGGCGAGCCGGGCGACATCGGTCATGGGCATACCGGGGACGCCGAGGGTCGAGAAGGCGAGCTTCATGGCGGACTCCGTGGGTTGTGGGGGCGCTCAGCAGGGGGCGGGGATGATCCGGCGGGGTCAATCCTGCCGTGCCGAAGACCCGTAACCCGGCACCGGCGACCCCAAACCCTCCCTCGCGCCGACGGATGGCGCCTTCGGGTGCCGATGCAGCGGGCACGATGGACCGGTCCGCCTCACCTGGGCGGCGGAGAGGCATGAGGAGAGGGAGGACAGGGATGCGGCCCGGACATGGTGGAGGGATGGCCGACGCGGCGGAGCTTGCCGCCCGGCTGCGGCACGTGTACTGGATCGGCGGGGGCAGCGGCGCCGGAAAGTCGACGATCGCCGGCCGGCTCGCCGAGCGCCACGGCTGGCGCCTCTACGCGACCGACGACGTGATGCGCGATCACGCCGGGCGGGCCACCCCCGAGGAGGCCCCCTACTTGCACGCGTTCATGGCCATGGACATGGACGAGCGATGGGTGAACCGCTCTCCGGAACTCATGCTCGAGACCTTCCATTGGTTTCGGGGTGAGGGCTTCGGCCTGATCGTCGAAGACCTCCTTCGCCTGCCGCGGGAGCCGTGCGTCATCGTCGAGGGATTCCGGTTGCTGCCGCGCTTGGTGAAGCCTCTGCTCGCCGCTCCCGAGCGCGCCGTGTGGCTTCTTCCCTCCCCCGGTTTCCGCCGGGCCGCCTTCCGGAGCCGGTCGGTACCGGGGGAGGGGTTCGTGTGGAGGACCAGCGATCCGGCGAGGGCCGACCGCAACGTCGCCGAACGGGACCACATGTTCACGCGACGCCTTCGGGAGGAAACCGGGCGTCTTGGGCTGCGTGCCCTTCAGGTCGACACCACGACGACGGAAGACGAACTCGCCGAGCAGGTGACCGCGGCGTTCCGGCTCTGACCGCGAGACCTCAGGCGGGCAGCTTCGTGTCGACGACGAAGCTGATCTCGATGAGCTGGCCGGGGAAGGTCAGTTCGGTGACGCCGAGGACCGTGCTGGCCGGGCGGTGGTCGCCGAAGTACGCCCGGTTGCCCTCCGCCGCCGCCTCGGCGTTCCGCCACAGGTTCACCACGTACAGCGTCTGCGAGACGATCTGGTTCCGGGTGACGCCGTAGTGGGCCAGGACCTTGTCCATGGCGTCGTAGGTCCGTGTGAGCTGGGCGGCGAAGTCGTCCGCGTGGCGGAACTCGCCCGCCTCGTCGAGCGAGAGCTGTCCGGAAACGTGGATCAGATCGCCGGACTTGATCGCCTGTGAGTAGCCGAAGTCGCTCTCGGCCGGCACGTCATGGTTGAAGACATCGATGGTGGCCAACAGGGCTCGCCCTTTCCGTATCACTCTCTTGTGGTTACTCGGAGACTGTAGGAGAGTGAAGGCTGACCTGGAAGAACGCACTTTTCGGTGACTGAGGAACCTCATGGTGACCAAACAGCAGCTCAAGGGCCTGCCCGAGGACGCGGACCTGCGGCGCGCGGACTCCCTGGCGCGGGAGATCTTCTCCGATGTCGCCAACAAGTGGGCGCTCCTGATCATCGAGGCGCTCGGCGAGGGCACCCTGCGCTTCAGCGAACTGAGGAACGAGGTCGAGGGCGTCAGTCACAAGATGCTCACCCAGAACCTGCGCATGCTGGAGCGCAACGGCCTGGTCGACCGGAAGGTGCACCCCACGGTGCCGCCGCGGGTCGAGTACACCCTCACCGAGCCGGGCCGGGCCCTGCGCGCCACGGTCGACGCCCTCTGCGGCTGGACGCACCGGTACCTCGGGCACATCGAGGGCGCGCGCCACCGCTTCGACGCCTGACGGGCGCCCGGCGCCCGGCGGTCCTCCCGGGCGCGTGGGCGTTCCCTCACCCCGTGGCCAGCCGCCACAGGGACGTCACCTCCGCCGCGCGGGCCCGGTGCAGTGGGTCGGCGGCGTCGGTGGCGCGGGGATGGACGGGCCGGGCGTCGAGCCGGCCGACGACCCGCAGACCGGCGGTCTCGAAGGCGCCCAGCAACTCCTCGCGGGTCCGCAGCCCCAGGTGTTCGGCGAGGTCGGAGAGGATGAGCCAGCCCTCGCCGCCGGGGGTGAGGGCGTCGGCGAGCCCGTCCAGGAAGCCGCGCAGCATGCGGCTGCCGGGGTCGTACACCGCGTACTCGACCGGCGAGCTGGGGCGTGCCGGGACCCAGGGCGGATTGCACACCACCAGGGGGGCGCGGCCGGGTGGGAAGAGGTCCGCGCGGACCACCTCCACCCGATCGGCGACGCCCAGCCGCTCCACGTTCTCCCGCGCGCAGGCCAGCGCCCGCTCGTCCTGGTCCGTGGCCACCACGCGCTCCACACCGCGCCGCGCCAGCACGGCGGCCAGCACGCCCGTCCCGGTGCCGATGTCGAAGGCGGCCGTGGGGGACGCGGGCAGCGGGGCTTCGGCCACCAGGTCGACGTATTCGCCGCGCACCGGCGAGAAGACCCCGTAGTACGGATGGACGCGGTCGCCGCCGAGCGCCGGGATCTCGACGCCCTTCTCCCGCCACTCGTGCGCGCCGATCAGTCCCAGCAATTCGCGCAGCGAGATCACCGAGGGGCCCTGCGCCGCGCCGTACACCCGCGCACACGCCTCCCGTACGTCGGGCGCGCGGCGCAGCGGTACGGCGAGGTCGGCGTCCAGCGGCACCAGCAGCATGCCCAGCAGCCGGGCCCGCCGCCCCTGTTCCTGCCGGTGCCGGTGGAACGCCTCCGCCGTGCTCTCCGCCGGTCCGCGCCGCCCCCGGGGCCGCCGCGGCCCCCGGTCGACCCGCCGCGCCAGCGCGGTGAGCAGCTGCCGGGCGCCCTGGTAGTCGCCGCGCCACAGCAGCGCGGTGCCCTCGCAGACGAGGCGGTACGCGGCGTCGGCCGTCATCCGGTCGTCCGCGACCACCACCCGCCGCGGCGGCGGCGCGCCGCTCTCGGAGCGCCACTGGGCGGTTCGGGTCCGGCCGTCCTCGGACCACTCGATGAGGTGCTGCGTGCTCAGGGGGTACACCTTTGCTCTTGTGCGGTTCGCGCCAGTGGTGGGTATGGGAGCCGATCCTTCCGGTACGGGCGCCCCGGCGCGAGGGGAGCGCCCTTGGGCCCATACCCGGGCGTCGCCGCACGTTATGCGCGCGGCAGCACATTTAGGGGCCCATCTTCGTTGTCTTATCGGCCTGTCACAATTTGGGGGAACGTCAAACTGCTTCCGGATCGGATATGTGATCAGCAGTGACGTATTTGTACCGCACGTCCTAGGGGGCATTATGACGCGCAGATGGTCGCTCATCACCACGATCGCCGTACTGACCGTCGCGCTGGCCTTCGTCGTCGCCCAGCTGGTGCGCGGCCAGGATTCCGGTGACTCCGGTGACTCCGGTGACTCCGGGGAGAAGCAGGCCTCGCCGAGCACGGGCACCGAGTCGCTGGCCGGCGTCGGATGGTGGCCACTGCACAAGTCCGGCACCGCGAAGGCGGGTGAGCACGATGCCCTCGTCAGAGGTGACGTGGAGTGGACCGACGGTCCCGAGGGTGGCGCCCTGCGGCTGGACGGCACCAGCGCATACGCGGACGCCGGCACCCGGATCGACACCACCGGGGACTACTCGGTCGCCGCACGGGTGCGGCTCACCGCGGAGAGCATGAAGGGATTCCACACCGCCCTGTCCCAGGACGGCGACCGGATCAGCAATTTCTTCCTCCAGTACTCCGGCCAGGACGAGAACTTCGCGTTCAGCTTCCCCGGTGCCCGTACCGTCGCGGAGAAGGCCGAGCCACCGCAGGCCGACCGCTGGTACCACCTGACCGGCACGTACGACCAGAAGGACCACCAGATGCGGATCTACGTGGACGGCAAACTCGCGGGAAGCAGAGAGGCATCCAGCAAGCAGAAGGGCACCGGCGACATCGTGATGGGACGCGGCCAGCTTCGTGGGGAGGCGGCCGACCAGTGGAAGGGCGACATCGCCGACGTGCACGTCTACGACCGCGAACTGACGCCCGACGAGGTGGGCTCGCTTTCCGCCGGCGAACCCGACTGACGGCGGGCGCCGACGCCCCTGCCAGGGGCGTCGGCCGCCGCCGGCGGGTCGCGCACCGAGCGGGCCGGGACGTGCAAACCGGCACGGCCCGGCCGCACATCGTGTCGTGCCCTGCCGGAAGTGCCCCCGGATGATGCGCCTCGGCCGCCGGAACCACGGTGGTACCGGGGCGCGTTCACCGTCGCCGCGTGCCGGCGGACACACCGAACGGCGTCGGCGACTGCTCGCGATGGCGCCCGTAGGCCCTCCCGCAGTCGGCTGCACAGTCTCCCCCCACAGGCGACCGGAGAGCCCCCACGGGTGACCGGAGAGGAAAGGCCTTTGTCGGCCAGTACGTCGACCGAAGACGGAATACCCTGCCCCCCTACCGAGGAACTCCGCCCAGAGGAATTCCTCAGAGCCCTCTACCAGTTTCACGGCCATGCCCTGCTGCAATTCGCCGCACGGCGACTGCAGGGCGACTGGCACCGTGCCGAGGATGTCCTCCAAGAGGTCGCGATCCGCGCCCTGCGCCACGCCGGGAAGCTCGACCCGACCTCGGATTCGGCGCGGCCGTGGCTGTTCACCGTGCTGCGCAATCTCGTCATCGACGATCTCCGGGCCCGCCAGGCCAGACCGGCGGAGACCGGCGACCCGGAACTCGTCCACCGGCCGGTGTCCGACGACGTGGACCACATGCTCACCTCCCAGGTGCTCTTCGAGGCGTTGTGGGACCTGCGGCCGCAGCAGCGCGAGGTGCTGCTGCACGTGCACTACCTGGGGCGCAGTGTCAACCAGGCGGCCAGGGTCCTCGGCGTGCCGCCGGGCACGGTCAAGTCGCGGACGTTCTACGCCTCCCGCGACCTGCGGGAGGCGCTGTACCGCCGAGGGCTGTACGCGGACGGCCGGTACCGCGACGCCGGATGAGACTCACGCGAGACGACCCACGTGCCGGGTGATCTCCAGGCCGAGCGGTCCGGTGTGGAGCGATCCGTCCGCATCGGCCCGCCAGCGCCACCCCGCGGGCGCCTCGCCGAGCACCAGCAGCGCGTCCCCGCGCCGCAGGCCGTCCAACGCGCCCTCCCGCCGCGGGAGCTGTGAGGCGTCCACGACGAACAGGTGCGACACCCCGTCTTGGACGTCGACCTGGCTGCTGCCCTCGATCAGCCGGAAGATCTGGGTGACGTCGGGCGATCCGGGCTCCGGCGGCACCGGGTCCGCCGAAGCCGCCCTGGCGAACGCCTCCTCCACGCTGGCCGCGGTGTGCAGACGGGAGGCCGGCACGTCGTCGGCGACGAGCCCGTCGCCGGCCAGGGATCCCACCAGGGTGACCTCGGCGGGAGCGCCCACCGGGCCGGAGAGCGCCTCGGCGACGACGGCCCGCACCAGGCTGCGCACCTCCTCGTCGGGTCCCGCCACGGACACGGGCCCCGACGCCCGGGAGAGGTCGACCAGCACCCGGTCGGCGCCGTCCAGCCCCACCGTCACCGTCAGTGCGTACGGCAGGGCCGGTTCGCCCTCGGGACCGCGGCGCAGGGCGTCGGGCGAGACCGTCCAGCGCTCACCGTCCGCCTCGGCGGTCCAGGGCGCGGGGGCGTCCTCCTCCGCGCCGGCCAGCAGCAGTCCGAGCCGCTCCTCGGAGTAGACGACGGCGTACACGTCGGGCAGCGACCGGCCGGAGCGCAGGCACTCGCCCGTCAGCCGGCGCAGGCCCGCGTCGACCACGTCCAGAGCCCCCCGCTCCACGACGGCGTCCGAGGCGGCGGCGGGCTTCGGCGGGCGGGGCCGCCGCTCGGTGACGATCAGCGCGGCCACCGCTCCGATCAGCGCCAGCCCCAGCACCACGGCCAGGACGTACCAGATCATCTTCTTACTCCTTGTCGGGACGCCCCGGCGGTGGAGCCGGGACGGTCGAAATCAGGGGCGGGACCGCGGCGGAGTCGCGGCGCCGTGCACCCGAAGGCCACTACGGGGCGCGGCCCCGGACGGTTCACCCGCACGTCGGAGCACCCTTCCGTGAACCATCTGCGGGTGGGCGCCGTAGGTCCCGTCAGTGGCGCGAGAGCCGCCGAGCACGGCTCCCGCGCCCCCGCAATCGCGCAAGCTGGAGGACCTTTCGTGTCGTTGATGCTGACCGTGGTCGATGGGGAGAGTGACGCGTTCGACGTCCACCTCGACGCCGACCCCGACACGCCCGTGGGCGGCGTCGCGGAGGCGCTGGCCGGAGCGGGAGGCGTCCACCGGCCCCCGGAAGGCATCGGCCTGTACGTCGGCGACCGGCTGCTGCCCGCGGACATGCCGCTGCGGGATTCGCCGCTCCACCACGCGGCCGTCGTGGGCCTGGGCCGCCCGGCCGGTACCTCGTCGGCCGAACCGGACGGGCTGGTGGAGGTCCGTGCGGTCGGCGGGACCGGGGCGGGCGCGGTGCACCGGCTCGACATGGGCGAGTACCGGATCGGACTGGCCCACGACGGGACCGCCCAGGTGCTGCGCTCCGTACCGAGCCGTCCGTTCGCCGTCCTGGCGGTGGGCCCCGGAGGACGCTGCCGCGTGGCTCCCGACCCGTCCGCGCCGGACGGCGGCACCGTGCAGCTGGACCGCGAGGACCTCACCGAGGCCACCGCCTGGCCGGCCGGCGCGCAGCTCCTCGTCGGGGGCTGCCTGCTCGAACTCGTCCTTCCGCAGCGGCCGGACGCGGCCGTGGAGCCCTCGGAGGACGGCACCGGCTGGGACTACAACCGGCCGCCGCGGTTGCGGCCGGCCGAGAACGCCACCCGCTTCTCCCTGCCCTTCCCGCCCGCGCCGCCCGGTGCCCGGCCGCTCCCGTGGATCACCGCGGCCGCCCCGGTGGTGATGGCGGTGGCCGCGGCGCTGATCTTCGGCCGCTACACGATGCTGCTGTTCGGGCTGCTCTCCCCGGTCGCGATCATCGGCAACTACGTGATGAGCCGGCGCAACGGACGCCAGTCCCACTCCGACGCGGTCGCCGCCTACGAGGAGAAGAAGGAGCGCATCGAGGGCGACGCGGAGAAGGCCCTGGCGGCCGAACGCACCGCCCGGCGACGCGGCTTCCCGGACCCGGCCGAGGTCGTCCTGACCGCCGTCGGCCCCCGGCACCGCCTGTGGGAACGCCGCACCTCGGACGCCGACTTCCTGGAACTGCGCGTCGGGACCGCCGACCTGCCCTCCGACGTGGTGCTCCAGGACCCGACCAAGGACGAACACCGCCGCCAGGACCCGTGGACCGCGTACGACGTCCCGGTGACCGTTCCGCTGCGTGAGCACGACGTACTGGGAATCGCCGGCGAGGGCCCGGTCGCGCGCTCCGTGGCACGGTGGACGGTCGCCCAGGCCGCCGCCCTGCACAGCCCCCGTGACCTCCAGATCCACTTGCTGACGACCGGCGGCCCGGGCCGGGACGGCTGGTCCTGGCTGCGCTGGCTGCCGCACGTGCGGAAGAAGGCCGGCGACACCCCGGCCAGCATCGGCTACGGCACGGAGACCTGCGCCCGGCGAGTCGCCGAACTGACCACGCTGATCGCCGAGCGCGCCGGACGGGAGGACCGGCGCAGCCGGTCCGCCGGGCCCGACGTGCTCGTCGTCCTCGACGGAGCCCGCAGCCTGCGTTCGCTGCCCGGCGTGGCGCAGATCCTGCGCGACGGACCGTCCGTCGGCGTCCGCGCGGTCTGCCTGGACGCCGAGGAACGGCTGCTGCCCGAGGAGTGCCACGCCGTCGTCGTCGAGGAGCCCGGCGGAACCGTACGGGTGGGACGCTCCGGGAGGGGCACCGTCGGGGGCATCCGGCCCGACGCGGTGTCCCTGGACTGGTGCCGTTCGCTGGCCCGCGCGATGGGCCCGCTGCGGGACCCGGGCGGGGCCGACGAGGAGGCCGCGGTGCTCCCCGGTGCCGCGCGGCTGCTCGATGTCATCGCCCTCGACCCGCCGCGGGCCGACGGCATCCGGGCGCGCTGGAACGCCGGGGGCCGCTCGACCCGGGCGGCCGTCGGCGTCTCCCTGGACGGCCCGTTCTACCTGGACCTGCGGCGCGACGGCCCGCACGGGCTGGTCGCCGGCACCACCGGCTCAGGCAAGTCCGAACTCCTCCAGACGCTGGTCGCCTCGCTCGCGGTGGCGAACCGTCCGGACGCGATGACGTTCGTCCTCGTCGACTACAAGGGCGGCTCCGCGTTCAAGGACTGCGAGCACCTGCCGCACACCGTCGGCATGGTCACCGACCTCGACGCCCACCTCGTCGAGCGGGCCCTGGTGTCGCTGACGGCGGAACTCACCCGGCGCGAGCACATCCTCGCCGCGGCCGGCGCCAAGGACATCGAGGACTACGTCGAGTCGCTGGAGCGGAACCCGGTAGGCCGCACCCCGATGCCCCGGCTGCTCATCGTCATCGACGAGTTCGCCTCGATGGTGCGTGACCTGCCGGACTTCGTGAAGGGCCTGGTCAACATCGCTCAGCGGGGCCGCAGCCTCGGCATCCACCTGATCCTGGCGACGCAGCGCCCCAGTGGCGTCGTCTCCTCGGAGATCCGCGCCAACACCAACCTGCGCATCGCGCTCCGGGTGACGGACTCCGGCGAGAGCCAGGACGTCATCAACTCCCCCGAGGCCGCCGGAATCGCGCAGAGCACACCCGGCCGCGCCTATGTGCGCTTCGGTCAGAACTCTCTCGTGCCGTTCCAGTCCGGACGGGTCGGTGGCCGCCGGCCCGGCGCCGCGGCGGCCTCGCTGCCGGCACCCTGGGCGGTGGCGGTCGGCTGGGAACGGCTCGGCGAACCGCTCCCGGCACGGCCCCGGGCCGCGGCCGCCCCCGCGGAGGTGGAGACCGACCTCACCGGACTCGTCAAGGCGATCCGCGACGCGGACCGGGAGCTGGGCATCCCCGCACAGCACAGCCCCTGGCTGCCGCCGCTGCCCGAGAAGCTGGTCACCGGCGAACTGCCGCCGGCCCCGCCCTCGGACTACGACCTCCAGCCCGTCGCCTACGGCGTGGTGGATCTGCCCGCCCAGCAGGCCCGGCTCCCCCTGGTGATCGACCCGGCGACGCTCGGGCACCTGCACATCGTCGGCTCGCCCCGGCAGGGCCGGTCGCAGACGCTGCGCACGCTCGCCGCCATGCTCGCCCGTACCCACACCGCGGCCCAGCTGCACATGTACGGCATCGACTGCGGCAACGGCGCACTGCTGGCCATGGAGGGGCTGCCGCACGCCGGCGCCGTCACCCAGCGCACCCAGCCGGACCGGGTGGCCCGGCTGCTCGCCCGGCTGACGGGGGAGCTCGCCCGGCGGCAGGAGATGCTCGCCGCCCGCGGCAGCGCCGACCTCCCCGAACTCCGGCGCGCACTGCCCGAGGACGAACGGCCGCCGCACATCGTGCTGTTCATCGACCGGTGGGAGGTCTTCGACAAGCAGCTCGGCGAGTACGACTCCGGGAACCTGCTGTCCGGGGTGCAGACCCTGCTCCGGGACGGCGCGAGCGCCGGCATCCACCTGGTCATGACCGGTGACCGGGCACTGTTCTCCAGCCGGGTCAACGGCTCCACCGAGGACAAGCTCGTGCTGAAGCTGAACGAGAAGTCCGAGTACGGCATGATCGGCATCACCCAGCGGAACGTGCCCGACGAGATCCCGCCGGGCCGCGCGTTCCGCGCCGCCGACAAGGCCGAGGTACAGATCGCGCTGCTCACGGAGAACCCGGAAGGCCAGGCGCAGGCCGCGGCGCTCCAGCAGATCGCCGGGCAGTGCCGTGAACGGTCGGCTCATTTGCCCGCCGCCACCCGGCCGTTCCGCGTCGACACCCTGCCGGACCGGCTCACCTGGGAGGAGGCCGCCGGGTACGCGCCGCAGCCGTGGCCGCACCCGCGGTGGGCGGTGGCCGGCGTCGGCGGTGATGAACTGACCGCCTTCGGACCGGACTTCTCGGTGACGCCGACCTTCCTGGTGGCGGGCCCGGCCCGGTCCGGGCGCAGCACCGTCCTGTCGACGGTCGCGCTGTCGCTGCTCGCGTCCGGCACCCCGGTCGTGATCGGCGCCCCCGCCCGCTCGCCGCTGCGCGCCCTGGCCGGGCGGCCGGGCGTGCTCGCGGTGTTCGACGAGTCCGACATCGACCCCACGGCCCTGGAGGAGGCGCTGTCCTCCGCGCCCGACGGGGCCGTGGTGATCCTGGACGACGCCGACCTGCTGCTGAAGTCGAAGGCCGAGTCCGTCCTCACCTCGATCGCCAAGTCCGGTGCCGAGAACGGCCGGGGCCTGGTGATCGCCGGGCAGACCGACCGGCTCTCCTCCGGCTTCTCCGGCTGGCACACCGAGGCCCGCCGCAACCGGTGCGGACTGCTGCTGAAGCCGCAGAACATGAGCGACGGAGAACTGATCGGCGTCAAGGTGCCCCGCAGCCGCCTGGGCGCGACCCGCCCGGGCCGGGCCATCCTGCACCTGGGCGACGGGGTGCTGCGGACGGTTCAGGTCCCGGAGACGGTCCTGCCGGAGCCCGGCAGCTGACCCGACGGGGACGGCATGCGCGAGGGCCCCGCACCGGCCGAAGCCGGTGCGGGGCCCTCGCGCTGTGTGCGGGACGGTGCGCGGGTGCGGGCGCCCGTGCACGCGTCTCGGTCAGGGGGGTGCCGGGCAGGTAGCTGTCGTCGTTCACCGGCGGGGTGGTGTGACCGGTGTAGGCCAGCGGCCCGTGGCCCAGGCCGACCACGCCCAGGGCGAAGCCGGCCACGTCCGTGCGGGTCCCTGCGCCGAGGACTGCTCGCCGCGCGCTGCCCTCCAGCCCGGCGAGCAGGGGCAGGGCGTCCCCCGCGTCGTCGGCCACCGAGCGGTAGCTGCGCGCGAGTCTGCCGAGCATCTCCGCATCGCCGGGGTCGGGTCGTCGGAGAACCCGAACACGTCCTGCCAGTCGGACGCCGGGGGACGCGCCGTGGACGTCACCTCGCTTTCTGTCAGGAATCGTCCTCGTCGTCGTCCGCGTTCACGAAGTCCCAGACGTGCTCCTGGACCTCGAACGCGGAATTCAGCACTTCCTGCTTCGCCGCGGAATCACATTCGGCGGCGATTTCGATGAGCGAAGGGTATGCGGTGATCAATGTGCGTGCGACGGTGCGAGGGATGCCGTCCTGGTCCTGAAATTCTTCGGCCAGGGCGTCCAGCACGCCGAGGAAGTCGGACAGCTTCTCCGACGGGACCTCCTGGCGATCCCGAGTTTCACGGAGAACGCTGTCCCACCTGTCGGCCAGTGAGAGCGCTTCGGGCGGCAGGTTCACCTCGTCCTCGACCCGCTGTTTCTTCACCGCCGACAGGGCCAGTCCCTGGAGTTCGCGGGCCGCACGGCCGATCGCCGAGCGTGCGGGCTCCGGGTACGCATCGGCCAACCCGTCGAGCGCCGCGTACACGTCCACGAGTTCGGCCAGCGCGTCTCTGGGAATCAGGGAAGACCCGTCCCACTCCTGTTCGCACTGTCGGATTGTGTCGAATACTTTCTCCAGCGCTTCCTCGTCAAGGCCCTCGTTGGACTGAAGAGGCAATGTGAGCGAGTTGAGAGCTTCGGTCAGCTCATCCGCCGGACCGGATTCAGTCATCATTCTCCAGGCTTCTTGATCCAAGTGATTGCTTCCGGGGGTACGCGTCCCACGAGAAGTACTTCCTGCGAAGACTTGGCGTAATTGATCGGCCTGCCTCGCGGCTTGATTCCAGCGGCCCTGCGTCCCGCATCCGTCGTGAGGTCGTGGACCGTTCCGTCGAACTTGGTCAGGTCGATTTTGACCTGGCCGTATTGCTTCTTCCACTTATTGAGGACTTCCATGCTGTTCGTCGTGGAAATGAACTGCGATTTGAAGCCCTCCTTGCTTCCCATCATGACGTGCGCCGCCGGCCTGTAATTGGCGTCCGGGTTCTTCGCCACCAGTCCTTCGGCGGGGTTGTCCTTGTCGTTCAGGTTCCTGAATACGGTGGTGCAGGGAGCCAGCCCGAGGGGGTCGCATACCTGGAAAGGATCGTTCACATACCCGTAGGGGTTCGGGTCCGGCACGAGCCCCAGGGGGTCGGGCGATATGTACCGCCCGACGTCCGCGTCGTAGTGCCGGTGAACGTTGTAGTGAAGACCGGTTTCGGAGTCGGCGTACTGGCCGGGGAAGCGCAGCGGCGTGTAGGCGGTGGCGCCGCGATTCCAGCTGGTGGTGCCCCACACGGTTGCCTGCGTGTGCCAGGCGATCTCCCCCGATTCGTCGACGAGTTCGGTGGGGGTGCCGACGAGGTCGGTGACCATCGCGAAGAAGCGGGAGTCGATCTCGTCCTGCGGCAGCGCCTGCCCGTCGGCCGCGGTCAGCCGGCGCTCGTACTGCGTCAGCGGCCGCTGGTCGTCGTAGTCCCAGGTCACGGTGACGCCCGTGCGTGAGGTGGACTCCTCCGCCAGGCTGGTGCCGTCCCAGGTGAAGTGGACCGCCTCGACCGGCGCCCCGTCCTCGCCCATGCGGTACTTCGCCGTGCGGCGGTCCAGCGGGTCGTAGGTGTAGGTCCAGCGGGTGCCGTCGGGGGTGGTGCACGCGGTCAGCCGGTTCTCGGCGTCCCACTCGTAGCGCCAGGTGTCCGGCTTCTTCGAGAGCCGTGTCTTCTGGCGCAGCGTCACGCGCCCGGCGGCGTCGTACTCGTAGCGGACACCACCCGCGGAGAGGAGCCGCATGCCCTGGTAGGTGCGCTCGCCGCGCGCACCGTCGTCGTCGGCCCGCCGGCCGGGCCAGTCGCCCGCGGTCTGGTTGCCGGCGGCGTCGTAGGCGTAAGCCTCCGACCAGCCTTCCGCCGTCACCGCGAGTGGACGCCCCACGGGGTCGAGGTCCATGCGGCGGGTCCGGCCGGTGACCTCCTCGGTGATCGCGGTGAGGCGGTTGTCGGGGCGGTAGCCGTAGGAGCGACCGCGGCGCAGCTCGTGACCTGAGGTCAGGTGCTGGCGGGTGAGCCGGCCCAGGGAGTCGTAGGCGGTGGAGAGCCGGACGTCCGCGCCGAAGAACCGTTCGGTCTCCCGTCCCAACTCGTCGTGTGCGAATGTCAGTTGGTGTCCGTCGGTGGACACGCCGGTCGTGTTGCCGGCGGCGTCGTAGGTGTAAGTGGAGGTGGCGCCGGTGGGAGTGGTGCGGGAGACGAGCTGTCCGACGGGGTCGTAGCCGTAGCGCATGGTGCGGCCATCGACGGTCTCCGACAGCAGCCGGCCCTCGGCGTCGTAGGCCCTTTCCAGCGTCGTCCCGGGGCCTTCGGCGCGGATCATGCGTCCGCCCGCGTCGTGGGTGTAACGGGTGACGGCACCGGCGGCGTCCTTCGCGGTGACCTGTCCCAGCACGTCCCGCTCGAGGCGGATCTCCTCACCCAGCGGGGTCGAATGGGCCGTCAGCTGACCGGCCGCGTCGTAGGTGTAGCTGAAGCGGCGGTCGTCGAAGTCCGACTCCGCGATGACCCGCCCCGCGCTGTCGTGCGTGTAGTCCCAGGTCAGCCCCTGAGGATTGGTGACGCTGGTGAGGCGCAGTTCGGCGTCGTAGGCGAACGCGTACGTGACGCCGTCGGGGGTGGTGCGCTCGGCCAGCAGGTCGAAGTGGGTGTAGCGCATGGCGGTCGTGCCGCCGCCCGGGTCGGTGTGGGAGAGGCAGTTGCCCTCCCCGTCCCACTGCCACGTCTCGACGCTGCCGTCCGCGGCCGTACGCCGGGACAGCAGGCCCTCGACCGTCCACTCAAGACAGGTGGCCGCGCCCAGGGCATCGGTCACCTTCACCGGGCGGCCGAACGCGTCCCGGACACACGTCGTCCCGACGTCCGAGGGACCTTCTCCCCGGCCGGAGACCGGCGAAGGGCCCACGACGCGCACCGGCAGGCCCGCGGGGTCGCTGTCGATCCGGGTCTCGGTGCCGTCCGGCCCGGTGTGGGTGGCCACGGCGCCGGTGGGAGCGTAGGTGTAACGGGTGACGGCGTCGTCGGGTCCGGTGACGGCGGTGCGGTTGCCGCGGGCGTCGTACTCCTGCCGCCAGGTCGTCCTGTCCGGCAGCACGATCTCGGTGGGCAGGTGCAGGGAGTTGTAGGTGGCCTCGGTGCGGCGGCCGTCGGGGTGCTCGACGACGGTGAGGTCCTCGCCGCGGCTCCACTCGTAGCGGGTGGTGCGCCCGAGTGGATCGGTCCGGGACAGGAGCTTGTCGTAGCGGTCCCACTCGGAGGTGGTGGTGTTGCCGAGGGGGTCGGTTTCGCCGATGACCTGGTGGAGGTCGTTGAGCTGGTAGACGGTGAGGGCGCCGGTGGCGTCGGTGTAGTGGGTGCGCTGCTCGACCGGATCGTAGGACCACTGCGAGGACAGGTACCCGTCCGGGCCGATGGTCTCGGTGATGCGGTGGTTCTCGTCGTAGACGTACCGGTACATGGAGTTGTTCCGGTCGGTCCAGGAGACGATGCGGGAGTGCTCGTCGTAGCCGAACACCAGCGCCTTGCCGGAGGAGTTGACGACGTGGCTGAGGTTGCCCTCCGTGTCGCGCTCGTAGGACGTCACCTTCACCGGGCCCTCGGGTGTGGCCACGGAGGTGTCCAGCAGCAGTCCGGCGACGCAGTTCAACTCCACGCGGTAGCCGCCGGAGTGGACCATCGCCGTCGGGGTGCCGTCCTCTTCCCGCTCGATCCGCACCTCGTTGTCGTTGCGGTCGTGCCGGCGGACCAGCCAGTGCACGGCGGTCTCGTCGGCGCCGTCCGTGGCGCGGTCCGCGAAGTGGTGGACGAGGCCGGTGCGCGAATCGCGGACCACGTGGGCGACCCCGCCCTCGGCCGTCTCCTCGGCCGCCAGCGGCAGGCGGGGGCCCTCTTCGGGCCACACCAGGTCGTCCGAGCCTGCCTCGGGGAGCCGCGAGTAGGTCAGGATCGACCCGTCCTCCCGCGCCCACCGCACCCGGCCCCGATCGTCGACTTCGAGGCGTTCGTCCAGCGTGGAGGCCCAGGACGGGCCGAAGAACTGCCCGTAGCGGTAGGTCGACAGGTACGTCCTGGCGAGCATCAGCGGCAGTTCGCCGGGGAGTTCCAGGTCGGTCTGCGTCAGCAGCATCTCGCCCGTGGCCACGTCGACCGGGTCGGTCGCGCACTTCTTGCCGATCCCCTCCCGGCTGACGGAACGGGTGGCGCCGGAACCGATGTTCTTCATCGCGCCGGGCTTGATGCCCTTGAGCGCCGAGCCGACGCTTCCGAGCCCCTTGAACAGTGCGCCGCCGCCCGCGACGAGGCCGACGACGCCGAGGACGATCTCGCCGATGTCCCAGTCGCCTGTCTCGGCCATGATCGACATATTGATGCCCAGTGACACCGCACCGGTCACGATGGCACCGATCGTCAGGGCGATGCCGAGACCCTGCAGTCCGGGGATGAGCAGCGCCAGCACACCCAGCACCGCGCTGATGATGCCGAGAGCCTTGCTGAACGCCTTCTTGATCTTGTCCCAGAGGCTGTAGCCGTCGACGGACTCGTCGCGGGCGTCGTCCAGCTTCTGGGCGGCGACGGCGGCGTCCTCCTCGCGCACCTGGCGGGCGTCCTCGGCGAGCATGCGGGCGGCGTCGAGGTCGGCCTGGGCGTCGTCGGCCTGCGCCTGCGCGCCGGACTGCTTGCTGTGGGCCTCGTCGAGGGCGCGGCGGGTGCTGGCCCGGGCTTCCTTGTCGTCCGGCGGATGCTTCTGGCCGTCGAGATGACTGATGTCAGCAGTGACCGCCTTGACCACATCGGTGGCGGATTCGAGCCGGTCCTTGGCCTCGCGCCCCTTTTCCAGGGCGTTGTCGGCGTTGCGCTGCTGGTCGCGCAGCGAGTTGACGTACGTGTCCAGGGCGCCGGCGGCCTGGTCGTAGGAACTGTGCAGCTTGCGGACCTGGTTGGCCAGGTCGCCCAGCTTGTCCCGGAGCTTGTCCATCGTCTTGCCCTCGCCGACCTGGTTGTTCTCCAGGGCGGAGACGAGGGGCAGGGCATCGCCCGCGTTGTCCGCCACGGAGCGGTACTGGCGGGCCAGGTCTCCGAGCATGTCCGCATCACCCGGGGTCGGGTCGTCCGAGAACCCGAAGACGTCTTCCCAATCGGACACCGCCGGACGCGCCATGGCCGCGACCTCACTTTCCCTTTGCTGCGTCGGTCGTGTCGGCCTGGCCGTCGAAGCGGAGCGACTCCGCGATCGCGTCGAAGACCTCGTAGAACTGCTCCGCCAGATCCACGTTGGGAGTGGAGCTGGCGATCACCAGGTAGTCGTGGGTGTTGGGCACCGGGACGAGGGTGTGCCGCACCGCGGTGGGAACCCGCTTCCCCTGGTAGTCCACGTCCTCGACGCGGGAGATCCGCCCGGCCGCCCCGGCATGCGGCAGTTCCACCAACTCCACCTCGCCGGGCGGCAGTCCAGTGCCCTCCGCGTCGGTGCCGAGCTGCACGCCTGCGGCCATGACGAGGTCCGCCAGATCCTCCGACTCGCCCTCCGGAACGGTGATCCGCAGCACCACCGTGGTGGCGCTGAGCACCAGCGGGCCGCTGCCCGCGCGCAGGATCCTGATCATTCCGGACGCCCGCAGCGCGCCCTTCGCGTGCGCCTCGCGGGCGGTGCGCCGCGTGCTGCGGATCAGCCCGTCCACCTGCTCGCGGGTCAGCTGCGGGGCTTTCTCGACCTGTTCCTCGATACGGCGACGGATCGACGCATCCCGGGTACTCGGGTCGAGGTCGAGCTGCCACCACGAGTCGGGGAATCTCAGGCTGTATTCCGCGGGCGCGGCCGCCTCCGACTGCTCCGTGGCCGGTTCCGTCATGGCGCTTTTCCCTTCGGCGCGACGTTCCTCCGTCACGCGTCCTGCTTGTCTTCGTCGAGCGACTTGATGGTCTCGTCGTCCGTCTGCGTGAAGTTCTCGGCGATCGTGTCCGTGTTGTCGGCGAACGTCTTCACGTTGTCGTGAACCCGCTCGTGACCCGCCACCCACGCCTTGTCGAACGCGTCGAGGGCGTCCGCGAGCGTGCTGTCGCCGGCCAGGCTCTTGAAGTCCCCCGCACCGCCGGTGGCGTTGTAGAGCGTCGCGGAGTTCCCGATCAGATCCCCGATGTTCTGGAGCTCCTTGACGGTGTCCTTGAGGTCCTGCACAGGCACGCTGATGTTGCCCACCGGTGTCTCCTCTCCTGTCCCGGCCGCCCGGCCCCGCCCTCACAGGGAGAGCGGGGCCGGACGATGCGGAGCGCTTCAGCCGATGGAGCCGGCGGTCTGGTCGTCGGTGTCGACGAACGCGTCGGCGACCTGCTTGATGAACTCGCTGACACCCTGCAGACCCTCGATGGCCTTCTCGGTGCCGTTCTTGTACTCCTCCCAGTACGGACGGAACTTGCTCTCGGAGCCCGGGGTGGCGTAGGCCGCTTCGACCATCTCGTCCATCTTGGTGTTGGCCTCCTCGAGGCTCTGCTGCATCAGCTCCTTCTGGTGCTGCAGCCAGGTCGAGGCCTCCTGCATCTCCTCCGGGCTGATCTTGATGTTGCCGCCGGCCATGCCGATTCCTTCCGTCGCTCCGTCGTGGCGGCCGCTGGGCCGCGTACACCGGGCTCTACGGGGCACCTGCCGGGGTGGTTCACGTCTGTTGCGGAACGGTGACGAAAGCGGCAGGTCAGGGGAGCACGACGCCCATGGCGCCGTCGCCTATGCCGGGAACGGGCAGGTCAGGCTCGTCGGGAGCGATGTCAGCGAGATTCATCGGGTTGCCTCCCATGGCTGCTCGGCCCCGCAGGGCCCATCAGGTCGTACGGGTCACGCGGGTGCGGAAGCAGAACGGTGAGAAACCGCGACATCCACGAGGAGGAGCGGCGGGCACACGATCGCCACGGGCCCCATGGACAGGGGCGTCGCCGCAGGAATTGACGCCATGTGGGGGACGCCACGCAGGACTGCCGTCAACGATGCGTCATTCGCGATCCGCGCCTGACGTGGCGGTCCCGCCCGAGGTCGTTTCGGCCTTCGTGTAGAGGACCTCGCGGGCCTGCTCCGCGGCGCGGCCGAGGCTCTCGCCGACGAAGTCGAGGAAGCGGGCCACGTTCTCCAGGCGGACGGCGGCCGGAGTGCCGGGGCCGAGGATGCCGACCCCCTGCCGTGCGATCTCGACCTGCTGGTTGAGGGACTGGATGCTGGCGACCGTCGTCTGGTACCAGATGTCGTCGTCGACGACGTAGCGCTCGCGGCGTCGTTCGTCGCGTTCCCTGCGGAGCAGGGCCTGGCCCTCCAGGAACGTGATCGATTTGGAGATGGTCGCCGGGCTGACCTGAAGGCGCTGGGCGAGTTCGGACGCCGTCAGGCTTCCGGTATCGGTGGTGAGGAGACAGACCATCACCCGCGCCATCATCTTGGGCAGGCCCGACTGCATCATCACGGTGGTGAACAGCTCCTCGTACTCGCGGACGGCGTCGGCGTCGCGTCCGTGGGGCAGGGGAGCCGGGTCCGCGCCTCGGGACGAGGCGGGCCTGCGCCGGTGGGCGCGCCGTTCCGTGGCGCGGTGGGCCAGGTCCGCGCGGTAGCCGGTGGGGCCGCCGTTGCGCATCACCTCACGCGTGATCGTCGAGGTCGGACGCTCCAGACCTCTGGCGATCTCCGCGTAAGCGAGGCCGTCGGCGAGCCCCAGCGCGATCTGCTGACGGTCCTGCTGGGTGAGCCTGCCTCCCGGCATCGCAGCCTCCTTCGTGTTCCCTGGGGCCGTCAGCATAGCGTTCACCCCCAATCTATTGCAACGCAAGGGGGATGGTCTGTTGCATTACATTCAAGGTCACTGCAACGATTTAATGCCTCTGAGCTGTGTCGATGATGATTCGATGCAACAAGTGCGTTGCCGTAATGTCGAACGCAACGTAGCTTTTCTCATGTCAGAAACGACGAGCCGCAAGGAGAGCACGATGCAGAAGTTCGCCACCCCCGCCCCGATCTCCACCGTCCTCGACATCCCCGCGGGGCGCGTCCAGATCATCGCCGCCGACCGGTCCGACACCGCGGTCGAGGTCCTGCCCACGAACGCCTCGAAGGACCGCGACGTGAAGGCGGCGGAGCGGACCAGGGTCGACTATGCCGACGGCGTCCTGCGGATCGCGGTCCCGGCGAAGAACCAGTACGTCGGCCCCTCCGGAACCATCGAGGTGACGGTCCAACTGCCCGCCGGTTCCCGCGTGGAGGCGAGAGCGGCCAGCACCGAATTCCGGGCCGTCGGACGCCTCGGCGACATCGCCTTCGACGGCGCGTACCGCCAGATAAAGATCGACGAGGCCGCGAGCGTCCGCCTCACCGCGGTCGACGGCGACGTCGAGGTCGGCCGGCTCAACGGCCCCGCGGAGATCAGCACCGCGAGGGGCGACATCCGGATCGCCGAGGCCGTGCGCAGCACGGTCGTGCTCCGCACCCAGTCCGGCGACATCTCGGTCGGCGCCGCCGCCGGAATCTCGGCCTCCCTGGACGCCGGTACCGCCTCCGGCCGCGTCAGCAACGACCTCAGGAACGACGGCACCGCCCAGCTCGACATCCATGCCACCACCTCCCGGGGCGACATCACCGCCCGCAGCCTCTGACCCGCGACCTCTGATCCGCGGTCCCTGGAAGGAGCCCCCTTCATGACCAGCTTGGCCATCGCGGCGAACGGGCTGCGCAAGTCCTACGGCGACAAGGTCGTGCTCGACGGCATCGACCTGGCGGTGCCGACCGGAACGGTCTTCTCCCTGCTCGGCCCGAACGGCGCGGGCAAGACCACCGCCGTCAAGATCCTCTCCACCCTCATCGGCGCCGACGCCGGCGACCTGCGCGTCGGCGGCCACGACCTGGCCGCCGACCCGCAGGCGGCGCGTGCCGCGATCGGCGTCACCGGGCAGTTCTCCGCGGTCGACGGGCTGATCACCGGCGAGGAGAACATGCTCCTCATGGCGGACCTGCACCACCTGTCCAGGCGCGAGGGGCGGCGGGTCACCGCCGAGCTGCTGGAGCGGTTCGACCTCGTCGAGGCGGCGAAGAAGCCCGCCGCCGGCTACTCCGGCGGCATGAAGCGCCGCCTGGACATCGCCATGACGCTGGTCGGCGACCCGCGGATCATCTTCCTCGACGAGCCGACCACCGGCCTGGACCCGCGCAGCCGCCACAACATGTGGCGGATCGTCCGCGAGCTGGTCTCCGGCGGCGTCACCGTCTTCCTCACCACCCAGTACCTGGAGGAGGCCGACGAACTGGCCGACCGCATCGCGGTCCTGAGCAACGGCCGGATCGCCGCCGAGGGCAGCGCCGACGAGCTGAAGCGGCTCATCCCGGGCGGCCACGTGCGGCTGCGCTTCACCGCCCCGGCCGCCTACCAGTCCGCCACCGTCGCCCTGCGCGACGTGACCCGGGACGACGAGGCGCTGTCGCTGCAGATCCCCAGCGACGGCAGCCAGCGCGAACTGCGCGCCATTCTCGACCGGCTGGACGCCGCCGGTATCGAGGCGAACGAGCTGACCGTGCACACCCCCGACCTCGACGACGTCTTCTTCGCCCTGACCGGCCCCGGCGTGCCCGCCCAGAACAACCAGCCCAAGGAGGATGTCCGATGAGCGCTCTCTCCCTCGCCGTCCGCGATGCGACCACGATGCTGCGCCGTAACCTCCTGCACGCCCGGCGCTATCCGTCGCTCACCCTGAACCTGCTGCTCACCCCGGTCATGATGCTCCTGCTCTTCGTCTACATCTTCGGTGACGTGATGAGCGCCGGTATCGCCGGCGGTGGCGCCGACCGCTCTCGCTACATCGCCTACGTCGTCCCCGGCATCCTGCTGATGACCATCGGCAGCACCGTCATCGGGGCCGCGGTGTCCGTCGCCACCGACATGTCCGAGGGCATCATCGCCCGCTTCCGCACCATGGCCATCCACCGCGGGTCCGTGCTCATCGGGCACGTCATCGGCAGCGTCCTGCAGTCGGTCGCCAGCGTGACCCTCATCGGCCTCGTCGCCGTGGCCATCGGCTTCCGCTCCACGGACGCCTCGCCCCTGGAGTGGCTGGCGGCGCTCGGGCTGCTCGTGCTCTTCGCCCTGGCGCTCACCTGGATCGCGGTCGGGATGGGCATGGCCAGCCCGAACGCCGAGGCGGCCAGCAACGGCGCGATGCCGCTGATCCTCCTGCCGCTCATCTCCAGCGCGTTCACCCCGATCGACGCGATGCCGGGCTGGTTCCAGCCCATCGCCGAATACCAGCCCTTCACACCGGCCATCGAGACCGTGCGCGGTCTGCTGCTCGGCACCGAGATCGGCCACAACGGGTGGCTGGCGGTCGCCTGGTGCCTGGTGCTCGCGGCGCTCGGCTATCGCTGGTCGACCGCCTCGTTCAGGCGCGACCCCAAGTGACCCGCACCTCGTCCCACCCGGGGCGGCGTCCCCCGACACCCCGTCGGAGGACGCCGCCCCGTCGGCGTCCTCCTCATCGCCGCACCGCGCGGCGCCCCCGAACTCCCGCCTATGGTTCCGTGCATGACGAGCACTCTCCGCCTGGAGAAGATCACCCCGGACACCTTGGACACCGCGATCGGGTTACGGGTCCGTCCGGATCAGGAACACTTGGTCGCGCCGGTGGTGAAGTCCCTGGCCGAGGCGTACGTCCATCCCGGCACAGCCTGGCCCCGCCTCATCCTCGACGGTGACCGGACCGTCGGTTTCCTCATGGCCTTCTTCGACATCGACTGGCGGGGCGACGGCACAGGCACCGACATCCGCTCCGGCCTCTGGCGCCTCAACATCGCCGCCGGCGAGCAGGGGCGGGGGTACGGCCGCTTCGCGGTCGAGTCCGTAGCCGCCGAGATCCGCCGCCGCGGCGGCACCCGCATGACCACCACCTGGCATCCGGGCGAGGGTGGCCCGGAGGGCTTCTACCTCGGGCTCGGCTTCCAGCCGACGGGCGAGACGAGCGGGAACCAGACGGTCGGCGAGCTGGACCTGTGGTGAGCCACGCCCTCCTTTTCTGAGCAGCCTCAGGCGATGCGGATCTGCTGGTCGTCGACTTCGAGGACGAGGGTCAGCCGCGCACCCAGCGCCTGTGCGTAGGCGCGCATGGCGGCGAGGTCCACGGCCTTGCCCTGCTCCAACTGGGAGACTCGGGCCTGGGTGATCCCGAGCTGTGTGGCCGCCTGCTGCTGGGTGAGTCCGCGCTCCCTGCGGAGCTGCCGCAGGTGGTGGCCCAGGAGGTGCGCCTCCTGGGCCAGGCGCGCCGCCTCCTTACGCGCTGTCCACTCAGCCTCGTCGATGTCGGGATGTGCCTCGCGGCGAGCCTGTTCGGCTCGCCGCTTGACCTCGTCCCATGAGGTGAATCCAGTCATTCCGCCTCCTTCTCCTTGTGGTCGAGGTATTGCTGGTAGCGCTTTTCGGCGAGCGGGACGGCCTCGTCGTACCAGCGGTGCCGGTGTCCGGCTTTGTCGCCCGCGACGAGAAGGATGCCTTCGCGGTCGGGGTCGAAGACGAAGAGGACGCGGATTTCGGTCCGTCCCGCAGAGCCGGGGCGTAACTCCTTGAGGTTGTGCAACCGGCTGCCGTGGATCACGTCGGCCATGGGCCGACCGAGGCTCGGGCCGACCTCCGCGAGGAGCTCTACGGCCTGCTCCACCGCGTCGGCCGAATGCGGGTCGTCCGCGCAGAGGGCGAGGAACCACTCGGCCACCTCATCATGGATATTGATTGACCATGTCACGAGCGAGTATAAGCATTTGCTTGTAAAGATGCACGGGCCCTTTAGTCGGTGTGTCACTCGAACGTGGGTTGTCTGGGTGGATGGATGAGCGGGAGCCCCTCCCGTCATGCGTCTGGTCGCCTCATGATCCCCGTCCTACGATGGGAGCGCTCCCGCACCTACCCGAAGCGGATCTGGAGGCGCAGTGAATTGTCATGGGCATGTTCGTAGATGGGGTCTTCGCGCCTCGGCCGTCGCCTCGGCCGCGACGCTGCTGGCCACCGTGGGGCTGGTCGGCACCGCCGACGCCCACGGGTCGGCCATCGGGCCGGCGTCGCGGAACTACGGGTGCTGGAAGCGCTGGGGGAGCGACTTCCAGAATCCGGAGATGAAGACCAAGGACCCCATGTGCTGGCAGGCGTGGCAGGCCGACACCAACGCCATGTGGAACTGGAACGGCCTCTACCGCGAGGGGGTCGCGGGCAATCACCAGGCCGCGCTGCCCGACGGGCAGCTGTGCAGCGCCGGGCACACCTCGTCCGGGCGCTACAACGCGATGGACGTGCCCGGGAAGTGGGAGGCCACCCCGGTCAACAACAGCTTTACGTTCAAGAACCACGACCAGGCCAAGCACGGCGCGGACTACTACCGCATCTACGTCACCAAGCAGGGCTACGACCCCACGACCCAGCCGCTGCGCTGGAGCAACCTCGAACTCGTCGCGCAGACCGGGAAGATCGCGCCCGGGGTGGGGGAGCCGTCCAGTGATCCGAGCCTCAACGGGGTCACGGTCTCGATCCCGGTCAACGCGCCCGGGCGCACCGGGCGCCATGTGGTGTTCATGATCTGGCAGGCCAGCCACTTCGACCAGACGTTCTACTCGTGCAGTGACGTGATCTTCCCGGGCGGTTAGAGCGCCAGCCGCCAGTCCTGCGCCATCACCGGACCCGCGCCGTACCCGGGGTGCGGCTCCTCGGCGGTCAGCTCGAATCCCGCCCGCTGGTAGATCCGGCGGGCGGCGGCCTGGACGTCGGTGGTCCACAGCACCAGATCACGGTGGCCCGCCGCGCGGGCGAAGTCGACGCAGGCCGCGACCAGGTGCTCGCCGAGCCGCAGGCCCCGCGCGTCCGGTTCGACGAACAGCAGCCGCAGCCGGGCCGTCGCGGGTGCCTCGTCCCGTACGCACATCACCGAGCCGACGGGGCGGCCGTCGCGCTCGGCGATCCAGACGCGCTCGTACGCCGGGTCGTGCCGGGTGCCGAAGTCGCCGACGATACGGGCCACCAGGGCCTCGAACTCGGTGTTCCAGCCGTACTCCCGGGCGTACTCGACGCCGTGCCGGTGGACGATCCACCCCAGGTCGCCGGGGCCGGGGGCGCGCAGTCGTACGTCGGACATGCCGTCCCCCTCAGCGCCGGGGCGGGGCCGTCGAGGCGCGGGCCATGAGTTCGGCGCGCACCATGGCCACGCCGCCCGGCGGCTGTGGTTCGCGGCCGAGGGCGAGCCGTCCGGCGCGTACCCCGGCGTCGTGCAGCGGCAGCCGGACCGTGGTCAGGGCGGGGACGGCGTCGGCGCTGAAGGGGAGGTCGTCGAAGCCCGCCACCGAGACGTCGTCGGGGATGCGCAGGCCCTGGTCGCGCAGGGCCGCGCAGACGCCGAGGGCGATGGTGTCGTTGGCGGCCACGACGGCGGTCAAGTCGGCGTCGCGGCGCAGGAGTTCGAGGGTGGCGTCGTAGCCGGAGGCGCGGTCGTAGAGGCCGTGGACGGTCAGTTGCTCCGCGCCCTTGTCGAGTCCGGCCGCGGTCAGGGCCTCGCGGTGGCCCTCCAGCCGGTGGCGGGTGGTGGTGCGGTCGGCGGGGCCCGCGACGTAGCCGATGCGGCGGTGGCCGAGGGTCAGCAGATGCTCCGTCAGCCGCCGGGCGCCGCCGCGGTTGTCGAAGGTGAGGGTGATCGCGTCCTCGATCGGGGGCCGTCCGCACAGCACCACCCGGGTGCCGGAGGCGGCGAGCCGGGACGCCTTGGTGGCGACGGCGGCCGCGTGGTCGGGGTGTTCGACCGCGCCGCCGGTGAGGACGACGGCGGCGGCGCGCTGGCGCTGGAGGAGGGTGAGGTAGTTCAGCTCGCGCTCGGCCGAGCCGCCCGTGTTGCAGATGACGGCCAGCTTCTCGGCGCCCCGCCCCGGCTCGGTGCCGGTGCCGCCCGGGGCGCCCATCTCGGACTGCACGGCGCCGGCGATGATGCCGAAGAAGGGGTCCGCGATGTCGTTGACCAGCACCCCGACCAGATCGGACGTGGCGGCGGCGAGAGCGCTTGCCGGTCCGTTGACCACGTACTCCAGATCCTCCACGGCACGCAGCACCCTGGCCCGGGTCGACTCGGCGACCGGATAGTTGCCGCTCAGGACGCGCGACACGGTGGCCGCCGAGACCCGAGCCCGTGCGGCCACATCGGCCAGGGTCACTGCCATGTTTCCTCCGTTGGATGGTCACCTGGGTCGTCTGGTGGGACACCGCGTGCGCTGGTGGGGCCGGGTCAATGCTCTCACTGGTCAGGGGCGCCGCGGCTATCGCGTATCGAAGCGGGAACGGGTGCGGGAATCTGTTCGCCGGGGTCTTGTCCTGACATCCGGACCGTGCCTAGGGTCGACCCCCAGCAAGCGCTTTCCGTCCCGTTGGCGAGGAGCCTCACTCCATGGCCGCAGCAGCCACCGCCCGTATCCGTGCCGCAGTCATCGGCACGGGAGCCATCGTCACGGGCAGCCATCTGCCCGCCCTGCGCGATCACGCCGACCGCGTCGAGCTGGTCGCCGCGGTCGATGTGGACGCCGACCGGCTCGACGCCTTCCGCGCGACGGCGGCCGAGAGCGCCGGATTCACCGTCACCGGCTATCCCGATGTGGCCGCGATGCTGGAGGCCGAGCGCCCCGACCTGGTCCTCATCGGCACCCCGCCCTCCCTGCACCGCGAGCAGACGGTGGCGGCGCTCGAGGCGGGCGCGTGGGTGCTGTGCGAGAAGCCGCTGTGCCTCACGCTCGCCGAGTACGACGAGATCGCACAGGCGGAAACGGAGGCGGGCGGGCCGTACGCGTCCGTCGTCTTCCAGCACCGCTACGGCTCGGGCGCCGTCCACGCCCAGGACCTGCTGACCACCGGCGCGCTCGGCCGCCCCCTGGTGGCCCACTGCCAGACCACCTGGCACCGGGACACCGCCTACTACGCCGTGCCCTGGCGCGGCCGCTGGGACAGCGAGGGCGGCGGACCCTCCATGGGCCACGGCATCCACCAGATGGATCTGCTGCTCCACCTCCTCGGCGACTGGACCGAGATCCGCGCCATGGCCGGGCGGCTGGTCCACGACGTGGAGAGCGAGGACGTGTCCACCGCGCTGGTCCGCTTCGAGAACGGAGCCATGGCCACCGTCGTCAACAGCGTGCTCTCGCCCGACGAGGTCAGCCGCATCCGCATCGACTGCGCGGACGCCACCGTCGAGCTGACCCACCTCTACGGGCACCGCAACGACGACTGGGTCTACACCCCCGCCCCGCACGTCCGCGACGAGCCCGCCCGGCAGGAGCACTGGCGCACCCCCGCCGCCGATCTGCCCAGCTCGCACGCGGCCCAGCTGACCGGGCTGCTGGACGCCATGCGGGACGGCGTACGGCCGCCGGGCAGCGGCCCGGACGCCCGCCGCACCCTCGAATTCATCGCCGCGCTCTACAAGGCGGCCTTCACCGGGCGGCCCGTGCACGCGGGAGAGATCGCGCCCGGCGACCCGTACTACGACGCCATGCACGGAAACCACCCCGAGTGGGCACCGAAGGCACCCCAGGCCACGAACGCCGCGAAGAAGGAGAGCTGAGGCCGTCATGACCCAGCAGATCACCGTCACCCACACCCACGGGACACGGATCTCGGTCGCCTCCGGCGGCGTCGAGCTGATGGCCTACGTCTACGCGCCCGACCCGGACGCCTTCGAGGCCCGCAAGCCGTACGCCCACCCGCTGCGCACCCTCGCCGGAAGCCCGGTCTCCGGCTACCGGCCGAACGACCACCGCTGGCACAAGGGCCTGCAGATGACCTCCAGCCATCTGTCCGGCCAGAACTTCTGGGGCGGCAACTCCTACCTCGGCCCCGACCAGGGCTACCAGCGGGTCGAGGAGCGGGTCGGCTCCATGCGGCACGACGGGTTCGAGGAGTTCACGGTCACCGACGACCGGCTGCGCTTCACCGAGAAGCTCACCTGGGTGGCCAATCCTTCCATTCAACACAGCGGCGGCCAGGAGTGGGCGCGCGAGCTGCGCACCATCGAACTGCACTCGGTCGAGCCGGACGAGGGCACCTGGGCCCTGGACTGGTCCATCCACCTCACCAACATCCGCGGCGAGGCGCTGCACTTCGGCTCCCCGACCACCGCGGGCCGCGAGATGGCCGGGTACACCGGGCTGAACTGGCGCGGCCCCCGCGACTTCATCGGCGGCGACGCCTTCGGCCCGGACGGGCGCGGCGGCGAGGGCGAGAAGGGTGCCTCGGACCTGATGGGCACCCCGGCCGCCGACGCCCCCTGGGTCGCCTTCACCGGCGAGCACGACGCCATCGACGCGCACTCGACGCTGCTGTTCGCGCACGCTCCCGAGAACGCGGACGCGATCCACGCCTCCCACTGGTTCGTGCGCTCCGAGCCGATCCCCTCGGTGGCCCCCTCGTGGGCGTTCTTCGAGGAGTTCGAGCTGCCGCCGGGGGAGTCCTTCGGCTACCGCTACCGCGTGGTGGTCGCCGACGGCGCGTGGGACCGTACGCGCGCCGAGAGCTACCTCAAGAACCACGGGTGGTGAGCGAGATGACCGCGATGCCCGCCCCCCTGCCGGGTGGCGTGGGGATGTCCCACATCAGCGCGTACGACTGGGAGGCCGCCGACGGCGTGTGCGGCGGCAGCCCCCACCTCCACCTCGCCTGCACCGAGGCGTACGTGGTCACCGCCGGGCGCGGCGCCGTCCAGACCCTGACCGTCGCCGACGGCTTCACCGAGACGCCGCTGGAGCCGGGCGCGGTGGTGTGGTTCACCCCGGGCACCGTGCACCGCATGGTGCAGGGCGGCGGCCTGAAGGTGACCGTGCTGATGCAGAACAGCGGGCTGCCCGAGGCCGGGGACGCGGTGTTCACGTTCCCGCCCGAGGTGCTGGCCGACCCCGGGCGTTACGCGGCGGCCGCCGCGCTGCCCGCCAAGGAGGGCCCGGCGGCGGAGGCGGCCGCCCGGCGCCGCCGGGACCTCGCGATCGAGGGCTACCTCACGCTGCGGGCCGCCGCCGAGAAGGGCGACGACGCGCCGCTGCGCGCCTTCCACGAGGCCGCGGTGCGGATCGTCGCGCCCAAGGTCGAGGACTGGGAGCCGCGCTGGCGGGACGGCGCGCTCGCCGCGGCCCAGCGCACCGGTGAGCAGCTGACCGCGCTCGCCGCGGGCGACCCGGCCCACCTCGCCGAGGCGCGGGTCACCGCGACCGGGCCCAGCCGCCGCGGCGGCTACGGCATGTGCGGACGGCGGGACGAATACGAACTGCCCGGCGCCACGCTCCCGTACTACGGCGAATAGGCACCGGCATCCCCCCACATGGACAGGCACATCGGCACATCACAGGAGGGAGGTCGGTCCGGCGATGCGCAAAAAAGGGACAACGGTGTCCTGCGCACTGGCTCTCGTCCTCACACTCGGCGGGACCCTGACGGGCTGCGGCGGCGGTGAGGGCGGCGGCTCGGGCGGCAAGGTCACCCTGCGGTTCACCTGGTGGGGAAACCCCGACCGGGCGGCCCGTACGGACAAGGCCGTCAAGCTGTTCGAGAAGCGCCACCCCGACATCGACATCAGCACGTCCTTCGCGGGCTTCGACACGTACAAGGCGAAGCTCGCCACCCAGGCCGCGGGCGGCGACGCACCCGATGTGATGCAGCTGGACTACCGGCAGATCAACCAGTACGCCACCTCCGGCATCCTGCTCGACCTCGGTAAGCACCGTGAGCTGCGCACCGCGGACATCGACAAGGGGCTGCTGGACACCGGTGTCGTGGACGGCAAGCAGTACGCGCTGCCGGTCGCCCGCGGCGCCGAGACCATCGCGTACGACGCGGCGCTGTGGCGCAAGGCGGGCGTCCCCGAGCCGACCGTCGACTGGACGTGGGACGACTGGACCGACGCGATGCGCAAGCTGACGAAGTCCAAGGCCACCGGCGGCCGGGTCGGCTCCACCGACCCGGGCCAGAGCGAGGACGTCTTCGAGATCTGGCTGCGCGGCCGGGGCAAGGCCCTGTACGGCGACGATGGCAAGCTGGGCTTCACGGCCGACGATCTGACCCGCTTCTGGGAGTTCTGCACCAAGCTCCGCAAGGAGGGCGTGGTGGCCCCCGCCGAGCAGACCAGCCAGATGGACGGCACGGTGGAGAACACCCCGCTCGGCCGCCTGAAGTCGGTCTCCGACTTCAACTGGGACGCGCCCTCCAGCGGTTACGACCCGATCGTGGGCAAGGGACTGAAGCTGGCCCCGCTGCCCGCCGGGGACGACGGCAAGCCCGCCCTGTACTACAAGCCGTCGATGTTCTTCGGGGCCTCCGCCAAGACCCAGCACCCCAAGCAGGCCGCCCAGTTCATCGACTTCCTGCTCAACGACCCGGCGGCCGGGGCCATCCTCGGCGCCACCCGCGGCATCCCGGCCAACGACGCGATCCGCGACAAGGTGCTGCCCAAGCTGGAGGGCTTCGACCAGGTCGTCTCCGCCTACCAGAAGCAGTTCGAGGGCAAGCTCAAGGATCCGCCCGCCGCGCCGCCCAAGGGCGACGCCTCGCTGCAGTCCACCTTCAGCCGCGACTACGACCAGGTGTCGTACGAGCGCATGTCGCCGCGTGAGGCGGCGGAGAACTACATCACCGAGGCGAAGGCGGAGCTGAGGCAATGACCGCGACCGCGACCCGCCCCCAGGACGACGCGCCGCCCGCCGCGCGCGCCAAGCGGGCACCGAAGCGCGAGAGGCAGGGCGCCGCCTGGGTGTTCCTGTCCCCATGGGTGATCGGCGCGACCGTGCTGACGCTGCTGCCGATGGCCGTCTCGCTGTATCTGTCGTTCACCGACTACGACATGTTCGACGCCCCGCGGTGGGTGGGCCTCCGTAACTACACGCAGATGTTCACGGAGGACCCCCGCTACTGGCGGTCGGTGATCACGACGCTGACGTACGTCGTGATCGCGGTGCCGCTGCAGCTGGTGCTGGCCCTCGCCGTCGCGATCGCGCTGAAGTCCGTCAAGCGCGGCAAGGGCTTCTACCGCTCGGCGTTCTACGCGCCCTCGCTGCTCGGCGCGTCGATGTCCATCGCGCTCGTCTGGCGGGCGATCTTCAACGACGGCGGCACCGTCGACAACCTCCTCTCCGGCGTCGGCATCGACATCGGCGGCTGGATCAACAAGCCGGGCTGGGCGATCCTGTCGGTCGCGCTGCTGACCATCTGGCAGTTCGGCGCCCCCATGGTGATCTTCCTCGCCGGGCTCCAGCAGATCCCCGCCGAGCTGTACGAGGCGGCGGCGGTCGACGGGGCGTCCTGGTGGCGGCAGTTCCGCTCCATCACCATCCCGATGCTCTCGCCCGTGCTCTTCTTCAACCTGGTGCTCCAGATGATCCAGGCGTTCCAGGTCTTCACCCCGGCCTTCGCGGTCAGCGCGGGCAAGGGCGGCCCCGCCGACTCCACCCTCGTCTACACCCTCTACCTCTACGACCGCGCCTTCACCGCCTCCCACATGGGCTACGCCTCCGCCATGGCGTGGGCGCTGCTGCTGGCCATCGGCGCCGTCACCGCGGTGCTCTTCCGGACCTCCCGGGCCTGGGTCTTCTACGCCAACGACAACAACGAGGGGGCCCGATGACCACCGCCCCGATCACCGCCGACGCCCCGGTGGCCCAGCGGCGGCCCGCGGGCCGGATCGCGCTGCACGTCTGCCTGATCGCCGTCCTGCTGGTGATGCTGTATCCGCTGGCCTGGCTGGTGGCCACCTCGTTCAAACCGGCCGACGAGGTCATCGCCAGCCTCAAGCTGCTCCCCAGCCACCTGGAATGGAGCAACTACTCGACCGCCCTGGAGGGCGTGAACGAGGTCAGCGTCGGCCGGCTGCTGTGGAACTCGCTGCTCATCGCGTGCGGCGCCGTCCTCGGCAACGTCATCAGCTGCTCGCTCGCCGCGTACGCCTTCGCCCGGCTGCGGTTCCGGATGCGCGGACCGCTGTTCGCCTTCATGATCGCCACGATCATGCTGCCGCACCACGCGATCCTCATCCCGCAGTACATCATCTTCAACCAGCTCGGCATGGTGAACACCTACTGGCCGATGATCCTGCCGAAGTTCCTGGCCACCGACGCCTTCTTCGTCTTCCTCATCGTCCAGTTCATGCGCGGGCTGCCGCGCGAGCTGGAGGAGGCGGCCCGGATCGACGGCTGCGGGCCCTTCCGCTCCTTCTTCAGCGTCATCCTGCCGCTGACCAGGCCCGCGCTGATCACCACCGCGATCTTCACCTTCATCTGGACCTGGAACGACTTCTTCACCCAGCTCATCTACCTCTTCGAGCCGGAGAAGTTCACCCTGACCCTGGCCCTGCGCTCCTTCGTGGACGCCTCCAGCCAGTCGGCGTTCGGCCCGATGTTCGCGATGTCGGTCTTCGCCCTGCTGCCCATCGTGCTCTTCTTCCTCGCCTTCCAGCGGTTCCTGGTCGAGGGCATGGCCAGCTCCGGGCTGAAGGGGTGAGCCGCCATGCCGTCCTCCGCGACCACCCGTGAACCCGGCGAGCTGACCGGCCCGCGCTTCGCCCTCTTCGCCGACGTCCTGGCGGTGGGCCTGGCCACGGCCGCCGCCTCGCTGCCGCTGATCACCGCCCCCGCCGCCATGTCCACGGCCTGCGCCGTCCTGGACCGGCGGGTGCGGGAGGACGCCCCCGCCACCGCGGGCGGCTACTTCCGCGCCCTGCGGGCCCGGCTGCGCACCGGCGACCTGCTGGCCGGGGCCGGGATGCTGGCCGGCGGCGCGCTGCTGCTGTTCAACGCGCTCGCGTCCGGGGCGGGCCTGCCCGGCGCGGTCGCCTTCCGGCCGGCGCTGCTCGTCGTGGCCGGGCTGCTCACCGTCGTCCTGCTGCGGGCCTGCGCCCGCCCCGAATCGGCGACGAGCTGGCGCACCGCGCTACGCTCGGCCGCGTACGCCAGTGTGCGCACCCCGCGCGCGAGCCTCGTGCTGCTGCTGGCCGTGGCCACCGCCGCCGTCTGTGCCTGGGCTTATCCGCCCCTTCTCTTCCTCGTCCCCGGTCCGCTCGCGATCGCCGCCAGAGCCACGGAGCACCACCTATGAGCCTGCCCCGACGTCACTTCCTCGCCGGATCCGCGGCCGCGGGCGGGTTCCTCGCCGCCGCCGGTGCGTCCCCGGCCGCTGCCGCGGGCCATACCGACACGCCGTTCCTGGAGCTGCTCACCAAGGCCGCCGACAAGCGGGTGGCCGAAGTGGTCGACGGGCTCGACGCCACTCTCGCCCAGCTGAACAACCTCGGCCAGGCCCGCCCCGCCGCCCGCAGCCTGCGCCTGCTGACCTCCGTCCACGTATGGGCCGACGCCGAGCACCATCACGACGCGGCGCTCATCGCGCCCATGACCCGGCTCGCCGACGCGCTGGCCGCCGCCCAGTTCGACGACGGCCTCTTCGACCAGGGCGCGGTGCACTCCCCGCCGGACACCGCCTTCTCGATCGTGGACCTGGGCCTGCTGTACGGCCTGCTGGACGACGACGACCACCCGTCCACCGCGAAGGTCCGCGCCACCCTGAAGAAGATCCTCCGCAAGGCCGGGGCGGGGCTCTCCACCGGCGGGCTGCACACCCCCAACCACCGCTGGAAGGTGTGCGCCGCGCTCGCCCGTATCAATGCCTTCTGGCCCGACGACCGCTACACCCGCCGCATCGACGCCTGGCTGGCCGAGGGCATCGACCAGTACGAGGCGGGCCAGTACAGCGAGCGCAGCGCCACCTACGCGCCCATCGTCACCAACCCCGCGCTGCTGACCCTCGCCCGGCTCACCGACCGCCCGAAGCTGTACGAGAACGTGCGGCGCAACCTGGAGGCCACGCTCCACCTCGTGGAGCCCAACGGCGATGTGGAGACGGTGCATTCGCGCCGCCAGGACCAGAAGACGGTCAAGCACCTGTCCGAGTACTGGCTGCAGTACCGGGCGCTGGCGATCCGGGACAAGGACGGGCGCTTCGCGGCCATGGCCGAGACCGTCCAGCGGCGCGGGGCGGACCAGACCTTCGACGAGACCCCGCTCGGGGACTTCCTCGCCGAGGTGCTGGACGAGCCGGAGCTGGCCGCGCCGCTGCCGAAGGCCACCGCCGCGCCGTCGGAGTTCACCTGGCACGACAAGGACAGCGGGCTGGTGCGGATCGGCCGGGGCGCCACCCGTACGTCGCTGTTCGGCGGCACGGACTTCCCCGACGTCCACGCGATCTCCTCGGGCCTGTCCACCAACCCGACCTTCTTCAAGTGGCGCAAGGGCGCCGCGATCCTGGACTCGCTGCGGCTGTCCCCGCAGTTCTTCTCGCTCGGCCACTTCCGCGCCGAGAACGTCGAGCGCACGGCGGACGGCTGGCGGCTGTGGGCGGACGTCCGCGCCGGATACCACCTGCCGCTGCCCCCGCAGCACCGCCGCCCCGACGGCCGCTATCCGCTGACCGACGACGGCCGCTTCTGGTCCGCGATGGACTTCCCGCACCGTCCCAAGCAGTGGCGGACCCTGCACACCGAGGTGCGGGCGGCCGAGGCGGACGGCGGCTGGAACCTGGACGTCGAGGTCGGCGAGTCCGAGGTCCCGCTCGCCCTGGAGCTGTGCTTCCGCGCCGGGGGCACGCTGACCGGCGTCGAGCCCGTGCCCGGCCAGAAGGACACGTATCAGCTGGTCAAGGGGTACGGGACGTACACCTCCGGCGATGACGTGATCACCTTCGGCCCGGGCAACGGCAGCGGCCCGCGCCAGCCCGCCGTCGTGGACCCGGGGGAGCGCTACACCTGGATGGGCGGCGATCTGCCGGTGTCCGGGCTGCGCGTGCTGATCACCGGGCGTTCACCGCTCGCGTATCGCTTGACTCTGCGGTGACTCCGCGGTGAAGCGCTGACTGACCCCTGTGCCGCCCCTGTGCCCGCTCTGTACAGGGGTGGCCGGGGGAGTTAGCGTAGCCATTAGTAAGCGCTTACTGTGAAGCGCTTACTACGATGCTGTTACCACCTCTGGTGACCTTGGTGAGGAGACGAAGCCACGTGACACGTAAGACCGTGCGGATCGCCATGAACGGTGTGACCGGCCGGATGGGATACCGCCAACACCTCGTCCGGTCGCTCCTCGCCATCCGCGAACAAGGCGGCGTCGACCTCGGCGACGGCAGTGTGCTGTGGCCCGAACCGCTGCTCGTCGGCCGCCGCGAGCACGTCCTGAAGGAGATGGCCGAGCGCCACGGCCTCGACCCCGTCGCCGACGTCTCCACCGACCTGGACGCCGTGCTCGCCGACGACAGCGTCGACATCTACTTCGACGCGCAGGTCACCGCCGCCCGCGAGGAGGCCATCAAGAAGGCCGTCGCGGCGGGCAAGCACATCTACACCGAGAAGCCGACGGCCACCGGCCTCGACGGCGCCCTCGAACTGGCCCGGCTCGCCCAGGCCGCCGGCGTCAAGCACGGCGTCGTCCAGGACAAGATCTTCCTGCCGGGGCTGCTGAAGCTCAAGCGCCTCATCGACGGCGGCTTCTTCGGGAAGATCCTCTCGATCCGCGGCGAGTTCGGCTATTGGGTCTTCGAGGGCGACTGGCAGAGCGCCCAGCGCCCCTCGTGGAACTACCGCGCCGAGGACGGCGGCGGCATCGTCGTCGACATGTTCCCGCACTGGGAGTACGTCCTGCACGAGCTGTTCGGCCCGGTCCGCACCGTCTCGGCCCAGACCACGACCCACATCCCGCACCGCTGGGACGAGCAGGGCAAGCCGTACGACGCCACCGCCGATGACGCGGCCTACGGCATCTTCCAGCTCGAGGGCGGCGCCATCGCCCAGATCAACTCCTCCTGGGCGGTCCGCGTCAACCGCGACGAGCTGGTCGAGTTCCAGGTCGACGGCACCGAGGGCTCCGCCGTCGCGGGCCTGCGCAACTGCCGCGTCCAGCACCGCTCGGCCACCCCCAAGCCGGTCTGGAACCCCGACCTCCCGGCCACCGAGTCCTTCCGTGACCAGTGGCAGGAGATCCCGGACAACGAGGAGTTCGACAACGGCTTCAAGGCCCAGTGGGAGCTGTTCCTGCGCCACGTCGCCCTGGACGAGCCCTGGCGCTGGGACCTGCTGGCCGGTGCCCGCGGCGTCCAGCTCGCCGAGCTGGGCCTCGCGTCCTCGGCGGAGGGCCGCCGGCTGGACGTACCGGAGCTGAGCCTGTGACCCTCCACCTGCCCGGGCCGGGCGGCACCACCCGCCCCTACGAGCCCCGCACCGAACCGCTCTCCCCGACGACCGGGGCCGCGCTCACCTCCCGCGTCGTGTTCTCGGCCGCCCATGTGGTCGCCGACCCGTACGCCGACGTCAGCCCCGACAGCCCCGCCGCCGTCGACTGGGACGCCACCCTCGCCTTCCGCCGCCACCTGTGGTCGCACGGGCTCGGCGTCGCCGAGGCCATGGACACCGCACAGCGCGGCATGGGCCTGGACTGGGCGGGCGCCGCCGAGCTGATCCGCCGTTCGGCGGCCGAGGCGAAGGCGGCCGGCGGCCGCATCGCCTGCGGCGTCGGCACCGACCAGCTGCCGCCCGGGGACCGCACCCTGGACGAGGTCCGCGCCGCCTACGAGGAACAGCTCGCCGTCGTCGAGGCCTCCGGCGCCCAGGCGATCCTGATGGCCTCCCGCGCCCTGTGCGCCGCCGCCAAGGGCCCGGACGACTACCTGGAGGTCTACGGCCATCTGCTGCGCCAGGCCACCGAACCGGTCGTCCTGCACTGGCTGGGCCCGATGTTCGACCCGGCCCTGGAGGGCTACTGGGGCAGCGCCGACCTGGACGCCGCCACCCGCACCTTCCTCGACGTGATCGCCGCCCACCCCGACAAGGTCGACGGCATCAAGGTCTCCCTGCTCGACGCGCAGCGCGAGATCGACCTGCGGCGCAAGCTCCCCCAGGGGGTGCGCTGCTACACCGGCGACGACTTCAACTACCCCGAGCTGATCGCGGGCGACGACCGTGGCTTCAGCCACGCCCTGCTGGGCATCTTCGACCCGCTGGGCCCGCTCGCCGCCGAGGCCGTACGCCGCCTGGACACCGGCGACACCGCGGGCTTCCGCGCCCTGCTCGACCCCACCGTGGAACTCTCCCGCCACCTCTTCCAGACCCCGACCCGCTACTACAAGACGGGCGTGGTCTTCCTGGCCTGGCTGGCGGGCCACCAGTCGCACTTCACCATGGTGGGCGGCCTGCAGTCGGCCCGTTCGCTGCCGCACCTGGCGCGGGCGTACGAACTGGCCGACGGCCTCGGCCTGTTCCCGGACCCGGCCCTGGCGGAGTCCCGTATGAAGCACCTGCTGTCCGTCCATGGAGTCGCCCAATGAGTTCCGTGCCGCGCCTGAGCCTGAACCAGGAAACGATCAAGCAGTGGTCGCTGCCGGAGCTGGCGGAGGGCTGCGTCAAGGCGGGCGTCACGGGCGTCGGCCTGTGGCGCGAACCGGTCCAGAAGTACGGCGTGGAAGCCGCCGCCCGGCTCATCCGCGACGCGGGCCTGACCGTCACCTCGCTGTGCCGCGGCGGCTTCTTCACCGCGCTCGACCCCGGTGAGCGCGCCGCCGCCCTCGCCGACAACCGCGCCGCCATCGACGAGGCCGCCACCCTCGGCACCGACACCCTGGTCCTGGTCTCCGGCGGCCTCCCGCCCGGCAGCCGCGACCTGTTCGCCGCCCGCGAGCGCATCGCCGACGCCCTGGGCGAGCTGGGCCCGTACGCCGCCGAGCGCGGCGTCCGCCTGGCCATCGAGCCCCTGCACCCGATGTACGCCTCCGACCGCTGCGTGGTCTCCACCCTCGCCCAGGCCCTCGACCTGGCGATCCGCTTCCCGGCCGACCAGGTCGGCGTGGTCGTGGACACCTACCACCTGTGGTGGGACGACACCATCGCCGGCCAGATCGCCCGCGCGGGCTCGGAAGGCCGCATCGCCGCGTTCCAGCTCGCCGACTGGATCACACCGCTGCCGGAGGGCGTGCTGCTGGGCCGGGGCCAGCTCGGCGACGGCGCGGTCGACTTCCGCTGGTTCCGCGAACAGGTCGACGCGACCGGCTACGACGGCCCCATCGAGGTCGAGATCTTCAACCCGGACCTCTGGGCCCGCGACGGCGCCGAGGTCCTGGCGGAGGTGGCCGACCGCTACCGCGCGCTGGTGCTGTAGCGACCGCCGTCGGCTGCCCGTTCGCCTATGGGGTCACCGCTGGGTCACCGCTGGGGCACCGCGTAGCCGGGCACCGACGGCCACCGCACCGTCAACACCACCGACTCCTCCTCCGCGCGCCAGGAGTGGTCGACCCCGCGCTCCCACACGACGTAATCACCCTGCTGCTCCAGGAGGACGCTGCGGCCGGGCAGCTCGACGCGGAAGCGGCCGCTGATGAGCACCAGCAGAGCCGTCCGCTCCTCGCCCCGCACCCACTCCGCCCGCTCGTCCCCGGGCGGGTGGACGCCCCACTTGATCTCCACGTCCTCGCTGTGGCGGGGGTCGTCGGCGTCCTTGAAGTGCCCGAGGATCCACCCCCGGTCCAGTGCCGCGTCCTTGCCCGCGTTGCCCACGTACACGTTGTCGTTCACGCTTCCGGAAGCTAGCAGGTGGGCCGGATGGGGTGCGGTCATGGCTCTACGGCGCCTGACGTCCGTAACTCCGGCATCGTGCCCTCCCGCCGAGGCCACGGGTCAGCGCGGCAGTCGCGGGGCCGGTTTCGAGGGGGACGGCCGGGGGCGGGTGCTGTCGCTCGGGGTGGAGGTGGGGGTGGGAGTGGGGGTGTCGGAGACGCGGGGGTGATGGGCCGGTGGCTCCGGACGGCTTCGTCCCGGCGAACCGGGAAGGAGCAGGAAACACAGGACGGCGGTGGCGGCCGCGGCCGCGACGACGAGGGACGCGGTCCGCCGGATCCGGCGGGTCCCCCAGGCCCGGCCCGTGGGAGGCCGCGCCGGTGACAGGTCGTGGGTGGTGATGAGCCGCGCACGGGCGTCGAGGGCGGTGCGCAGCCGTCGTTCGACGACGTGACGCCTCGTTGTCATCGGGCCGCCTCCAGCAGCTTCTCGAGGGTGTCCAGCGCGCGGCTCGCGGTGGACTTCACCGTTCCACGGGACACGCCCAGGGTCTCCGCTATCTGCGCCTCGGTCAGATCCGACCAGTAGCGCAGCACCAGTACCTCACGCTGACGCCGGGTGAGTTTCGCCAGCGCGTCCAGAACCTCGCGGTGCTCCTCGGCGAGCAGCAGCCGCTCGTCGACCGGCGCGCCCTGCCCCTGGTGGGGCGGGGTGTACGCGCGCGCCGTGCGGCGTCTGCGCAGCACGGAGCGGGCGGCGTTGACGACGGCGGTGTGCAGATAGGCGTGCGCGTCCTCCAGGCTGTCCAACGCGGAACCGTGTCTGCGGCACACCGCGGCGAAGGCGTCCTGGACGACGTCCTCGGCGGTGTGCTGGTCGTCCACCAGGAACACCGCCAGCCGGACCATGTCCAGCCGCCGGGCCCGGTACAGATCGGCCAGCGTGGGGCTCGGCTCCCGGCCGCCCCCGCCGTCCCGGCCGTCCTGGCCGTCCACCGGCTTGAGCAGCCGGAACCGCCGCCGGGCGCGTGGCGGTTCGACGCCCGGCGGCGAGGCGGTCGTCCGGGTGCGGCGGAGCAGCCGGACCCACCACGGCAGGACATGAGTGAGCTGCATCGTCCTCGTTCACCTCATCGGTGGGTCGGGGCCGGCTCCGGATCCGGCCCCGACCCATCGGGGACTGACGGCTAGCGGTGGGCCGGAGTGGAGGGCACCGGCTTGGGGTGCGCGGAGCCGGGGACGGAGGGGACGGGCCTGGGCTGGGTGTTACCCGGGACGGAGGGCACGGGCTTGGGCTGGGTGTTACCCGGGACGGAGGGCACGGGCTTGGGCTGGGTGTTACCCGGGGCGGACGGCACGGGCTTGGGCTGGGTGTCACCCGGGGCGGACGGCACGGGCTGGGGCTGGGTGTTACCCGGGGCGGACGGCACGGGCTTGGGCTCGGTGTCACCCGGGGCGGACGGTACCGGCACCGGGGTGGACGTGCTCGATGTGGTGGCCGGTCGCGAGTGGTCGGCGGTGGCCGCCTGGGCGGCCATGCCGCCGCCCACGAGCAGGGCGATACCGGCGGCCGACCCCAGAACCCAGGTGCGCGCGGGGCGGTTCGGCTTCTGTGCGCGGATGTGCCGCATAGGGACGACTCCAAGAGGTCGAGGGAACGTTGATGGGTCAGGCGGCGCCGGGGGCCGGAAGACCCGTCCCGGAAACCCGCCTTCACCCCACCAGACGTGCGGCCCCACCCGGGGTTGTCGCGGCCACGCGGAAATTTTCCCGCGGGGGCGGGGCCGCCTCTCCGACGCGCCGGGGCAAGCCGATCAACCCCCGGCGCGCGGGCCGCGTCACTCACACCACGGGGGCCACCCAGGCCCCCTCGGCGACCCGGAGGTCTGCGGATGAGACAGAGAACGGCACGCGGCGGCTTCTGCGCCCTGGTGGTGAGCCTGGCCGTGGGCGCCGCCACCCTCACGCCCGCGCACGCCGCCACGACGGACGGCCACGAGGCCACGCGTGACGCGCTGCGGGAGTGGGTGGAGGAGGGCGGGATGCCCGGGGTGGCGGCCACGGTGCGGGACGGCGGGGAGACCTGGTTCGGGTCGGCGGGGTACGCGGACACCGACACCGGTCGGAAACGGTCGCTCGGTGACCACTTCCGGGCGGCGAGCATTACCAAGCCGTTCATCGCGACCGTTCTCCTCCAACTGGAGGCGGAGGGACGGCTGAGCCTGGACGACTCGGTCGAGAAGTGGCTGCCCGGGCTGGTGCGGGGCAATGGCAACGACGGCGGCGGGATCACCCTGCGGCGCCTGCTCAACCACACCAGCGGCCTCTACAACTACACCGACGACCCGGACTTGCAGGTCAACACCTCCGGCAGCGGTTTCCCCGAGCATCGCTACGCCACCTACACGCCCGAGGACCTGGTGGCGGTCGCGATGAAGCATCCGCCGCACTCCGCGCCGGGCGGGGAGCCGTGGTACTCGAACACCAACTACGTCCTCGCGGGGATGGTCATCGAGAAGGTGACGGGGCACTCCTACGCGCGGGAGGCGACGCGGCGGATCATCAAACCGCTGAAGCTGCGCGAAACGTCGTTCCCCGGCACCGGCCCGCGGATGCCCAGGCCGCACCCCGTCGCGTACTCATGGCTCCACGACGACTCCCCCGGCGCCCCGGTCCACGACGCCACCGAGCAGAACATGAGCTGGCTGGGCGCTGCGGGCGAGCTGATATCCACCGCCGGTGACCTCAACCGCTTCGACCGCGCCCTGATGCGCGGCCGACTGCTGCCGCGCGCCCAGCTGGACGAGATGCTGAACGAGGTGCCCTCGGAGGGCGGTATCGGGTACGGGCTCGGGGTCGAAGTGGCCACCCTGTCCTGCGGGGTGACCGTGGTGGGCAAGACCGGTCGCACCAATGGCTCGCTGTCGGCGGTGGTGGGCACGGAGGACGGCACGCATCAGCTGACGTTCAACGCCAACGGCGACCGGCTCCCGGACTCGTCCCGCTACTTCAAGGTGATCGAGGCGGAGTTCTGCGGCCCTGAAGTAACGGATCAATAACTTCCGAAAATCGTGCAACCCTTCCGCACCCTGGCCGGTCGTACCTGGCATCGGGCTTCCTGGGAGGGGATCTGGGGGGATTTCAGAGGAAGCCCTGGGGGAGGGGAAACGAGGGGCCTGGTCGACGGACCGGGCCCCTCGAAACGCGTCCGGGCACCGTCAGAACGGCACGCCGCACCGCAGCAGCACGTTCGCGTACGGCCGCGCCTCGCCGGTCCGTACGACCAGCTTCGCCGTGGCCGTCCGGGACTTCAGCTCCTCGTGGGACACCAGATCCAGCGCGGGGTACGGGAAGCAGGCGTCGAGCAGGGCCATCGCCGCCGGGTTGTGCTCGCTCACCTCCTGCGCCGCGACCGCCCCCTCGGTCACCAACTCGTCCAGCAGCCCGGTCAGCACCTGCTCGAAGGACGGCACGCCCGCCCTGAAGGCGAGGTCGACGACGACGGGACCGGAGGACGGTATGGGCAGGCCCGCGTCGCACACCATCACCGTGTCGGTGTGGCCCAGCAGCGCGATGCCCGCGCTCAGATGACGGTTGAGGATCCCCGCACGCTTCACAGGGCTGCCACCTCGTCGGCGGTCGGGAACGACACCTGCGCCCCGGCCCGGGTCACCGCGGCCGCGCCGACGCGCACGGCGTACCGGACCGCGGTCTCCAGGTCGTCGCCGATGCCCAGGCGCCAGGCGAGCGCGCCGGTGAAGGCGTCACCGGCGCCCGTGGTGTCCACGGCGTCGACCGGCAGGCTGGGGACATGGACCGTACGGTCGCCGTCGGCGACGAGCGCGCCCGCGCCGCCCAGGGTGACCACCACCGAGCGCGGGCCGCGCGCCAGCAGCGCCGACGCCCACGCCTCGGGGTCCGTGGCGTCCCCGGCCGGATCGCCGCTCAGCAGATACCGCGCCTCGTGCTCGTTGACGACGAGGGGATCGCACGCGGCCAGCACCTCGGCGGGGAGGGGCGCGGGCGGTGAGGGGTTGAGCACCACGCGCGGCCCGGGCCGGCCGCCGAAGCCCGCGTCCGCGGCGCGCACCACCTCGGCGACCGTCTCCAGCGGGATCTCCAGCTGGAGGGAGACGACGCGGGCGGCGGCCAGCAGGCTCCCGGAAGCGCGCACGTCCTCGGGGGTGAGCCGGAAGTTGGCACCGGGGGAGACCACGATGCTGTTGTCGCCCGAGGGGTCCACCGTGATCAGCGCGACCCCGGTGGGCGCGCCGCCGACCAGGACCCCGGCGGTGTCGACCCCGGCCTCCCGCTGCGAGTCCAGCAGCAGCCGGCCGTAGGCGTCGTCGCCGACCCGGGCCAGCAGGGTCGTACGGGCCCCCAGCCGGCCGGCGGCGACGGCCTGGTTGGCGCCCTTGCCGCCCGGGTGGACGGCCAGGTCGGAGCCGAGGACGGTCTCCCCGGCCCCGGGGCGGCGGTCGACGCCGACCACCAGATCGGCGTTGGCCGAGCCCACGACCAGCAGGTCGTAGTCGTGCATGCGGTATGTCCTTTCAGACGGGCGATTTTGTCAGCCGTCACTCGTCAGCTGTTACTTGTCAGCCGTCACTTGTCAGCTGATACCTGTCAGCCGATCCCCGTCATCCGTCAGTGGTCAGCCGACACCTGTCATCTGTTACGTGTCAGCCGGTGAGCCGTTCACTTCGCCGCGACGACCTTCACCGGGACCTTGACCGCGCCGGCGATCTTCTGGCCCTTCGCCGCCTTGATCGCGTTCCGTACGACCAGCCGCCCCAGCTGCTCGGGCTGCTGGGCGACGGTCGCGGTGAGCGTGCCGTTCCGTACCGCCTTGAGGCCGTCCGGTTCGCCGTCGAAGCCGACGACCTTGACGGACTTGCCCGCCTTGGATCCCAGCGCCTTGATCGCGCCGAGCGCCATCTCGTCGTTCTCGGCGAAGACGCCGTCCACGCCGGAGTGGGCCTGGAGCAGGTTGGTGGTCACGTCCAGGGCCTTGGTGCGGTCGAAGTCCGCGGGCTGCTTGCCGACGACCTTGATGCCCGGGTACGCCTTCAGCCCCTCCGCGAAGCCCTGGCCGCGCTCGCGCGAGGCGGACGTACCGGCGACGCCCTGGAGGACCAGGATCCGGCCCTTGCCGCCCAGCCGCTCGGCCAGCGTCCTGGCGGCGAGCTTGCCGCCCGCGATGTTGTCGGAGGCCACCAGGGAGGCGATGTCCGCCTTGTTGACGGTGCGGTCCGCCGCGAGCACCGGTATACCGGCCTTGTTGGCCGCCTTGACGGACGGGCTCGCCGCGTCGGAGTCGACCGGGTTGATGATGATCGACTTCATGTTCTGGCTGGTGAAGTTCTGTATCTGATTGGCCTGCTGGGAGGCGTCGTTCTGGGCGTCGGTGACGGTGAGGCTGATCCCGGCGCGCTTGGCCTCGGCCTGCGCGCCCGCCTTGAGCTGGACGAAGAAGGGGTTGTTGAGGGTCGAGACCGACAGGCCCACCTTGGTCTTCGCGCCGCTGTCGGAACCGGAGTGCCACAGGGACGAGCCGAAGGCGAACGCGGCGACGACCACGGCGGCCACCGCGAACTTCCCGGCGTTCACGGCCGCCTTACGGCCGCCACCGGACGGACCGCCCGCCGACGCTCCCGGCGCCGCGGGGCGGGCCCCGGCGCGCCGCCGCACCGTGTCGAGCAGCACCGCGAGCGCGATGACGACACCGATGACGACCTGCTGCCAGAAGGCGGAGACCTCCAGCAGGTTGAGCCCGTTGCGCAGCACGGCAAGGATCAGCGCGCCGATGAGCGTGCCGGACGCCTTGCCGACGCCGCCGGACAGGCTCGCGCCGCCGATGACGACCGCGGCGATCGCGTCCAGTTCGTAGCCGACCGCCGCCTGCGGCTGCGCGGAGGACAGCCGGGAGGCGAGCACGATGCCCGCGATCGCGGCGAAGCCGCCGGACAGGGCGTAGATGACCAGCTTCTGACGGCCCACCCGGATGCCGGAGAGCCGGGCCGCCTCCTCGTTGCCGCCGATCGCGTACATCGCGCGGCCCGCGTACGTGCGGCCCAGCACCGCGGAGGTGATCAGGCCCATGGCGATCATCACGAGCACCGGGACCGGCAGCCAGCCGCCGAGGGTGTCGCCGAGGCCGGACACCGAGTCCGGGACGGAGATGGGGCTGCCCTGCGAGATGACCAGGGCGAGGCCCCGGCCGACCGACAGCATCGCGAGCGTGGCGATGAACGGCGGCAGCTTGCCGAACGACACCAGCGCCCCGCTGACCAGGCCGCACGCGACGCCAGTGGCGACGGCGAGCAGCGCCGCGAGCCATACCGGCAGCCCCTGCGAACTGGCCGACCAGGCGAGCACGGTGGCGGACAGCGCGGCCACCGAGCCGACCGACAGGTCGATGCCCGCGGAGACGATGACGAAGGTGACGCCGAAGGCGAGGATCGCGGTGACCGCCGCCTGGACGCCGACGTTGAGGAGATTGTCGGTGGTGAGGAAGTCGCCGGACAGCAGCGACATCGCCGCCACCAGCAGCACCAGGGCGCTCAGCGCGCCGTTGTCGAGCAGCACGCGGCGCAGTACGGCCGGGCCCCCGGGGTCCTTCGTGGACGCGAGCGTGTCAGTGGCCACGGGAGCCCTCCTTTTCGTTGGCGCCGACTCCTTCGTCGGCGCCGTCTGTGCTTCCTTCGACGCCCTTGACGTCCTTCACCGCCAGGGCCATGACGGCGTCCTGGGTCGCTTCCCGCGCGGTCAGCTCTCCGGCGATCCGGCCCTGCGCCATGACCAGGACCCGGTCGCTCATGCCCAGCACCTCGGGGAGGTCGCTGGAGATCATCAGGACGGCGTGGCCGGAGGCGGTGAGTTCGTTGATGAGCTGATAGATGTCGACCTTGGCGCCCACGTCGATGCCGCGGGTCGGCTCGTCGAGGATGAGCACCTTGCTGTCGGCGAGCAGCCACTTGCCGATGACGACCTTCTGCTGGTTGCCGCCGGAGAGGGTGCGCACGTGCTGGTCGAGCCCGGCCATCCGGACCGCCAGCTGCTCGGCGATCCGCTCCGCCGCGCGGCGCTGCCCGGCCCGGTCGACGAACCCGGCGCGGGTGGCGCCGCGCAGCGTGACCAGGCCCAGGTTCTCCTGCACGGACGCGTCCAGGACGAGCCCCTGGCCCTTGCGGTCCTCGGGGACGAGGCCGATCCCGGCGTCCATCGCGGCGACCACGTCATGGCGGGGCAGCGGTACGCCCGCGACCTCGACGGTGCCGGTGTCGTACGGATCGGCGCCGAAGAGGGCCCGTACGACCTCGGTGCGGCCCGCCCCGACGAGACCGGCGAGGCCGACCACCTCCCCGGCACGCACGTCGAAGTCGATGTCCTGGAAGCTGCCGCCGCGGCCGAGCCCCCGGACCTTCAGCAGCGGCTCGCCCGCACTGCCGGATGCGCTGCCGGACGCCGGGCGCTCCCTCGGGTACTGCTGCTCGATGGACCGCCCGACCATCAGCCGCACCAGTTCGTCCTGATCGGTGGTGGCCGGGACCTGGGTGACGCTGCGGCCGTCGCGCAGGACGGTCACGCGGTCGCCCAGGGCGGCGATCTCCTCCAGGTGGTGGGTGATGAAGACGACGCCCACCCCGTCCGCGCGCAGGGTGCGGACGATCCGGAAGAGCTTGTCGACCTCCTCCGTGGTGAGCACGGCGGTCGGCTCGTCCATGATCAGGACGCGGGCGTTCAGGCTGAGCGCCTTGGCGATCTCGACCATCTGCAGCCGGGCGATCCCCAGGTCGCGGACGCGCGTACGGGGAGAGACGTCCACGCCGACGCGGGCGAGGAGTTCGGCGGCCCGCTCGTCCATCGCCGTACGGTCGATCAGCCCGAAGCGGCGCGGCTGACGGCCCAGGAAGATGTTCTCGGCGACGCTGAGATCGGGGACGAGGTTGAACTCCTGGTAGATGGTGGCGATGCCCAACCGCTCGGCGTCCTGTGCGCCCTGGATACGGACCGGACCGCCGTCGACCAGCACGCGTCCACCGTCGGGGCGGTGCGCGCCGGACAGCATCTTGATCAGCGTGCTCTTGCCCGCTCCGTTCTCGCCGAGGAGGACGTGCACCTCGCCCCGGCGGAGGTCGAAGTCGACGCCGTCCAGCGCGACCACGCCGGGGAACGTCTTGCGGACCCCCTCCATCCGAAGGATCTCCGCCCCGTGGTCCGCCGGTTCCGGCTCGGGGCTGGGCGTCGTGGTCATGGCGTGCTCCCTTCGGGCTCGCCGCAGGAGCGGCGGGGGACCAGGCGGGCGGACAGGGTCACCGATGCGGCGGTCCGCCCCTCCACGCGGTCGATCAGCGCGCCGACGGCGGCGTGGCCGAGGTCTCCGGTGGGCTGGGCGATGGCGGTGATCGGCGGATCGGTGTGGACGAACCACGGGATGTCGTCGAACGCGGCGAGCGCCACGTCGTCGGGCACCTGCAGCCCGCGGGAGCGGATCTCGTCCATCGCGCCGAGCGCCATGAGATTGTCGGCGGCGAAGATCGCCTCCGGCGGGTCGGGCAGATCGAGGAAGCGGGCGGTCACCCGCCGCCCGCTGTCGGCCTGGAAGTCGCCCTGGCCGATGTGGTCGGCGGGCAGGGCGAGGCCGAACTCGCGCAGGGCGGAGCGGAAGGCGTCCACCCGTTCGCGCCCGGTGGTGGTGGCGGCCGGGCCCGCGATGATGGCGAGCCGGCGGTGGCCGAGGGCGTGCAGATGGGCGACCAGATCGCGGACCGCGCCCCGGCCGTCGGTGCGCACGACGGGCACCTCGTCCAGCCCCTCGCCCTCGATCCAGCGGTCGACGAAGACCATGGGCGTGCCGGTGCGGGCGGCGTCCAGCATCAGCGGGGAGCCGCCGTCGGTGGGGCTGACCAGCAGGCCGTCGATGCGGCGGTCCACCAGGGTGCGGACGTGGTGGTCCTGGAGTTCGGGCCGCTCGTCGGCGTTGCCGATGACCACGCTGTAGCCCCGGTCCCGGGCCGCGTCCTCGACCGAGCGGGCCAGCTCGGTGAAGAAAGGGTTCAGCACATCGCTGATGACCAGCCCGAGGGCGCGGGTCTGATGGGTGCGCAGCGAGCGGGCGACGGCGTTGGGCCGGTAGCCGAGGTCGGCGACGGCGGCGAGCACCCTGTCCCGGGTGTCCGTGCGGACGGACGGGTGGTCGTTGAGCACCCGGGAGACCGTCGCGACGGAGACCCCGGCGCGCCGCGCCACGTCCTTGATGGCCGGCATCGCCCCACCTCCTCGTGGAATCGATTACATCGATGACGCCGAGGGAGATTGGAATCGATTACACGCGGGCGGGGCAAGATGCCGGAGCGGGCCGCAATCGGATCGTGATGTTCCACTCCGCCCGAACCGCCACCGCGGGCCCTCCGGGATGTCCACAGGCTCGCTTCGCGCCCTGACCCGGTGTCCGCCCCCGGCGGTACGGTCGGTGCATGCTCAAACTCGCGGTGGTCGAAGGGGTTCTGGAGAGGATCACCTACGCCAATGAGGAGAACGGGTACACGGTCGCCCGGGTCGACACCGGCCGTGGTGCGGGCGATCTGCTGACCGTCGTCGGCTCGCTGCTGGGCGCACAGCCGGGCGAGTCGCTGCGGATGGAGGGCCGCTGGGGTTCCCATCCGCAATATGGCAAACAGTTCACCGTCGAGAACTACCAGACCGTCCTGCCCGCCACCGTGCAGGGCATCCGGCGCTATCTCGGATCGGGCCTCATCAAGGGCATCGGCCCCCGGATCGCCGACCGGATCACCGAGCACTTCGGCGTCGACACCCTCGACGTCATCGAAGAGCAGCCGAAGCGGCTGATCGAGGTCCCCGGCCTCGGCCCCAAGCGGACGAAGATGATCGCCGCGGCCTGGGAGGAGCAGAAGGCCATCAAGGAGGTGATGGTCTTCCTCCAGGGCGTCGGCGTCTCCACCTCCATCGCGGTGCGGATCTACAAGAAGTACGGCGACGCGTCGATCGCGATAGTGAAGAACGAGCCGTATCGGCTGGCCGCCGACGTCTGGGGCATCGGCTTCCTCACAGCCGACAAGATCGCCCAATCGGTCGGCATCCCGCACGACAGCCCCGCCCGGGTCAAGGCCGGTCTGCAGTACGCGCTGTCCCAGTCCGCCGACCAGGGCCACTGCTACCTCCCCGAGGAGCAACTGATCGCCGATGCCGTGAAGTTGCTCCAGGTCGACACCGGGCTGGTCATCGACTGCCTGGGCGAGCTGGCGGCCGAGGACGAGGGCGTGGTGCGCGAGCCGGTGCCGGGCCCGGAGGACGGCGAGCCGGTCTCGGCGGTCTATCTGGTGCCCTTCCACCGCGCCGAGATCTCGCTGGCCGGTCAGGTGCGGCGGCTGCTGCGCACCGAGGAGGACCGGATGCCCGCCTTCCAGGGCGTGGACTGGGACGCGGCGCTGGGCTGGCTCGCCAAGCGCACCGGCGCCGACCTGGCCTCCGAGCAGCGCGAGGCGGTGCGGCTCGCGCTCACCGAGAAGGTCGCGGTGCTCACCGGCGGCCCCGGCTGCGGCAAGTCCTTCACCGTGCGGTCCGTGGTGGAGCTGGCCCGCGCCAAGAAGGCCAAGGTGGTGCTCGCGGCCCCCACCGGCCGGGCCGCCAAGCGGCTCGCCGAGCTGACCGGGGCCGAGGCGTCCACGGTGCACCGGCTGCTGGAGCTGAAGCCCGGCGGGGACGCCGCGTACGACAAGGACCGCCCGCTGGACGCCGACCTGGTGGTCGTCGACGAGGCGTCGATGCTCGATCTGCTGCTGGCCAACAAGCTGGTCAAGGCGGTCCCGCCGGGCGCCCATCTGCTGTTCGTGGGGGATGTGGACCAGCTGCCGAGCGTCGGCGCCGGGGAGGTGCTGCGGGATCTGCTGGCCGACGGCAGCCCGGTGCCGGCCGTCCGGCTGACCCGGATCTTCCGCCAGGCACAGCAGTCCGGGGTGGTCACCAACGCCCACCGGATCAATTCCGGCGCCCCGCCGATCACGCAGGGCCTGTCGGACTTCTTCCTCTTCGTGGAGGACGACACGGAGGAGGCCGGGCGGCTCACGGTGGATGTCGCGGCCCGCCGGGTGCCCGCGAAGTTCGGCCTCGACCCCCGCCGTGACGTGCAGGTCCTCGCCCCGATGCACCGTGGCCCGGCGGGCGCGGGCACCCTCAACGGACTGTTGCAGCAGGCCATCACCCCGGCCCGGCCGGACCTGCCGGAGCGGCGTTTCGGCGGCCGGGTCTTCCGTGTCGGCGACAAGGTGACGCAGATCCGCAACAATTATGAGAAAGGGGCCAACGGGGTCTTCAACGGCACGGTTGGAGTCGTCACCTCCCTCGACACCGACGAGCAGCGGCTGACCGTGCGGACGGACGAGGACGAGGAGGTGCCGTACGACTTCGACGAGCTGGACGAGCTGGCTCACGCCTATGCGGTGACCATCCACCGCTCCCAGGGCAGTGAGTACCCGGCCGTCGTGATCCCGGTGACCACCGGGGCCTGGATGATGTTGCAGCGGAACCTGCTGTACACGGCGGTGACCCGGGCCAAGCGCCTTGTGGTGCTGGTCGGATCGCGCCGCGCGCTCGGGCAGGCGGTGCGTACCGTCTCGGCGGGCCGACGCTGTACGGCGCTGGATCACCGGCTCGGCGGGGCATAGGAGTCGAGTGTGTCAAGAGGGTTTCCGAACGGTGACGAACGGGGCAGGATGGCCGTGGAGGCGGCACTGAGTGCCGCCAAAAGGCCCTTCAGTCGACCCCGAGTGCACGTTCATCACCCGAGTAGGGGAAGGTGGGGGGAGTCAGGGCACCTCGAGGAAGAGAACCAGACGTCGGTGAGGGATGACGTGAGCGACAACTCTGTAGTACTGCGGTACGGAGACGACGAATACACCTACCCGGTGGTCGACAGCACCGTCGGCGACAAGGGCTTCGACATCGGCAAGCTGCGCGCCCAGACCGGTCTGGTGACCCTGGACTCCGGTTACGGCAATACCGCCGCGTACAAGTCCGGCATCACCTACCTGGACGGTGAGCAGGGCATTCTGCGGTACCGCGGGTACCCCATCGAGCAGCTGGCGGAGCGCGCCTCCTTCCTGGAGACGGCCTTCCTTCTGATCAACGGTGAGCTGCCGACGGTCGACGAACTGGCCGCGTTCCGTGAGGACATCACCCGCCACACGCTGCTCCACGAGGACGTCAAACGGTTCTACGACGGCTTCCCGCGGGACGCGCACCCGATGGCGATGCTGTCCTCCGTGGTCAGCGCGCTGTCGACGTTCTACCAGGACAGCCACAACCCGTTCGACGAGAAGCAGCGCAACCTGTCGACGATCCGGCTGCTGGCCAAGCTGCCGACCATCGCGGCGTACGCGTACAAGAAGTCGGTCGGCCACCCGTTCGTCTATCCGCGCAACGACCTCGGTTACGTGGAGAACTTCCTGCGCATGACCTTCTCGGTCCCGGCGCAGGAGTACGAGCTGGACCCGGTCGTGGTCAGCGCGCTCGACAAGCTGCTGATCCTGCACGCCGATCACGAGCAGAACTGTTCGACCTCGACGGTCCGGCTCGTCGGCTCCTCGCAGGCCAACATGTTCGCCTCCATCTCGGCGGGCATCAACGCCCTGTGGGGCCCCCTGCACGGCGGCGCCAACCAGTCGGTGCTGGAGATGCTGGAGGGCATCCAGGCGTCCGGCAGCGATGTCGACACCTTCATCCGCAAGGTGAAGAACAAGGAAGACGGCGTGAAGCTCATGGGCTTCGGGCACCGCGTCTACAAGAACTTCGACCCCCGGGCGAAGATCATCAAGTCGGCGGCGCACGATGTCCTCTCCGCGCTCGGCAAGTCCGACGAGCTGCTCGACATCGCGCTCAAGCTCGAGGAGCACGCGCTCGCGGACGACTACTTCGTGGAGCGCAAGCTCTACCCGAACGTGGACTTCTACACCGGTCTGATCTACCGGGCGATGGGCTTCCCGACCGAGATGTTCACCGTGCTGTTCGCGCTCGGCCGGCTGCCGGGCTGGATCGCCCAGTGGCACGAGATGATCAAGGAGCCGGGCTCCCGCATCGGCCGCCCGCGCCAGATCTACACGGGCGTCGTCGAGCGTGACTTCATCCCGGTGGAGCAGCGCTAGAGACAGCGCTGAAGCGCGGCCCTGACAGGCGGCGCCGAACAAAGCGAGAAGCGCCCCGCTGCCGATCCCCCCACGGGTCGGAGCGGGGCGCTTCCCTTGTCCCGGTTCGGATTCCCCCCACGGGATCCGGCCCGGGCGTTCTGTGGGCCGTACGGGCTCGTACGGACGCGATCTGCCGGGACGCGTACGTACGGGAGGGCCGCTCAAAGCTCCCCGGGTACGTCGCCCCGGCCACGCGTAGCAGGATGCGTCCCCCAAGACGTATCCCCACCGCCCCATTAGACTCGCGACCCCCCTCAATGGTTACGTTGGGTTGTCTGTGATCTGCGTCTCTTGCCATATGGGGGCGTAAAAGGGCAAGAGCCCCGATTCAAAATTCGAGGCTCTTGTGTATGGGTGTTGTGCGGCTTATGGGGACTTGGTGGAGACCGTGGACGCCGTGAAGGAACGCAGTCGCAGGCTGTTGCTCACGACGAACACGGAGGAGAACGCCATCGCGGCGCCCGCGATCATCGGGTTGAGCAGACCGGCCGCGGCGAGCGGCAGCGCGGCGACGTTGTAGCCGAACGCCCAGAACAGGTTGCCCTTGATGGTGGTGAGGGTCCGGCGGGCCAGCCGGATCGCGTCGGCGGCCACGCGCAGGTCGCCCCGGACGAGGGTGAGGTCACCGGCCTCGATCGCCGCGTCCGTCCCGGTACCCATGGCGAGGCCGAGGTCGGCGGTGGCCAGGGCGGCGGCGTCGTTGACCCCGTCGCCGACCATGGCGACCGTTCGGCCCTCGTCCTGCAGCCGCTTCACGACGTCGACCTTGTCCTGCGGCAGGACGCCGGCGATGACCTCGTCGATGCCGACCTCACGGGCGACCGACTCGGCCACGCGCCGGTTGTCGCCGGTCAGCAGCACCGGGGTGAGGCCGAGGGCGCGCAGCTGGGCGACGGCTTCGGCGCTGGTCTCCTTGACGGCGTCGGCGACGGTGAGGACGCCGCGGGCGTGCCCGTCCCAGGCGACGGCGACCGCCGTATGGCCTTCCGCCTCGGCCGCGGCCTTGGCGGCCGCCAGGTCCTCCGGCAGGTCGATGGACCACTGGGCGAGCAGCGTGTCGCGGCCGACGAGCACCGCGTGTCCCTCGACGACGCCCTGGACGCCGAGCCCGGGCACGGACCCGAAGCTCTCGGGCGCCGGGAGCGCCCCGGTGCGCTCGGCCGCGCCGTCCGCGATGGCGCGGGCGATGGGGTGCTCACTGGCGTGTTCCACGGCGCCCGCGAGCCGCAGCAGCTCGTCCTCGCCGGTGCGCTGGGCGGGGATGGTCTGGTGCAGCCGCATCCTGCCGGTGGTCACGGTGCCGGTCTTGTCGAGGACGACGGTGTCCACCCGGCGGGTCGACTCCAGCACTTCGGGGCCCTTGATGAGGATGCCCAGCTGGGCGCCGCGGCCGGTGCCGACCATGAGCGCGGTCGGGGTGGCCAGGCCCAGGGCGCACGGGCAGGCGATGATCAGGACGGCGACGGCGGCGGTGAAGGCGGCGGTCGCGTCGTTCGTCGTCAGCCACCAGACCAGCAGGGTGCCCACGGCGATCAGCAGCACGATCGGCACGAAGACGCCGGAGACCCGGTCGGCGAGCCGCTGCACCTCGGCCTTGCCGTTCTGCGCGTCCTCCACCAGGCGGGCCATCCGGGACAGCTGGGTGTCGGCGCCCACCCGGGTGGCCTCCACGACGATGCGGCCCGCCGTGTTGACGGTCGCGCCCGCGACCGTGTCACCGACCGCGACGTCCACCGGTACGGATTCGCCGGTCAGCATCGAGGCGTCGACGGCGGAGCTGCCCTCGGCCACCGTGCCATCGGTGGCGATCTTCTCGCCGGGGCGTACGACGAAGCGGTCCCCGACCGCCAGGTCGCGCACGGGGATCCGTACTTCCTCGCCTCCGCGCAGGACGGCGACGTCCTTGGCGCCCAGCTCCAGCAGGGCGCGCAGCGCCGCCCCCGCCCGCCGCTTGGACTTCGCCTCCAGATAGCGGCCGATGAGGATGAAGGTGGTGACCCCGGCGGCCGCCTCCAGATAGATCGAGGACGAGCCGTTGGCGCGGGTGACGGTGAGGTCGAAGCCGTGCCGCATGCCGGTCATGCCCGCGTCGCCGAAGAACAGGGCCCACAGGGACCAGCCGAGCGCCGCGAGGGTGCCCAGGGAGACCAGGGTGTCCATGGTGGCCGCGCCGTGCCGGGCATTGGTCCAGGCGGCCTTGTGGAAGGGGGTCCCGCCCCAGACGACGACGGGCGCGGCGAGGGTGAGGGAGAGCCACTGCCAGTTGTCGAACTGGAGCGAGGGCACCATCGCCAGCACCACGACGGGCAGGGACAGGACGAGCGAGACGAGCACGCGGTGGCGCAGCGGGTCGTGCTCGCCCGGCGCCGGGGCCGTGGCCTCGGCGCTGCCGGGCTCGGGTTCCGGCTCGGCGGGGGGCGGTTCCTCGGCGGTGTAGCCGGTCTTGACGACCGTGGCGATGAGGTCCGCGACCTCGACGCCGCTGCCGTAGGACACCTGCGCCTTCTCGGTGGCGTAGTTCACCGTGGCGGTGACGCCGTCCAGCCGGTTGAGCTTCTTCTCGATGCGCGCCGCGCAGGAAGCGCAGGTCATGCCGCCGATGGCCAGCTCGACCCGCGCCTCGTGCCCGGCGGCGGGAGCCGTGATGGTCATGCGAGCTCGTAACCCGCTTCGTCGACGGCGGCGCGGACCGCCGCCTCGTCCAGCGGGGCGGCCGAGACGACGGTGACCTGGCCGGTGGAGGCCACGGCCTTGACGGAGCTGACGCCGTCGAGGGCGCCGATTTCCTCGGCGACGGCACCCTCGCAGTGGCCGCAGGTCATGCCGGTCACCTGGTAGACGGCGGTGACGGTGTTCGCCTCGGGGCTCATGGATTTCTCCTCTGTGGGGGAGTGGCTGACGGTACGCGAGGGGCGCCGGTTGGCGCAGCGCCTCCTGACCTTTTCAACTTTATACCCCTAGGGGGTATTCCCGGAAGCCGGGGGTGTGCCCGCCCTCGACAGGGGGGCGTCAGTGCCGGGCGGACGCCGCCTCGGTGCCGATGGCGGGGGCCAGGTACCCGTAGAGGCAGGCCTTCATCTCGGAGATGTACGCCGCCTGCTCCTCGCCCTCGTGGGAGAGGATCAGCTCCAGCCCGGCCTTGAACAACGCGAACGCCATGGTCGCGATGCGCGTGCGGCGCTCCGCGGGCAGCTCGGGGGCGTAGGTGCCGATCAGCTCCTCGACCCGGGCCTGCAGCGCGGTGTGGAGCGCGGCGTGCTCCTCGGCGACCACGCCCGGGGTGTCGGAGGAGCAGATCAGGGTGAGGAAGACGGGGTTGGCGCGGTTGAACTCGATCAAAGGGTCGAGGACCACGTCCAGCATCTCGCCGAGCGGCAGGGCGGCGTTCTCGTCGGTGAAGGCCACGCCGTGGGCGTCCCGCATCCGCCGGGTGAGCCGGTCGCCCAGCTCGACGGCGATGGCCTCCTTGTTCGGGAAGAACTGGTACAGCGTGCCGGGGGAGACCCCGGCCTCGCGGGCGATCGCGTTGGTGCTCGCGGAGGTGTAGCCGGTGCGGCAGAAGACGCTGGCGGCGGCGTCCAGCAGCTGCTGGATCCGGCGCTCACCGCGCGCCTGCCTGCGGCGAGGGTTCGCGGGTCGGTCTGCCTGGCTCTCGGTCACAATCCACAGCTTCCCATGTGCGATTGACAAACACGAGTGGCCGCTCGCATTCTTGAGAAATGCGAGCGGTCGCTCGTGTTTGCCGTTCGTGGCAATCAGCGACCCATGCTGCCTGCCTGCCCGAGCGGGGCCGGCCGCATGGGCACAGGTGAAGGGGACACCGCGTCATGACCGATGTCAATCGGCCGCCCGGCGAGCGGATCGGAGGATGGACCCGCCTCGTCACCGCCAGGCCGCGGCTGTCCCTGCTGGTCGCCCTGCTCTTCACGGCGCTCGCCGTCGTGGCCGGGAGCGGAGTCGCCGACCGGCTGTCCGGCGGCGGCTGGGAGGACCCGGCGTCCCAGTCCTCGTACGCCACCAAGGCGCTGGAGAAGCGCTTCCCCGCCTCCCAGCCCAACCTCATCCTGCTCGTCGACAGCGGCGGCAAGAAGGTGGACGACCCGGCGGTCGCCGCCGAGGCCCGGGCGCTCGGCAAGAAGCTCGCGGGTGAGAAGGCGGTCACCGGCGTCACCTCCTACTGGGACACCGGCGCGTCCGCCCTGCGCAGCAAGGACCGCGGTGAGGCGATCATCGCCGCGCGCATCACCGGCGACGAGACGGCCGCGGGCAAGGCGCTGGAGCGCATCGCCCCCGACTACCGCGGACAGCACGGACCGGTCGAGGTCTCCGTCGGCGGACCGGTCGCGGTCAAGCAGGAGATGCAGACCACCATTCAGGAAGACCTGCTGCGCGCCGAGATGATGGCCCTGCCCGTCACCCTGGTGCTGCTCGTCATGGTCTTCGGCAGCGCGGTGGCCGCCCTGCTGCCGCTCGGCATCGGCGTCATCGCCATCCTGGGCACCGACGCCGTGCTGCGCGTGCTCACCGAGTTCACCGATGTCTCGGTCTTCGCACAGAACCTGACCACCGCGCTCGGCCTCGGGCTCGCCATCGACTACGCCCTGTTCATCGTGCGGCGCTTCCGCGAAGAGCTGGCGGCGGGCGGGGAGACGCTTCCGGCCGTCGCCGCCACCCTGCGCACCGCCGGGCGGACCGTGCTCTTCTCGGCGCTGACCGTCGCCGTCTCGCTCGCCGCGATGATGGTCTTCCCGCAGTACTTCCTGCGTTCCTTCGCCTACGCGGGCATCGCCGTGGTGCTCATCGCCGCGGCCGCCGCCCTGGTCGTGCTGCCCGCCGCGCTCGTCCTGCTCGGCGACCGGGTCAACAAGTGGGACCTCACCCGGCTGCTGCGCCGCGGCCGCCCCGCCGGGGCCGCCGCCGACCGGGCCGAACCGGGCGCGGGCTGGGGGCGGTTCGCCCGGCTGGTGATGCGGCGCGCCCCGGTCTTCGCGCTGGCCACCGTCGCCGGGCTGGTGGCGCTGGGGCTGCCCTTCCTGCGGGTGGAGTTCGGCACCGCGGACGACCGCCAGCTGCCCTCCGGCGCCGAGTCCCACGTGGTCCAGCAGCACATCCGGGACGGCTTCGCGGGCGGACCCGGCGGCGGGGTGGAGATCCTCGCCGAGGGCGAGCCCGGTGCCGCCGCGCTCGCCGACTACAGCGCCAAGGTCTCCGCCCTCCCCGGAGTGCTGCGGGTGGACAGCCCGGCCGGGCACTTCGCGGACGGCCGCCAGGTGGGCAGGCCCGGCCCGGCCGAGGCGGCGCGCGCGGCGGGCGGCGCGGCGTATCTCAGCGTGCAGCCCAAGGGCGAGGGCGTGGAGCCCGCCACCCAGGACCTGGTGCGGGACATCCGGGCCCAGAATCCCCCGTTCCGCACCTCGGTGACCGGCACCGCCGCCGTCCTGGTGGACACCAAGGAGTCCCTGGGCGACCGCGTCCCCTGGGCGGGCGCGATCATCATCGCCGTCACCCTGCTGCTGGTCTTCCTGCTCACCGGAAGCGTGCTGATCCCGCTCCAGGCCGTGCTGCTCAACGCGCTCAGCCTCACCGCGATGTTCGGCGCCATGGTGTGGGTCTTCCAGGAGGGGCATCTGTCCGGGCCACTGTCGTTCACCAGCTCCGGCGACATAGAGACCACCCTGCCGGTGCTGATGTTCTGCGTCGCCTTCGGGCTCTCCATGGACTACGGCGTCTTCCTGCTCTCCCGGATCAAGGAGGAGTACGAGCGCACGGGGGACCATGAGGCGGCGGTGGAGTTCGGACTGCGGCGCACCGGCGGGCTGATCACCGCGGCGGCGCTGATCCTGGCCGTGGTCATGGTGGCCATCGGCACCTCCCGGGTCACCAACACCAAGATGCTCGGCCTCGGTATCGCCCTGGCCGTGCTGATGGACGCGATGGTGGTGCGCAGTCTGCTGGTACCGGCGGTGATGAAGCTGACCGGCCGGGCCACCTGGTGGGCCCCGGGCCCGCTGCGGCGGCTGCACACCCGGTTCGGGCTGAGCGAAGGGGAGTCCGCGCCCTCGTCCGGCGCTCCCTCCGGTGGCTCCCCGGGCGGCGGCGGCTCTCCGGACGGCACCTCCGAAGACCCCGGCGGGAAGGCGGACGGGGGCGCGGCCTCCGGGGAGAAGGGCCGCCGCCGGGACCGGGTGAGCGCCCGCTGACCCACCGCGGCGCCCGGCGCGATCCGCAAGCCACTCACTGGTCCTTGCCCTCGCGGCGGGCGCGGCGGTTGCCGGGTCTGCGGGCCACCCAGGCCCGGATGGTGTCCGCGTACCAATACGGCTTGCCGCCCTCCACCAGGTCGGGGGGCGGCATGTGACCGTGCTTGCGATAGGACCGTACGGTGTCGGTCCGCACACCGATATGTGCGGCGATCTCCTTGTAGGACCACAGCCTTCGATCGGTCATCACTCGCGCCCTTTCACTCGGCCTGTGTCCGGTGAACGACGCCGGGTGACGGGCGGCTAGGGGCTGTTGAACACCTGTGACGTAAGCCGCGCGGAGATGTGACGGCTGTGACCGCCGGGTGACGCGCGGGCCCGGGGGCCGGCCCGGGGGTCAGTGCTCCAGCTCGGACATCCGTTTGGTGATCTCGGCGAGCCGCACCGGGCGGTGCTCCAGCCGGGACAGCTCGCACGCCTCGGCCACCAGCAGGGCGGAGAGCGCCTGCCGACCGGAGCACGGGTTGGGCGCCTCGCCCCGGGCCGCCGAGACGAAGGCCGCCAGCTCCGCCCGGTACGCGGCCTCGAACCGCTCCAGGAAGTTGGCCCAGGGCCGGGCGGGCCCGGGGGGACCGCCCGGTTCGGCCGAGGTGAAGGGCGTACGGTCGTCCAGGCCGACCACGAACTGGTCGCGGTCCCCGGACAGTTCCATCCGTACGTCGTAGCCCGCCCCGTTGTAGCGGGTGGCCGTCGCGGTGACCAGCGTGCCGTCGTCCAGGGTGAGCAGCGCCGCCGCCGTGTCGACGTCGCCCGCCTCGCGGAAGAAGGCAGCGCCGCCGTCCGAACCGGAGGCGAACACCTCCACCACCTCGCGGCCCGTCAGCCAGCGCACGGCGTCGAAGTCGTGCACCAGACAGTCCCGGATGAGCCCGCCCGAGTGGGGCAGGAACTCCGGCGGCGGGGGCGCGGCGTCGGAGGTGATCGCCCGCAGGGTGTGCACCCGGCCGAGCCGCCCGTCCCGCAGCGCCTCCCGCGCCGCCAGATATCCGGCGTCGAACCGGCGCTGGAACCCCATCTGGAGCATGGTCCCGGCCCGTTCGACCTCGCCCAGCGCGCGGACCGTGCCCGCGAGGTCCAGGGCGATGGGCTTCTCGCAGTACGTGGGCAGCCCGGCGCGCGCCGCCCGGGTGATCAGCTCGGCGTGGGTGACGGTCGGGGTGGCGATCACCAGGGCGTCGATGCCGCCCTCGAAGACCGCGTCCACCGACACGGCGGCCCGGGCGCCGACACGCTCGGCCACCTCGGCGGCCCGCCCGGCGTCGGCGTCACCGATCAGCAGGTCGTCGACCCCGTCCGTATCGGCCAGGGCGGCGGCGTGGAAGGCGCCGATGCGGCCCGCGCCGAGGAATCCGATGCGCATGAAGGTGTGTTCCCGTCTGTCGTGACGTCCGGTGTTACTTCCAGGTGGAGAGGTATTCGTCGATCTTCTTGCGCATGAAGAGGGACGATTCGCGGGCCCGGTCCTCCCAGGCGAAGACGCAGGAGGTCAGCGTGCCGTCGAAGTCGTTGTCACGCAGCGCGCCGAACAGCGCGTCGAAGTCGACCTCGCCCTGCCCGATGTCCAGGTGCTGGTGGATACGGGCCGTCGAACCGGGCGGGTTGATGATGTAGCGCAACCCCGAGGACGCGGTGTGATCGAAGGTGTCGGCCAGATGCACATGGGTGAGCAGATCGCCCGCGTGCTTGATCAGGCCGGGGGCGTCATTGCCGTGATGGAAGGTGTGCGGGGCGCAGTAGAGGTAGGAGACCAGGGGGTGGTTGATGCCCCGGATCATGTTGATCGCCTCGTACCCCTCCTCGATGAAGTCATCGGGGTGCGGCTCCAGCGTCAGCTTGATGGACTCGCGCTCGAAGACCGGCAGCAGTTCCTCGATCGACCGCCAGAACTGGCCCTCGCTGCGGCTGGGGTCCTCGGGGCGGCCGTTGAACTCCGAGATCATGCTGTCCACGCCCAGATCGGCGGTGATCTGGATGGCCCGCTTCCAGTAGCGGACGGCGGCCTGGCGCTCGTCCTCGTCCGGTCCGGACCAGCGGAACAGCGGCAGTACGGAGGAGATCTTCACCCCGGCGGCGTCCAGCGCCTTGCGGAACCGGCGCACCGTGCCGTCGTCCACCCGCGGGTGCTTGAAGAAGGGAATGAAGTCGTCCCGGGGAGACAGCTCGATGTACTCGAAGCCCAGCTCGGCGACGAGGGCCGGGAGTTCGAGCAGGGGCCCCTTGCGCAGCATGTGTGGGTCGAGTGCGATCTTCATGAGGAAGAAGAAACCTTTCGAACAGGGAGAACGTGCGGGTGTACGGAAAGGGGAGGGCGGGCCGGCGGTGGCGGCGGCCCGCCCGCCCGTAGCCGTCAGGCGTAGAAGGCGGGGCGCACGATCATGTCGACGGGCGTGCGCTCACCGGTGGTCTGCGCCCGCACCCCCGCCTCGCACACGGCGGCCGCGGCGTAGCCGTCCCAGGCGCTCGGGCCCTCGACCTCGCCGCGCTTGGTGGCGTTGACCCAGGCCTGCACCTCGCGGTCGTACGCCTCCTCGAAGCGGGCCACGAAGTCGGGGGCGATCTCGCCGCCCCAGGTGCCGGGGCGGTTGACGAGCATGCCGTGGGCGTCGCCGACGCGGGCGGTGCCGCGCTCGCAGACCGCCTCGGCCTGGACCTGGTAGCCGAAGCCGCAGCTCGCGAAGATCTCGACGTTGACGATCGCGCCGCCCGTGGTCTCGAAGATCACCAGCTGGGGGTCGGCAAGCCCCTCGGGGGCGTGCGAGTTGGGGGTCGGCTTGAGCACGGTGACGTTGGCGATCTCCTGCTCCAGCAGCCAGCGCGACTGGTCCATCTCGTGCACCACGGAGTCGTTGATCAGCATCTCCGTGGTGAAGTACGAGTGCACCGAGGCGTTGCGGTGGCGGCAGTGCATCAGCAGCGGGCGGCCCAGCTCACCGGAGGCCAGCAGCGACTTGAGCTTCATGAACTCGGTGTCGTAGCGGCGCATGAAGCCGACCTGGACCCGGCGGTGGCCGAGCCGCTGCTCGGCCTCCAGCACCCGCAGCGCGGACTCCGAGTCCGGGGTCAGCGGCTTCTCGCACAGCACCGGCAGATCGTGCTCGAACGCGCTGAGCAGCGCGGCCTCGTGCGCGGGGCCGGGCGAGGCGATCAGTACCGCGTCCACGCCCGGCGCGGCCATGGCGGCGGCCGGGTCGGTGAACGCCTGGCAGCCCTCGGACAGGTCGGCGACGGCCTTGGCGCGCGCCTCGTCGATGTCGACCACGGCCGCCACCCGGGCGCCGCTGATCACGTCGTTGATGCGGCGGACGTGGTCGGCGCCCATCTTGCCGGTCCCGATGACGGCGATCCCGAGCGTGCCCTGCTGGCTCATAGGTGTCTCTTTTCTCTTTCTGCTCGTGCGGCGGATCGAAGGGGGATCGAAGGGGGATCGAAAGGGGATCGGAGGAGGCGGGAGGTCAGGCGCCGCAGGAGCGCAGGAAGCGGCGGGTGCGCTCGGCGATCGGGAAGGGCTGGTCGGGCGGGCAGGGGTACATGTCCTGCTCGACGATGGCGAACAGGTCCACGTCCAGCTTCTGGGCGGCCGCCAGGACCGGTCCCAGCTCCGGGACGCCCTTGGGCGGTTCGCACATCACGCCGCGCTTGACGGCCGGGCCGAACGGCACCCCGTTCTTGACCACGTCGGCCAGGATCTCCGGGTCGACCTGCTTGAGGTGGAGGTAGCCGATGCGCTCGCCGTAGGTCTCGATGAGCTTGACGCTGTCCCCGCCGCAGTAGGCGTAGTGGCCGGTGTCCAGGCAGAGGTTGACCAGGTCGGAGTCGGTGGCGTCGAGGAAGCGGGCCACGTTCTCCTCGCCGTCGATGTGGGTGTCGGCGTGCGGGTGGACGACGATGTCGAGCCCGAAGCGCTCGCGCACCTCACGGCCCAGGCGCTCCATGCCGGTGGACAGGTGGCGCCACTGCTCGGCGGTCAGCTCGGGCGGCTCGATGATCTCGGCGGTCTTGTCGTCGCGCCAGAAGGAGGGGATGACCACGAGGTGCTTGGCGTTCATGGCCCGGGTCAGCTCCGCCACCTGGGAGACGTGCTCCCAGGTGGCGTCCCAGACCTCGGGGCCGCGATGCAGTGAGGTGAAGACCGTGCCCGCCGAGACGGTGAGGTTCCGGCGGGTGATCTCCTCGGTGAGCCGGGCGGGGTCGGTCGGCAGATAGCCGTACGGGCCCAGCTCGATCCACTCGTAGCCGGCCTCCGCGACCTCGTCGAGGAAGCGCTGCCAGGGGACCTGCTGCGCGTCATCGGGGAACCACACCCCCCAGGAGTCGGGGGCCGAGCCGACCCGGATGCGGTCCAGGGCGGGGACGGGGGAGGCGGCGGCAGTCATGGAAGAGGGTCTCCTCTCGCCGGTCCTGGGGACCGGGGAAGGGGGCAGTGCGGGTCGCTTACTCCGGGTGGTGTCCCGGCCCGCGTTTCATGCTGGTTTGGGCAGCTTTACGGGCCGGGCCGGTAGCCGTCAAGAGTTCGTCAGGACATTCGGACGTAATGTCAGGAGGAATGTCCGGTGGATGGTCAGGACGAGGGGGCCTCGACGACCTCGGGAAGCTCCTCCACATCGACCCCGCGCACCTGTGCGAGCTCGTGTTTGAGAGCGGCCAGCTCCGTGCCGCCGGCCATGTGGTTGGTCAGTTCCTCCAGGCTGACGTCCTCCCGGGTGGCGTTCAGCTCCAGGGCGCCGAGTCTCAGTACCGAGAAGTGGTCGCCGACCATGTACGCGTGGTGCGGGTTGTGGGTGATGAAGATGACGCCCAGGCCCCGCTCGCGGGCCGCCGCGATGTACTTCAGGACGACGCCGGACTGCTTGACGCCCAGCGCCGCGGTGGGCTCGTCCAGGATCAGCACCCTGGCGCCGAAGTACACCGCCCGCGCGATGGCCACGGACTGCCGCTGGCCTCCGGAGAGGGTGCCGATGGGCTGTTCGAGGTTGTCCAGGTGGATGCCCATGGCGGACAGCTCCGCGTGGGTGGTCTCCTTCATCCGCTCGATGTCGAGCCGGCGGATGGGCCAGGGGCCGCGGGTCAGCTCGGAGCCGAGGAAGAAGTTCCGCCACACCGGCATCAGCGGCACCGTGGCCAGGTCCTGGTAGACGGTGGCGATGCCCAGGTCCAGGGCCTCGCGCGGGTTGTGCAGCCGCACCGGCTTGCCGTCGACGATGTACTCGCCCTCGTCGTGCTGGTGCAGCCCGGAAATGATCTTGATGAGGGTGGACTTCCCGGCGCCGTTGTCGCCGAGTACGCAGGTCACCCGGCCCGGCCGGACGTCGAGGTCGATGCCCTCCAGGGCCCGGATGTTGCCGTAGAGCTTGCCGACGCCCTTGAGCTGGACGACCGGCTCCGTCCCGTCCTCGGCGGCGGGGGTGGGCTTCGTGAGGTCGTTGGCGGACATTCCCATCACCTCCTGGCGGCCTGACGGCGCACCCACAGATTCACCAGCGTCGCGAGCAGCAGCATCACGCCGACGAAGAACTTGAACCAGTCCGGGTTCCAGTTGGCGTAGACGATGCCCTGGTTGACCATGCCGAAGATGAACGCGCCGAGGAGCGCGCCGATCGCGGAGCCGTAGCCGCCGGTCAGCAGACAGCCGCCGATCACCGCGGCGATGATGTAGTAGAACTCGTTGCCGACGCCCTCACCGGCCTGCACGGTGTTGTACTCGAAGAGCAGGTGCATGCCGACGAACCAGGCCGCGAAGCCCACCGTCATGAAGAGGGCGATCTTGGTGAGGTTCACCGGTACCCCGACCGCACGGGCGCTCTCCTTGGAGCCGCCGGCCGCGAAGATCCAGTTGCCGAACTTGGTGCGCAGCAGGACCCAGGTGGCGAGGGCGGCGAAGCCCAGCCAGTAGAACACGGTGATGTTCACATCGACGCCGAGGACCGGGACGTCGGAGGCGAAGACCGCCTTGGCCGAGTCGAAGCCGTCCATGTCGTTGATGGTGTTGGTGGCGACGTTGTCGGTCAGCAGCTTGGTGATGGCCAGGTTCAGGCCCTGGAGCATCAGGAAGCTGGCGAGCGAGACCAGGAAGCTGGGCAGCCCGGTCTTGATCAGCAGCAGGCCGTTGATCAGGCCCACCGAGAGCGAAAGGACCAGGGCCACCCCGACGCCGACCCAGACGTTGGCGGTGAGCTGGAAGCTGAGCAGGCTCGCGGTCAGCGCCGAGGAGGTGACGGCGACACCGGCCGACAGGTCGAACTCGCCGCCGATCATCAGCAGGGAAACGGCGAGCGCCATGATGCCCAGGGTCGAGCCCTGGTAGAGCACGGTGGCGAACGAGTCCGCCTGGCGGAAGGTGGGGGCGACGGCGAAGAAGAAGACGTAGACGCCGACCGCGGCGACCAGGGCGCCGATCTCCGGCCGGGCGAGGACCCGGCGGGCCAGCGAGCGTTCGGTGGTGCGGCTCTTGGGGCTCGCCGCCGGGGCGGCCGGTGGCATGGCGGCGGCGGGCGGGGCTGCTTGGGTCATGGCCGCATCACCGCGTGCCCTTCGCAGCGAACTTGGCGATCTTCTCCACGTTGTCCTTGGTGACGAACGCGGGTCCGGTCAGCACGGGCGCCTCGCCACCGCCGCTGAAGTTGCCGTTGTTCTTGTACAGCCACAGGGAGTCGAGGGCCAGATAGCCCTGGAGATAGGGCTGCTGGTCCACCGCGAGCTGCACGTCCCCGCTCTTGACGGCGGCGATGAGGTCCTTGTTGAGGTCGAAGGTGGCGACCTTGGCCTTGCCGCCCGCCTCCTTGGCGGACTGCACGGCGGTCAGCGCGAACGGCGCGCCGAGCGTGACGACGTAGTCGATGCTCGGATCCTGCTTGAGCTTGGCGGAGATCGTGGACTTGACCGACGGCATGTCGGTGCCGTTGACGTAGAGGGTTTCCGTCTTGCCCTTGAAGGTCTTCTTCACGCCGGCGCAGCGGGCCTCCAGGGCGACATGGCCCTGCTCCTGGATGACGCAGATGTTGTGCTTGGCGCCGAGCTGGTTGAGGCGCTTGCCGAAGGCCTGTCCGGCCAGGTTCTCGTCCTGGCCGAAGTATTCGAGCAGCCCCTGGGACTTCCAGTCCTCCAGGCCGGAGTTGAAGCCGACGACGGGGATCCCGGCCTTCTCGGCCTTGGCGATCGCGCCCTTCATCGCGGCGGGCTTGGCGAGGGTGACGGCGATGCCGTCGACCTTCTGGTTGATCGCGTTCCGGATGAGGTTGGCCTGGTCGCCGCCGTTGGGGTTGCTGGAGTAGACCAGATCGACGTTGTCCTTGGCCGCGGCCGCCTTGGCGCCCTTGCGGACCGTGTCCCAGAAGGTGTCGCCGGGGGCGGCGTGGGTGATCATCGCGATCTTCATCCGGGGGGTGTTGGCCTTGCCTGCAGAGATGTCGTCCGCGGCGTCCTGGGCCTTCTTCCCCCCTTGGCTGCTGCAGCCCGTTGCGAGGAGAACCGTTACGGCGGCGATGGTGGCGAGTCGCACTCGGTGGCGTCGGTCGAATCTGAGGTCCATCTGTTCCAGCACCTCTCAAGCCAGGTCCGTGTTAACAGAGCCGTTGCATGAGGGGGAGCCAACTCCTCGTGGCCGCCGCCTGTCAAGAGTTTGTCATGACAACATTTCATCTGGACGTAACGAGGCGATAACGCATCCCGCGCGGGCTCTCGTGGTTACGTCCGAATGTAATGACAAATCCTTGACAGCAGGCCGTGAGCACGTCTAGACCTGAAGGGGCCGGGCGGGACCCGGTGTTCGCCCACGACAATCCTGAGCTGCGTCTTTCCCGAATTTCCCGAAGGGGCACGCATGAGTGAGCCGTACGACCTGATCACGATGGGCCGCATCGGAGTGGACCTCTACCCGCTGCAGACCGGAGTGCCGCTGCCGCAGGTCGAGTCGTTCGGAAAGTTCCTGGGCGGCTCGGCGACCAACGTCGCGGTGGCCGCCGCCCGCTTCGGCCACCGCTCCGCGGTGATCAGCCGTACCGGCGCGGACCCGTTCGGCGAGTACATCCACCAGGAACTCCAGGGGTTCGGCGTGGACGACCGCTTCGTCACACCGGTCGAGGACTACCCGACCCCGATCACCTTCTGCGAGATCTTCCCGCCCGACGACTTCCCGCTCTACTTCTACCGCCGCCCCAAGGCCCCCGACCTGGAGATCCACCCCGACGAGCTGGACCTCGACGCGATCCGCGCCGCCCGGATCTTCTGGATGACCGGCACCGGCCTCAGCGAGGAGCCCAGCCGCGGCAGCACCCTCACCGCCCTCGCCCACCGCGCCAAGAGCGGCACCACCGTCTTCGACCTCGACTGGCGCCCCATGTTCTGGAAGGACCCCGAGACGGCGCGCCCCTTCTACGCCGAGGCCCTGCGCCACGCCACCGTCGCCGTCGGCAACGTGGACGAGTGCGAGATCGCCACCGGTGTACGGGAACCGAAGGCATGCGCCCAGGCCCTGCTGGACGCGGGCGTGGAGCTGGCCGTCGTCAAACAGGGCCCCAAGGGGGTCCTCGCCGTGCACCGGGACGGCACCGCCACCGAGGTCCCGCCCGTCCCGGTCGACGTCGTCAACGGACTCGGCGCGGGCGACGCGTTCGGCGGCGCCCTGTGCCACGGGCTGCTGGCGGGCTGGGACCCGGAGCGGATCATGCGGTACGCCAACGCCGCGGGCGCGATCGTCGCGTCCCGCCTCGCCTGCTCCTCCGCGATGCCCACCCAGGCCGAGGTCGAGGCCCTGCTCAGCCACGAGTGACGCGGGCGCCCGCGTCCGAGCCTCAAAAAATAGGGAGCTTTCCTTGAGCATCAGCATCTCCGACCTCGTGACGGTACGGAGCCGGCATCCCGAGGCCATCGCCGAGGCTGCCGCCCGCCGGGTCCGCCGCCCGCTCATCGGCGACAGCGGCCGACTGATGATCGTGGCCGCCGACCACCCGGCGCGCGGCGCCCTCGCCGTCGGCGGGCACAAGCTGGCCATGGCCAACCGGGCCGATCTGCTGGAGCGGCTGTGCGTGGCGCTGTCCCGCCCGGGTGTCGACGGGGTGCTGGCCACCGCCGACATCCTGGAGGACCTGCTGCTGCTCGGGGCCCTCGACGGCAAGGTCGTCATGGGCTCGATGAACCGCGGCGGGCTGGCCGGCGCCTCGTTCGAGCTGGACGACCGCTTCACCGGCCACCGCCCGCAGGACATCGCCCGGCTCGGCTTCGACGCCGGGAAACTGCTGCTGCGGGTCGACTACGACGACGCCGGGTCGCTCAACACCATGCTCACCACGGCCCGCGCCATCGACGAGATGGCGGAGCGGCGGCTGCCGGTGTTCGTCGAGCCGTTCATCTCCCGCCGGATAGACGGCAGGGTCTCCAACGATCTGAGCGCCGAGGCCGTCACCAAGTCCATCGCGATCGCCTCCGGGCTCGCCGGGACCTCCGCGTACACGTGGCTGAAGGTGCCGGTCACCGAGGACCCGGACGAGATGGCCGCCGTCATGGAGACGAGCACGCTGCCGGCGGTGCTGCTCGGCGGCGAGGTGGGGAAGGATCAGGAGGGGGCGTACGAGAAGTGGCGCAAGGCGCTGCGTCTGCCCACCGTCCAGGGCCTGGTCGTCGGCCGCTCGCTGCTCTACCCGGCGGAGGGCAGCGTGGAGACCGCCGTGGACACCGCCGTCGGCCTGCTGTGAATCGGCCCCGGAACCGGAGGAAACACTGACGCCATGACCACCAACGAATCGTCCCTCGGCTTCCATGTGCAGGCCGGTAAGGGCGCCGACGGTCCGTACGTCCTGGACATCGATCCCGGGCGGGCCGGCTGGGGCTACTCCAGCCTGCGCGTGCTCGACCTGCCGCCCGGCGGCTCGCACCAGCTGGTCACCGGCGACAGCGAGTGGATCGTGCTGCCGCTCAGCGGCGGCTGCACGGTGATCACCGAGGGCGAGACCTTCGAACTGCACGGCCGGACAAGCGTGTTCAGCGGGGTGAGCGACTTCGCGTACGTCCCGCGCGACGCGCACGCCACGATCGCCAGCGGCGCCGGGGGCCGCTTCGCGCTCACCGGCGCCCGCTGCGAGCGCCGGCTGCCCGCCCGCTACGGGCCCGCCTCCGCCGTCCCCGTCGAGCTGCGCGGCACCGGCAACTGCTCGCGCCAGGTCAACAACTTCGGCGCCGCCGGGGTCTTCGAGTGCGACAAGCTCATCGCCGTCGAGGTGCTCACCCCCGGCGGCAACTGGTCCTCGTACCCGCCGCACAAGCACGACGAGTGCCGCCCCGGTGAGGAGAGCGAGCTGGAGGAGATCTACTACTTCGAGATCGCCGAGGCCCACGGCAACGAGGGCGTCGGCTACCAGCGGGTCTCGCCCTCCGGCCACGGCCGCGGCACCGATGTGCTGGCCGAGGTCCGCTCCGGCGACGCCGTGCTGATCCCGGACGGCTGGCACGGGCCGTCCATCGCCGCGCCCGGCCACGCCATGTACTACCTCAACGTCATGGCGGGCCCCGGCGAGGAGCGCGCCTGGCTGATCTGCGACCACCCCGACCACGGCTGGATCCGCTCCACCTGGCCCGACCAGCCCGTCGACCCCCGCCTTCCGCTGTACGAAGCCCCTGAAGCTCCCGCAGGAGACGCCCGATGACCACCCGCCGCCTCACCGTCGCCCAGGCCCTGGTGGAGTTCCTGGCGCACCAGTACACCGAGCGGGACGGTCAGCGGCACCGTCTGATCAACGCCACCTGGGGCATCTTCGGCCATGGCAATGTGGCCGGGCTCGGCCAGGCGCTGCTGGAGGCCGGGCAGGACACCATGCCCTACCTCCAGGGCCGCAACGAGCAGTCGATGGTGCACGCCGCGGTCGGCTTCGCCCGGCAGTCCAACCGGCTCGCCGCGCAGGCCGTCACGACCTCCATCGGCCCCGGCGCCACCAACCTGGTCACCGGTGCCGCGCTGGCCACCGTCAACCGGCTGCCGGTGCTGCTGCTGCCCGGTGACATCTTCACCACCCGGCCCGCCGACCCCGTGCTCCAGCAGCTGGAGGTGCCGTACGCGGGCGATGTGTCCGTCAACGACGCGCTGCGCCCGGTCTCCCGCTACTTCGACCGCGTCGTGCGCCCCGAGGCGCTGATCCCGGCCGCGCTCTCCGCGATGCGGGTGCTCAGCGACCCGGCCGAGACCGGCGCGGTCACCCTGGCCATGCCCCAGGACGTGCAGGCGGAGGCGTTCGACTGGCCGGAGGAGTTCTTCGCCGACCGGGTGTGGCGGGTGCGCCGCCCCGTACCCGAAGCGGCCGAGACCGAGGCCGCCGCACGGGCGATCCGCGCGGCCCGGCGGCCGCTGGTCGTCGCGGGCGGCGGCGTCCACCACAGCGAGGCCGAGGGCGCCCTGCGGGCGTTCGCCGACGCCACCGGCATCCCGGTGGCCTCCACCCAGGCGGGCAAGGGGTCGCTGCGCTACGACCACCCCGCCGACATCGGCGGCATCGGGCACACCGGCACCGCCGTCGCCGACGACCTGGCCCGCACCGCCGACCTGATCATCGGGGTCGGCACCCGCTACAGCGACTTCACCACCGCCTCCGCGACCCTCTTCGCCCATCCGGACGTCCGGTTCCTCAACCTCAACATCACCGGCTTCGACGCCCACAAGCTGAGCGCCACCACGCTGGTCGCCGACGCCCGCGCCGGTCTTGAGGCGCTGACCGCCGAGCTGGCCGGTCACCGGGTCGACGAGACGTACGAGGCCGAGTACCGGACCGGCAAGGCCCGGTGGGAGCGCCGGGTGGACGCCGCGTACGCCGCCGAGGACGCCTCGGTGCGCCCCTCCCAGACCCAGGTGCTGGGCGCGCTGGACGCGGTGGTCGGCGACGACGACGTGGTGATCAACGCGGCGGGCTCGCTCCCCGGCGACCTGCACAAGCTGTGGCGGGCCCGCTCGCCCCGCCAGTACCACCTGGAGTACGGCTACTCCTGCATGGGTTACGAGATCCCGGGCGCCATCGGCGTACGGCTCGCGGCCCCCGACCGCCCGGTGTGGGCGCTGGTCGGGGACGGTACGTACCTGATGATGCCGACCGAGATCGTCACCGCGGTCCAGGAGGGCATCAACATCAACGTCGTCCTCCTCCAGAACCACGGCTACGCCTCGATCGGCGGCCTGTCGGAGACGACCGGCGCCGAGCGGTTCGGCACCGCCTACCGCTTCCGCTCCGCCGACGGCACGTACACCGGCGATCCGCTCCCGGTGGACCTGGCCGCCAACGCCGCCTCGCTCGGCATGGACGTGCTGCGTGCCCGGAGCGTGGCCGAGCTGCGGGAGGCGCTTGCCGCGGCCCGCGCCTCGGACCGTCCCACATGTGTCTATGTGGAGACGGAAACGGGCGACACAGTGTCGGGCGCCCCCGACGCACAGGCGTGGTGGGATGTGCCCGTAGCCGAGACCGCGACCCGCCCGGCCGCCGTGAAGGCCCGCGAGGAGTACGACCGGCACGCCGCCGGCCGCCGCCGCCACCTCTGACGTTTTCGAGAGAAAGGCTCCGCACCCATGAAGACCGTCAACCACTGGATCGGCGGGAAGTCCGTCGAGGGCACGTCCGGCACCTATGGCCCGGTGTTCAACCCGGCCACCGGCGCCCAGGACACCCGGGTCGCCCTCGCCTCGGTCGAGGAGGTCGACGCGGCCGTCGCCGCCGCGAAGGAGGCGTTCCGGTCCTGGGGCACCATTTCGCTGTCCAGGCGCACCGCGATCCTCTACAAGTACCGCGAGCTGCTGGACGCCCACCGCGACGAGATCGCCGAGCTGATCACCGCGGAGCACGGCAAGGTGCACTCGGACGCGCTCGGCGAGGTGGCCCGCGGGCTGGAGATCGTCGAGCTGGCCTGCGGTATCGCGGAGAAGCTCAAGGGCGAGCTGTCCACCCAGGTCTCCACCGGTGTCGACGTCTCCTCGATCCGCCAGCCGCTGGGTGTCGTCGCGGGCATCACGCCGTTCAACTTCCCGGCCATGGTGCCGATGTGGATGTTCCCGGTGGCCATCGCCTGCGGCAACACCTTCGTCCTCAAGCCCAGCGAGAAGGACCCGTCGGCCTCCCACCGGCTGGTCGAGCTGGCGGCCGAGGCGGGGCTGCCGGACGGTGTGCTCAACGTCGTCAACGGCGACAAGGTGGCCGTGGACCGGCTGCTGGAGCACCCGGACGTCGCCGCGGTGAGCTTCGTCGGCTCCACCCCGATCGCCCGGTACATCCAGTCCAAGGCCGTCGAGCACGGCAAGCGGGTGCAGGCGCTCGGCGGCGCCAAGAACCACATGCTGGTGCTGCCCGACGCCGACCTGGACTTCGCCGCGGACAACGCGATCAACGCGGCCTACGGGTCGGCCGGTGAGCGCTGCATGGCGGTCTCCGTCGTCGTCGCCGTCGGCGACATCGGCGACGACCTGGTGAAGAAGATCGCCGACCGTGCCGCCAAGCTCCGCATCGGCCCCGGCAACGACCCGTCCTCCGAGATGGGCCCGCTGATCACCAAGGAGCACCGGGACAAGGTCGCCTCCTACGTCCACGGGGCCGCCGCCCAGGGCGCCGAGGTGGTCGTGGACGGCACCGGCTACACGGTCGATGGGCACGAAGACGGCTTCTTCATCGGCGTCTCGCTGCTGGACAAGGTCCCCACCACCGCCGACGCCTACCGCGACGAGATCTTCGGCCCGGTGCTGTGCGTGGTACGCGCCGAGACCTACGACGAGGCCATCGAGCTGATCAACTCCTCGAAGTGGGGCAACGGCACCGCGATCTTCACCCGCGACGGCGGCGCCGCCCGCCGCTTCCAGCTGGAGGTGGAGGCGGGCATGGTCGGCGTCAACGTGCCGATCCCGGTGCCGGTGGGCTACCACTCCTTCGGCGGCTGGAAGGACTCGCTCTTCGGCGACCAGCACATCTACGGCAACGACGGCGTGCAGTTCTACACGCGCGGCAAGGTCGTCACCACCCGCTGGCCGGAGCCGTCGGAAGAGGTCGGCATCAACCTGGGGTTCCCCAAGAACCACTGACCCGGGCAGCGCGCACCGGGAACCCTCGCCGGTCATCGGCCGGCGAGGGTTCCCACGCATCACCGTGCAACCATCCACCCCTCCTGTAGGTCTTCTTGAGTGTTCGCCCGAACCATGGGCACACGACCACATTCAGGGGGATCTCCTATGCTTCGTACCCTTCGTCGCTCCGCCGCGGTCGCCGGAAGCTGCGCGGCCGCGCTCGGCCTCGGGATCGTGCTGGCCGCGGGCTCGCCCGCGGTCGCCGCGTCCCACGGCGTGAAGACCGATCCGAACGGCCGCTTCACCGCCGAGGAGATCCACCACTTCCTGGAGGGCTTCTACGGCAACCACGGGCCCCGCCCCTGGGAGCGCGAGCACCTGGTCTCCGACTACCTCAAGGAGCGGATCGCCCAGACGCCCGACTACGACCTGCTGCTGTGCGCCCAGAACGAGCCGCGGGACATCGAGGTCGGCGAGGTGACCACGGCCCAGTCCGCGCGGGTCGGCTGGGCGACGATCACCACGTACTGGGGCCAGGGCTCGCCCAGCTCCTTCACCGCGTACGTCGACCTCGACGCGTCCCGGCCCATCCAGCTGCTGAATGTGGACTGCGCGACACCCGAAGGCTGACGAGGGCCGAAAGGGCGGTACGCGAGGAATCGGCCAAAGACGGCTGGTTCCTCGCTTGCAGATCAAGGTCGTAGTCTCGCCGTATGAGCTGGTCACACGCGCTGAAGCAGACGGCCCGGACGGGTTTGACGATCGAGCGCATCCGGCTGGAGCCGCTGGTCGCCGCCCGCGGGGCCTGCGGGGTGGCCATCGTCATCGGACTGACCCTCTGGTTCGGCTCGCCCACCCTCGCGGTGTCGTCGGCGTTCGGCGCGTTCTCCGCCGGGATCGCCACCTTCCAGAAGAGCTGGCGGCCGCGCCCGGAGCTGGCGCTGGCCGCGGCGTCCCTGCTCGCGGTCTCCACCTTTCTCGGCTATCTGGCCGCCGCCCACACCGTCACCTTCGTCGTGATGCTCGCCGTGTGGACGCTGCTGACCGGCATGTCGTGGGCGGTCGGCCCGGTCTCCGGGCTGGTGTCGACCCAGATGGTCGCCGTGATGCTGGTCACCGTCACCCTCCCCACCTCGGTGCTCGGCGCCCTGGAGCACGCCGCGCTGATCGGCCTCGGCGGGGTCGTCCAGGCCGTGCTGATCGTGCTCCTCCCGGTGCGGCCCTGGGGTGTGCAGCGCGACGCCCTCGCGGACGCGCTCGCCGCCGTCGCCGACTACGCCCGGCGGCTGCGCCACGACCCGCAGGCACCGTTCGACCCGCAGCCGCTGATGGACGCCCGCAGCGCCGCCGCCGTCACGGCGCGCGCGGCGAAGCGGCGCCCGCGCCAGCTGCGCGGCTACCGGCTGCTGGCCGAGCGGATCCGGCCGGTGCTCGCCTCGATGGCCGACCCGGTGGTCGGCGCCCCGATGCTGGGGCCCGAGCGCGACCGGGTGCGTGAGCTGCTGGCCGCCACCGCCACCGTGCTGGACGCGGTGGCCCACGCCATCCGCCGCAGCAAGCCGGTCCGGCTGCCGCCCGAAGCGATGGCCGTGCTGGAGGTGCCCGAGAGCGGCCCGATGCTCAACGGGGCGGCCCGCCGCGCCGCGCTGCGGCTGATGGCCCTGGTGAACGACGTCGTGGAGTCCTCGGACGAGCGGGTGGAGGCGGTGACCGCCGAGGGCACCAAGGACCGCCGTCATCTGCCCCGCCCCACCGTCCCCGGACTGATACCGGTGGCGCTGCGCGCCCTGCGCCGCGAGGCCCGCTGGGACTCGCGGATCCTGCGGCACGCGGTGCGCCTGAGCGTGGTGGCGGTCGGCGGCTATCTGCTGGGCGCCGTGCTGCCGTTCGGGCACGGCTACTGGGCGCCGCTGACCTCGGTGATGGTGCTGCGCCCGGACTTCGGCCAGACCTTCTCGCGCGGCGTCGCCCGCTTCTGCGGCACCCTGGCCGGGGTGCTGATCGGCGGGGTGGTGGTGTCGCTGGCCCACCCCGGTCCGTACGTCAGCGCGGCGCTGGCCGTGGTGTGCGCCGCCTTCATGTATCTGCTGCTGCGCACCGGCTTCATCGTGGCCTCCGCGTGTGTGAGCGCCTACGTCGTCTTCCTGCTCGGCATCGCGGGCGCGGCCGTCGGCCAGACCGTCCAGGCGCGGGTGGCGCTGACGCTGCTGGGCGGGCTCGTGGCGATGGCCGCGTACGTGCTCTTCCCCGCCTGGGAGACCCCGCTGCTGCGCGATCGGCTGGCCGACTGGCTGGCCAGGAACGGCCAGTACGCCATCGCCGTCTTCGACGCCCACGCCCGCCCCGCCGAGCGCCGCCCCCGCCAGGTGCGGGAGGCGCTGCTGGACGCGCGGGCGGCGCGGACCGACTACGAGCAGCTGGAGGCCCGGGCCCGCCGGGAACCGGTGCGCCACCGCGGTCTCGGCCGCCGGGCGGCACAGGCGGCGCAGACCGCGCTGTCCACCACGGGCCGGGTCACGATGCTGCTGGAGGCGCATCTGCCGGACCGTGACGCGGCCCCGTCGAAGGAGGCCGAGGAGTTCGCGGCGGCGCTGCGGACGGCGGTCCCGAAGGCCGTGGACGCGATACGGGAGCGGCGGCCGCTGGACTGGACCGCCGTACAGGAGTCGCTGGAGCACTGGCAGGAGCGCGCCGGGGAGCGGCAGGGGGTGGCGGTGCGCAGCGCCGACCTGTTGGTGGAGGCGCTGGACGACCTGGCGCAGGCGCTCGCTGGGGGCGCGCGGCAGCAGCCCGCGCTCCAGGACCCCACCCGTGGGGGTGACCCCTCACATTAGGGGTGCCCCCTACATCAATTGTCGTGTTAGAACATTTAGGGGCAGCCTGTTCCGACTCGTCTTCCGAAGCGTGCGGGTGTGTTGAGCGGCTGTTCGCGACGGCGAAGCTGATGAGGGAAAGACTTTTCACGTACATGGGTGCTCAGCGAGAAGACAGCGTCTGGATACGACGATTTCATCCGGCACCCGACAGCCGTGTGCGGCTGGTCTGTCTGCCGCACGCCGGGGGTTCGGCATCGTTCTTCTTCCCGGTGTCCCAGGCGCTTTCGCCGGACATCGACGTCCTCTCGCTGCAGTATCCGGGGCGTCAGGACCGGCGTCTTGACCCGCGGATCGAAAACATCGGCGAGTACGCGGACGCCATCGCCGCGGAGTTGAAGCCCTGGCTCGATCTGCCGATCGCCTTCTTCGGCCACAGCATGGGCGCCGTACTCGCGTTCGAGGTGACGCGCCGACTGGAGGCGGCGGACCCGGAGTTCTCCCCGGTCGCCCTCTTCGCGTCGGGCCGCCGGGCGCCGTCCCGTTACCGGGACGAGAATGTGCACCGCCGTGACGACGACGGCATCGTGCGCGAAATGAAGGTGCTCAGCGGCACCGACGCCCGGGTCCTCGGGGACGAGGAAATCCTGCGCATGGTGATGCCCGCGATCCGCGGCGACTACAAGGCGATCGAGACCTACCGCTCCGAGCCGGGCGCCGCCGTCCGCGCGCCGATCACCGTGCTGACCGGCGACAGCGACCCCAGGACCAGCCTGGAGGAGGCGGAGGCGTGGCGGGCGCACACCACCGGCGCGTTCGACATCCGGGTGTTCCCCGGCGGTCATTTCTTCTTGGCCAACCATCAAGCGGAGATTACGAGTCTGCTGTCCGAGGCGCTTTCGGCACCGAGGCCCTGACCCGGTCCTCGCCCGGGGGGCGGTTCGTCAGCACGATCGCAACGCAAAACGAAATGCCACACGTCGCCTTTCTGCCCTCGGCACCACCGGCCGAGGGCATGAGGTGATGCGTCATCGGGGGATGAATTCTGTGCCCGCAAACCTTTTCGAATGGGAGAGCCGTCTCTCCGTCCTGCGCGAAATGCTGCACGGCGCGACGCAGGGCAGGGGCCGGCTGGCGCTCATCAGCGGCGCGGTGGCCAGCGGTAAGACCCGGCTGCTGGACAGCTTTGCCGAACACGCGATCGACAGCGGCGCGTTGCTCCTCGAAGTGACCGGTTCGCGGGCCGAACGCGACCTGCCCTTCGGCATTCTCCGGAAGATCTTCGATAACGCCGCCATGCCCCCGGAAGTCCGAGCCGAGGCGGTCGCCCTGCTTTCCGGTATCGGTCCGGAGAGCACCGCCGCGGCGCGCATGCATGTGATGTCCCAGATTTCCTCGGTGCTGCTGCGGCTGGTCGACGAACGCACCCTCGTGATCGCCGTCGACGATGTGCACTGCGGCGACGACCATTCCCTGCAATTCCTGCTCCACCTCGCCCGCCGGGTCCGCCAGGCGAGGGTGCTCATCGTCCTCACCGAATCCCCCCGGCTGCGCCAGCGGCAGCTCACCTTCCACGCCGAACTGCTCCGCCAGCCCAACTGCGTGCGCATGCGGCTGCACATGCTCACCGAGGCGGGCGTCGCCGAGGCGCTGTCGAACACCCTGTCCGCCACCGTCGCCTCCCGGCTCGCCCCCGAATGCCACCGCCTCTCCGGCGGCAACCCGCTGCTGCTGCGCGCCCTGCTGGACGACTGGCGGGCCGGCGGCGACCACGGCGAGGCGCTGCAACGCCCCACGCCCGGCGAGGCGTTCGCCCAGGCCGTCATCGGCTGTCTGTACCGCGGCGAGCCCGATGTGGCGACGATCGCCCACGGTGTCGCCGTCCTCGGCGACGCCCGGTCCCCCCGGCTGCTGAGCGGCCTGCTCGACCTGAGCGTCGGCACCGTCGAACAGGGCGTCCAGGACCTCCACGAATGCGCCGTCCTGGAGCACGGCCGGTTCCGCGACGAGGTGGCCCGTACCGCCGTGCTCGACGCGGCGCCCGCCGCCGTACGCCACGACCTGCACACCCGGGCCGCCCGGCTGCTGCACGCCGACGGCGCCTCCGCGCTCGACGTCGCCCGCCACCTGGTCCGCGCCCGCCAGGACGGCGAGCCCTGGACCGTTCCGGTGCTGCGCGAGGCCGCCGAATACGCGCTGGTGCAGAAGGAACTCGACGTCGCGCTCCGCTGCCTCGAACACGCCCACCGCGCGTGTGAGCCCGGACCCACGCGCACCGCCCTCAAGGCGCGGCTCGTCAGCGTCGCCTGGCGGGTCGGCCCGGCCGTCGCGGAAGGGTATCTGCCCTCGCTCACCGAGGAGGCCGAGAAGGGCTGGCTCGCCCCGCGCGACATCGCCCCCATCACCTCCTACCTCGCCTGGTCGGGGCGGCTGGACGCGGCCGCCGACGCCGTCACCGCGCTGAGCCGCACGGCGGGCCCCGGCGCCGGCGACGGCGGCGACCCCGCGATGTGCGCCGCCCTCTCGGCCTCCGTCCAGTGGCTGACGATGCTCAGCCCGCCGCTGCGCGACCGCCTCCCCACCCTCGGCGCGGGCGCCGCGAAGACCGCCGGCTCGCCCCACGACGTGGCCGACCTCGCCCACGCGCACGCCGCCGCCACCCTGACCGCCGCCTTCACCGAGGGCCGGGCCGACCAGGCGATCATCGAGGCCGAGCGCGTCCTGCAGCGCTACCACCTGGGCGACAACACCCTCCAGCCGCTGGTCATCGCCCTGTACGCGCTCGTCGTCGTGGACCGCCTGGACCTCGCCCTGTCCTGGTGCGAGCGCCTGCTCGGCGAGTGCTCCTCCCGCAGCGTCCCCGCCTGGCAGGCGGTGCTGTCCGCCGTACGGGCCGACATCGCGCTGCGCCAGGGCGATCTGCAGGTGGCCGCGCACCAGGCGCGCAGCGCCCTGGCGCGGATTCCCGCACCCGGCTGGGGCGTGGGCCTCGGCCTGCTGCTGTCGTCCCTGATCCAGGCCGAGACCGGGATGGGCCACCACGACGAGGCCCTGGCGCTGCTCGAACAGCCGTTGCCCGACGGGCTGTTCCGTACCGTGCCCGGCCTGTACTACCTGCGCGCCCGCGGCCGCTGCCACCTGGCCACCGGCCGCTACCACGCCGCCCTCGGCGACTTCACCGCCTGCGGGGAACTCGCCGAGTCCTGGCGCATGGACACGCCCCTGCTGGCGCCGTGGCGGCTGGACGCCGCCGAGGCGTGGCTCGCCCTCGGCGACCCCGCCCAGGCCCGCTCCCTCGCCGAGGAGCAGCTGCGCCGGGGCGCCGGTGACGCCCGGCAGCGCGGCGCCCTGCTGGTCGTCCTGGCCCGCACCGACCAGCTCAGGCGGCGGCTGCCCCGGCTCAAGGAGGCCGTCGAGGTCCTGGAGGGCGGCGACGACCGCATCCAGCTGGCCATCGCCCTCGGTGAACTCGGCCGCGCCTACCGCGCGCTGGGCGACTTCAACCGGGGCCGGGTCTTCGTCCGCAAGGCCTGGCACGTGGCCAAGACCTGCGGCGCCGAGCCGCTGTGCCGGGAGCTGATGCCCCGGCAGGCGGAGACCGGCGAACTCGGCCCCGCCTCCGCCCAGCCGGGCGGCGACGCCCAGGCGCAGCGCGATGTGGAGGCGCTGACGGAGGCCGAGGTGCGGGTCGCGCTGCTGGCCGCGCACGGCAACACCAACCGGGAGATCGCCTCCAAGCTGTTCGTCACGGTCAGCACGGTGGAGCAGCACCTCACCCGCATCTACCGTAAGCTGAACGTCAAGCGCCGCCGCGACCTGCCCGCCAAGCTCTCCGACAGCAACCTGACGGGCCCCGTATAGGCACGGTCAGGACAGCAGCCCGCGCTCCAACGCCGTCATCACCGCGGCCGTGCGGTCGGAGACGCCGAGCTTCCGATACGAACGCAGCAGATGCGTCTTGACCGTGGCCTCCGCCACGAACAGCTTCGCGCCGATCTCGGCGTTGGTCAGCCCCTGGCCGACCAGCCGCAGCACCTCGCGCTCACGGCCGGACAGCGGGGACGGCTCGGCCACCCGGGTGCGCAGCAGCTTGCCCGCCAGCGACGGGGTGAGCACCGTCTCGCCGCGCGCCGCGGTCTGGACGGCGCCGATCAGCTCCTGGCGTGAACTGCCCTTCAGCAGATAGCCCGCCGCGCCTGCCTCCACCGCGCGCAGGATGTCGGAGTCGTCCTCGTAGGTGGTCACGATGACGACCTTGCAGCCGGGCTCCTTCCGCAGGATCTGCGTGGTGGCCTCGACGCCGTCCATGCCGCCCATGCGCAGATCCAGCAGGATGATGTCCGGCCGCAGCGCCGTCGCCTGGACCACCGCCTCCTCACCGGAACCGGCCTGCCCGACGACGGTGATGCCGTCGGCGGACTCCAGCATGGCGCTCAACCCCTCCCGCACCACCGGGTGGTCGTCGGCCAGCAGGACCCTGATCGGCCCGTTCGGCGCTTCCTCAGCCATGCGCCGCCTCCCCGGCCAGCGCCGTCGCCGGCACGTTCACCTCGACGGTGGTGCCCCGCCCGGGGCTGCTGGTGATGGACGCCATTCCGTCGATCTCCTCCATCCGGGCCTGCATGCCGCGCAGCCCGTACCCTTCCTGCGTACCGTCCGGGGTGAAGCCCTCGCCGTCGTCGCGGATCAGCAGCCGCACGCCGGACTCGTCGAAGGCCACGATCACGTCCACCGTACGGGCCTGCTTGGCGTGCTTGCGGACGTTCGCGATGGCCTCCTGCACCGAGCGCAGCAGCACGACGCTCACCGCCATCGGCATGGGCTGCTCCTCGCCCATGACCGAGCACCGCACCTCCAGGCCCGTCTCGGCGATCAGCCCGTCCGCCTGCCGCCGCACCGCCTGCACCAGCGAGCCGCCGCGCAGCGCGGGCGGAGTGAGGGCCGCCACGAAGTCACGGGCCTCGGCAAGGGACTCCTTGGCCACCCGCCCGGCCAGCGACAGATGGTTCACCGCCTGGTCCGGTGTGCCGTACACCTCCGACTCCGCCGCCTGGACCAGGCTGATGATGCTGGTCAGGCCCTGGGCGAGGGTGTCGTGGATCTCCCGGGCCAGCCGCTCGCGCTCGGCGGAGATCCCGGCCTCGTGGGACAGCCGGGCCACCCGCTCCCGGCTGCGCCGCAGCTCCTCGATGAGCAGCCCGCGCTCCTTGCTCTGCCGCACCACCCGCTTGATCCACAGGCCCAGCAGCACCGAGAGCGCGATGCTCAGCAGCGAGACGGGCAGGACGCCCCACACGCTCAGGCCCAGCGCCTCACCGCTGACCCACACCACCAGGACGGGGCACAGATTGGCCGTCGTGGCCATCGCGACCGCCCAGCCCATCGGCAGGCTCATGATCAGCATCGGGATGACCGCGAACAGGGCGAAGGCACCCACCAGGTTGAACGCGGTGGTGAGGGAGAACAGCGCCACCAGCCCGATCGCGAAGACCAGGTTCCGCGGCCCGTAGGTGTCCTGGACCATCAGGGCGCGGCCGAGCGCCGCGTACCAGGGAACCGTCAGCGTCAACGAGCCGATCGCCACGGCGGCGAGCGGCTGGGAGCCGCCGGAGAGCAGCAGCAGGGTCGCGGTGACGAGGTAGGAAACGGCGAAGAAGCCGTCCCACAGGCCGAACCAGCGGGTTCCGGACTCGGGACCGTAATACGCGCCGGTCGCCGAATCCTCCCCCGGAAAGTGAGTGCGCACGGCCTCAGTACTACCACGCGTGTCCACCGTGTCCACCGGACGGTTGACAGCGGGAACCCACCGTTCGGTCGTCCCGTGGCGCGCGCCGGGCTTCTAGCGTTGATGTCGGTTGGACAGCACGTGTCAAGCCACGCAGCACCTCGTCCCCTGGCTTGAAAGAAGGTCACCTATGCCACAGATGAGTCAGTTCATGTCCGCGCTGATCGCGAGCGGCACCATTCTGATCATCATCCTCGCGACCGACATCGGCCGCCGCCGCATCACCACGATGCGCATGGCGCGCTCCGTCATCGCGGTCGCCGTGGTCATCGCGATCTTCGTCAACTCGTTCCCGACCAAGGGCAACGACCTGTCCCTGCAGCTCCTCGGCGTCGGCACCGGCGTCATCTGCGGCCTGATCGCCGGTGTGCTGCTGCCCGCCTTCAAGGACTCCTCCTCCGGCGAGCTGTACACCATCGGTGGCATCGGCTACGCCCTGGTGTGGATCGTCCTCTCCAGCGGACGCATCATCTTCGCCTACGGCGCCGAGCACTGGTTCACCATGGACCTGGTCAAGTTCTCCATCGACTACAAGATCAGCGGCCAGGACACCTACGCCAACGCGTTCGTCTTCATGTCGCTGGCCATGGTGTTGACCCGTACCGCGGTCCTGCTGGTCAAGATGCGCAAGCTGGACACCGGCAACACCACCGGCGGCCAGTCGGCCGAGCCGGTCACCAGCGGTGCCTCGGTCTGAACCAGGCCTGGTTTCATGGTCCACCAGTCCCGGACGGGGCAGGCGCGACGACGTCTGACGCAGGAACAGGGTGAAGCAATGGAACACAACGACAACGTGAGGCTCCGGCCTCCTCGCCACCGGGTCGACCGCCGTGCTCTCGGCTGGTGGACGCTGCAGTCGTCACTCTTCGCCCTGCCCCTGCCACTCACCTTCGGCATCCTGTGGGCGACCATTCCCCCCACGCGGACGTTCTTCATGTGGGCCACGCTGATCTCGCTGGTCCCCGGGATCCTCTACGTGGCGGTCATGCCCGCATGGCGCTACCGGGTGCACCGCTGGGAGGCCACCGACGAGGCCGTGTACGCGGCCTCCGGGTGGCTCTGGCAGCAGTGGCGGGTCGTGCCGCTGTCCCGCGTCCAGACGGTGGACACCCTGCGCGGCCCGCTGCAGCAGATGTTCGGCCTCTCCGGCATCACCGTCACCACCGCCTCCTCCGCCGCCGCGGTGAAGATCAAGGGCATCGACCACAAGGTCGCCGGGGATCTGGTCGAATACCTGACCAGGACCACCCAGGCCGTACCGGGAGACGCCACGTGATGTCCGACACCGACGTGCGGCGGCCCGCCCACGCGGCCGGCCGTGACTGGGAGCGGCTGAACGGACGGCTGCTCCTGGTCAACCTCTCCATCCTCGCCGCACCGCTGGCCATGTTCCTCGCCAGCCTCGCGCTCACCGGCGGCAAGACCAACCTCCAGGTCATCATCACCCTCGGCTCGCTGTTCGTGACCTTCCTGGTCATCAGCGGCATCGGGCTGATGCGGCTGTTCACCACCCGCTACCGGCTCACCGAGGACCGCTTCGAACTCCATTCGGGCCTGGTCTTCCGCAGCCGGCGCTCGATCTCCGTCGCCCGTATCCGCGGCGTCGACATGACCGCCAACCCGGTGCACCGGCTCTTCGGCCTCACCACGCTGCGGCTCGACACCGGGGAACAGAGCGACAGCGCCGGGCGCAGGTTCTCCCTCGACGGCATCACCCACGCCGACGCCCGCGAGCTGCGCCGCCGCATCATCGAGCTGCGCGACGCGGGCCAGGCCCGCCCGGTGGCCGACAGCGACGGCCGCCTCTGCGAACTCGACTGGTCCTGGCTGCGGTACGGCCCGCTGACCGTCTGGGGCGTCGGCGGCGTCCTCATCGCCGCCAGCAGCGTGTACCGCACCCTGCACGAGATGCAGGTCGACCCGCTCGAATGGGGCATCGTCAAGGACCTGGAGCACCGCTTCGGCTCCGTCCCCCTCTGGTACGGAATCCTGGTGGCCGTCGTCGTCCTCGCCGCCCTCGGCATGGCGGGCTCCACCGCCACCTTCATCGAGAACTGGTACGGCTACGAACTGCGCCGCGAGGACGGCGGAATCCTCCGGGTCCGCCGCGGACTGCTGGCCACCCGCTCCGTGAGCATCGAGGAACGGCGGCTGCGCGGCCTCGAACTGGTCGAGCCGATTCCGCTGCGCTGGGCCAAGGGCGCCAAGCTCAACGCCGTCGCCAGCGGCCTGGGCAACCTCGAGGACAACCGCAGGCGCCGCGCCCTCACCCCGCCCACCCCGCGCGGCGAGGCCCTGCGAGTCGCCGCCCAGACACTGCAGACGGGCCCGGGCCTCCTTGAACGTACGGGGCTCACCCGGCATCCGCAGGCCGCCATGTGGCGCCGGGTCAACCGCGCCCTCCTCTGGACGGCCCTGATCGTCGCCGTCCAGGTCGGCCTCGGCCTGTGGCTCGGCTCGTGGCTCGTCGTCACGGGCTTCTTCTCCGGTGCGGTGGTGATGCCGATCCTGATCGGGTTCGCGCTCGACGCGTACCGCACCCTGGGCCACGGCGTCCGCGGCCGCTATCTGGTCGCCTCCTGCGGTACGTTCGCCCACCGCACCGCCGCCCTCCAGCGCGACGGCATCATCGGCTGGACCATCACCCGGTCCGCCTTCCAGCGCCGGAAGGGGCTGCTCACCCTCGGCGCCACCACCGCCGCGGGCGACGGCGTCTACAAGGTCCACGACCTGACCGAAAGCCAGGGAATCGCCCTCGCCGAGACCGCCGTACCGCGGCTGCTGGCGCCGTTCGTCGAGCGGGTCCCCGACGGACGCTGACCCCCACTGAACCAACTGGCGATCCCCCGAGAGGTGGAGGGGCGGCCCGAGAGGCCGCCCCTCCACCTCTGAACCCGCAAGAAGTGCTTTATTTCGCCGAGTTCCTTGTCGCCACCGGAATTCTCATGCACTCTGGTTAATTAAACGCGGCCATTGTGCGGCCCCCAGCGGATAAGGGACTCCCCGGGTACGGTAGGGGTCCATAGGGGGTTTGAAGGGGTTTCTTGCCGCACCGCCCTGTGTAAGGCTGACCTACGGTTTGGTTTATGTCTGCGAGGGTAATGGGGCGCGCGATGGTGAGTGAGTCCGTGGATTTCACGCACGAGCACACCGAAAAGCGGGGGAGCGGCCCCGGCGAGGCCTCCAGCGGCCCCGACGGAGCCTCCAACGGCCTTGACGGAGCGTCCCCGTGGCGGGCGCGGCTCTCCGAACTGCCCGAGGCCGAGCGCGCCGACGCCCTCACCGAGTGGGTCGCCGAGGTCATCTCCCAGGCCCTCAAGGACAAGGCGCCCGAGGTCCTCGACCCCCAGCGCCCCTTCCTCGACCTGGGCTTCGACTCCCTCGCCACCGTCGACCTGCACGCCCGGCTGACCGCCGCCACCGGACTGCGCCTGCCCGTCACCCTCGCCTTCGACCACCCCACCCCCGCCGACCTCGCCCGCCAGCTGCGGACCGAACTCCTCGGGGCGGACGCCGCGGACGGCCTGCCTTCCGCCGCGACGGACCGCGGCCCCATAGCCGACGACGAGCCCATCGCCATCATCGGAATGAGCTGCCGATTTCCCGGCGCGATCGGCTCACCCGAAGAGCTGTGGGATATCGTCGCAGGCGGAAAAGACGTCATCTCCGAATTCCCGGTGAGCCGGGGCTGGGATCTCGACGGGCTTTACGACCCCGACCCGGACAAGGCGGGCAGCAGCTATGCCCGCGAGGGCGGATTCCTGCACGACGCCGATGAGTTCGATCCGGCGTTCTTCGGAATTTCGCCGCGCGAGGCCCTGGCGATGGACCCGCAGCAGCGGCTGCTGCTGGAGACCTCCTGGGAGGCGTTCGAGCGGGCGGGCATCGACCCCGCGGCCCTGCGCGGCGGCCGGGCCGGGGTGTTCGTCGGCGCCGAACAGCAGGACTACGGCCCCCGGCTGCACGAGGCCGAACAGGGCTTCGAGGGCTACCTCGTCACCGGCAACGCCGCGAGCGTCGCCTCCGGCCGCATCGCCTACACCTTCGGCTTCGAGGGCCCCACCGTCACCGTCGACACCGCGTGTTCCGGCTCGCTGGTGGCGCTCCACCTCGCCGTCCAGGCCCTCCGCAGCGGGGAATGCCCGCTCGCCCTCGCGGGCGGCGTCGCCGTCATGGCCAACCCCGGCTCGTTCATCGCCTTCAGCCGCCAGCGCGGCCTGGCCCCCGACGGCCGCTGCAAGCCGTTCGCCGCCGCCGCCGACGGCACCGCCTGGGGCGAGGGCGTCGGCATGCTGCTCGTGGAGCGGCTGTCCGACGCGCGCCGCAACGGCCACCGCGTCCTCGCCGTCGTCCGCTCCACCGCCATCAACCAGGACGGCGCCAGCAACGGCCTCACCGCCCCCAGCGGCCCCGCCCAGCAGCGCGTCATCCGCCGGGCCCTCGCCGGCGCCGGACTCTCACCCGCCGACGTGGACGCCGTGGAGGCGCACGGTACGGGCACCACGCTCGGCGACCCCATCGAGGCCCAGGCGCTGCTCGCCACCTACGGGCAGGAGCGGCCGGAGGGCCGGCCCCTGTGGCTCGGCTCGCTCAAGTCGAACATCGGCCACACCCAGTCCGCGGCCGGTGTCGGCGGCGTCATCAAGATGGTCATGGCGATGCGCCACGGCGTACTGCCGCGCAGCCTGCACATCGACCAGCCCACCCCGCACGTCGACTGGGCCGCGGGCGACATCGAACTCCTCACACAGGCACGGGAATGGCCGGAGACCGGCCGCCCGCGCCGCGCGGGCGTGTCGTCGTTCGGCATGAGCGGCACCAACGCACACGCCATCATCGAGCAGCCGCCCGCCGCCGACGAGGACGCCGAGGAGGCGGCCGGGGACCCCGCCCCCGCCGTACTGCCCTGGATCCTGTCGGCCAAGACCACCGACGCCCTCCGCGCCCAGGCCGAACGGCTCCTGCACCACCTGGAGGCCCACCCCGGCCTCGCCCTCACCGACATCGGCCACTCCCTGGCCACCACCCGCGCCACCTTCGAACAGCGCGCCGTGCTCCTCGCCGACGGCCGCGACGGCGCCCTCGCCGCGCTGCGCACCCTCGCCGAGGGCGGCGAGGCCCCGTCCGTCGTCCGGGGCGCCCCCGCCGCCGGAAAGCTCGCCCTGCTGTTCACCGGCCAGGGCAGCCAGCGCCTCGGCATGGGCCGCGAGCTGTACGCCACGTACCCCGTCTTCGCCGAAGCCCTCGACGACGCCTGCTGGTACCTCGAAGAGCAGCTGGAACACCCGCTGCTCGACGTGCTCTTCGCCGAGGAGGGCTCGCCCGGGGCGGTCCTGCTCGACCGCACCGACTACACCCAGCCCGCCCTGTTCGCCGTCGAGGTCGCCCTCTACCGCCTCGTCGAATCCTGGGGACTGCGCCCCGACCTGCTCGCCGGACACTCGATCGGCGAGATCGCCGCCGCCCATGTGGCGGGGGTGTTCTCCCTGGAGGACGCCGCCGCGCTCGTGGCGGCGCGTGGGCGGCTCATGCGGGAGCTTGCGGCCGGTGGCGCGATGGTCGCGGTGCAGGCGTCCGAGGACGAGGTGCTGCCGCTGCTCACCGAGCGGATCGGCATCGCCGCCGTGAACGGGCCCACGTCGGTGGTGATCTCGGGTGACGAGGATGCCGCTGTCGAGATCGCCGCTTCGTTCGAGGCGCAGGGCCGGAAGACCAAGCGGCTGACGGTCAGCCACGCCTTCCACTCCCCGCTCATGGACGGCATGCTCGGCGAGTTCCGGCGCGTCGCCCAGGTGCTGGAGTACGCGCCGCCGCGCATCCCCGTCGTCTCCACCGTCACCGGGCGGCCCGCCACCGCCGACGAACTGTGCTCGCCCGAATACTGGGTACGTCACGTCCGCGACGCGGTGCGCTTCCTCGACGCCGTCCACACCCTGGCCGACAAGGGCGCCACCACCTTCCTGGAACTCGGCCCCGACGCCGTGCTCACCGCCATGGCCCAGGACTGCCTGACCGACGCCGAGAGCGCTCGGTACGCGCCCGTGCTGCGCGCCTCCCGCCCGGAGGGCGAAACCCTTACCGCGGCCGTGGCGCTGGCGTACGTACGCGGCAAGAAGGCCGACTGGGCCGCCCCGTACGCCGGCACCGGCGCCCGCACCGTCGACCTCCCCACGTACGCCTTCCAGCGCCAGAGCTACTGGCTCAACGCCCCCGCCGCTTCGGGTGGTGCAGCTGATGTGGCTGATGTGGCTGATGGGCGGTTCTGGGATGTGGTGGAGCGTGGGGATGTTGCTGCGCTGGCTGCGGAGTTGGAGGTGGATCCGGGGCTGTCGTTGGGTGAGGTGTTGCCGGCGTTGTCGTCGTGGCGGCGGCAGGAGTCTGAGCGTGCGACGGCGGCTGGTTGGCGTTATGGGGTGTCGTGGCGGCCGGTGACGGATCGGTCGGCTGGGGTGTCGGGTGGTTGTTGGTTGGTGGTGGTTCCGGCTGGTGGGGCTGGGGGTGTGTGGTCCGCGGGTGTGGTGCGGATGTTGGTTGAGCGTGGTGTGGAGGTGCGTCAGGTCGAGCTGGGTGTCGGGGATGGCCGGGCGGCGATGGCTGAGCGGCTGCGGGTGGCGGTTGGTGATGTGGCGGTGACGGGTGTGTTCTCGCTGCTGGCTCTTGGGGGCGGTGACGGGGGTTTGCTGGGTACGGCTGTGTTGGTGCAGGCGTTGGGTGATGCGGGTGTGGGTGCGCGGTTGTGGGTGGCGTCTCGTGGTGGGGTGTCGGTGGGGCGTTCGGATGGTGGGGTGGTTCCGGGTCAGGCGTTGGTGTGGGGTCTGGGTCGGGTGGCGGCGTTGGAGTTGCCGGAGCGGTGGGGTGGGTTGGTTGATCTGCCGGAGTCGGTGGATGAGCGTGTGTTGGCGCGGTTGGCGGGGGTGTTGGCCGGGGTTGGTGGTGAGGATCAGGTTGCGGTGCGTGGGTCGGGGGTCTTCGGGCGTCGGCTCGTACGGGCATCGGTCCAGGCGTCGTCGGGTGAGGGTTGGCGGCCGGGTGCGGGTTCGGTGCTGGTGACGGGTGGTACGGGTGTGTTGGGTGCGCGGGTGGCGCGTTGGCTGGTGGCGAATGGTGCTGAGCATGTGGTGCTGAGCAGTCGTCGTGGTCTGGGTGCTCCGGGTGCGGTGGAGCTGCGGGATGAGCTGTGCGCGTCGGGTGCGCGGGTGACGGTCGCCGCGTGTGATGTGGCTGATCGGGTTGCGTTGGGGGAGTTGCTGGCGTCGGTGCCGGACCTGACCGGTGTTATCCACACGGCCGGCGTGCTGGACGACGGCGTACTGGACTCGCTCACCCCCGAGCGGTTCGCCTCGGTGCTCCGCGCGAAGGTCGACGCGGCGGCGCATCTGGACGATCTGACGCGTGACCTGGACCTTTCCGCGTTCGTCCTCTTCTCCTCGATCGCCGGATCGGTCGGCGCGGCCGGTCAGGGCAATTACGCGGCGGCCAACGCCTACCTGGACGCGCTGGCCGAGCGGCGGCGTGCCGAGGGGCTGGCCGCTACGTCGATCGCGTGGGGTCCGTGGGCTGATGGTGGCATGGCGGCCGACGAGGCGCTGGAGCGGCGTATGCGCCGCGAGGGCATGCTGCCGATGGCGCCCGAGCTGGCGCTGACCGCGCTGCAGCAGGCGCTCGACCACGACGACACGGCCGTGACCGTCGCGGACATCGACTGGGACCGCTTCGTCGGCACCCTCACCGCCGTACGGCCGAGCCCGCTGATCGCCGACCTGCCGGAGATCGCCGCGCCGCGGTCCGCGACGGGTCCGGACACCGGGCGTGTGATCACCGATGCCGACGCCGCGTCCCCTCTGGCGGAGCGGCTGAAGGGGCTTCCGCGGGCCGAGCAGGACCGCGTGCTGCTGGAGCTGGTCCGTACGCACGTCGCGGCGGTGCTGGGGCACGGCGGGGCCGAGGCGGTCGAGGCGGGGCGGGCGTTCAAGGAGCTGGGCTTCGACTCGCTCGCCGCCGTGGAGCTGCGCAACCGGCTCGGTGCCGCGACCGGTCTGCGGCTGCCCGCCACGCTCATCTACGACTACCCGTCGTCGGCCGCCCTGGCCGAGCATCTGCACACGGAGCTGATCGGCGCCCAGTCCGCCATCGTCCAGGGTGGCGATGTCGCTGGGACCGTCGAGGACGATCCGATCGCGATCGTGGCGATGAGCTGCCGTTTCCCGGGTGGGGTGCGGACGCCGGAGGAGCTGTGGCAGCTGCTCACGGCGGGCGGGGACGCGATCTCGGAGTTCCCGGCGGACCGTGGCTGGGACCTGGCCGGGCTGTACGACCCGGATCCGGACCGTCAGGGCACCTCGTACACGCGCGAGGGCGGCTTCCTCTACGACGTGGCCGATTTCGACGCCTCGTTCTTCGGTATTTCGCCGCGTGAGGCGCTGGCGATGGATCCGCAGCAGCGGTTGCTGCTGGAGACGTCGTGGGAGGCGTTCGAGCGGGCGGGCATCGACCCGGCGGCGCTGCGCGGCAGCCGCACCGGTGTCTTCGCGGGGACCAACGGCCAGGACTACGCCGGGCTCGTTTCCACCCCGCCCGAGGGGCTTGAGGGGCACCTGGGCACGGGCAACGCGGCGAGTGTGGTGTCCGGTCGGATCTCGTACACCTTCGGGCTCGAGGGCCCGGCGGTCACGGTCGACACGGCGTGCTCGTCGTCGCTGGTCGCCCTGCACATGGCCGTGCAGGCGCTGCGGAGCGGTGAGTGCTCGATGGCGCTCGCCGGTGGTGTCACGGTGATGTCCACGCCGGAGGCGTTCGTCGACTTCAGCCGTCAGCGCGGGCTGGCGGCGGATGGGCGGATCAAGGCGTTCGCGGCCGGTGCGGATGGCACCGGTTGGGGTGAGGGCGTCGGCATGCTGCTGGTGGAGCGGCTGTCGGACGCGCGCCGCAACGGCCACCCGGTGCTGGCGGTGGTGCGGGGTTCTGCGATCAACCAGGACGGTGCGTCGAATGGTCTGACGGCACCCAACGGTCCGTCGCAGCAGCGGGTGATCCGCCAGGCGCTGGCCGGTGCTGGCCTGTCTGCCGCTGAGGTGGATGTGGTGGAGGCGCACGGTACGGGGACGACGCTGGGTGACCCGATCGAGGCGCAGGCGCTGCTGGCCACGTACGGGCAGGAGCGGGACGCGGACCGGCCGCTGTGGCTGGGGTCCATCAAGTCCAACATCGGTCACACGCAGGCGGCTGCTGGTGTCGCGGGTGTGATGAAGATGGTGCTGGCGATGCGTCATGGGGTGTTGCCGCGGACGCTGCATGTGGATGAGCCGTCGCCGCATGTGGACTGGTCGGCGGGCGCGGTCGCGCTGCTGAGCGAGACGCGGGAGTGGCCGGAGACGGGCCGCCCGCGCCGCGCGGGTGTGTCGTCGTTCGGGCTCAGTGGCACCAACGCGCACACCATCATCGAGCAGGCCCCCGCCATCGAGGCCCCGGACACGGTGTCCGAGCCGCGTGCGCTGGAGACGCTTCCGTGGCTGCTGTCGGCGAAGGACGCGCAGGCGCTGCGCGCCCAGGCCGCCCAGCTGGCCGCCCACCTCCGGGCCCGTCCCGAGCTGAGCACGGCCGACCTCGCCTTCTCGCTCGCCACCAGCCGCACGGCGCTGGAGCAGCGCGCGGCGCTCGTCACCGCCGACCGCGAGGAATTCCTCGCGCGCCTGGATGCTCTGGCGCGGGGTGAGTCCGCGCCGGGCCTGGTCGAGGGCTTGGCGACCGAGGGCAAGGTGGCGTTCCTGTTCACGGGGCAGGGGAGTCAGCGGCTGGGGATGGGGCGTGAGTTGTATGACGCCTACCCGGTGTTCGCGGATGCGCTGGATGAGGTGTGTGCGCATCTGGATCTGCACCTTGAGCGGCCGTTGCGGGATGTGCTGTTCGGGGATGACGCGGCGGTTCTGGATCAGACGGCGTTCACTCAGCCTGCGTTGTTCGCGGTAGAGGTGGCCCTGTTCCGGCTGGTCGAGGCGTGGGGTGTGAGGCCGGACTTCCTGTCGGGGCATTCGATTGGTGAGTTGGCCGCCGCGCATGTGGCGGGTGTGTTGTCGTTGGCGGATGCGGCGAAGTTGGTGGTGGCGCGTGGGCGGTTGATGCAGGAGCTTCCGGCCGGTGGCGCGATGGTCGCGGTGCAGGCGTCGGAGGACGAGGTGGCGCCGCTGCTGACGGAGCGGGTGAGCATTGCCGCGCTGAACGGCCCGACGTCGGTGGTCATCGCGGGCGATGAGGACGTTGCTGTTGAGATCGCGGCTTCGCTCGAGGCGCAGGGTCGTAACGTCAAGCGGCTCGCGGTGAGCCATGCGTTCCACTCGCCGCGCATGGACGGGATGCTGGAGGCGTTCCGTGAGGTCGCCGAGGGGCTGTCGTACGAGGCCCCGACGATCCCGATCGTGTCCAACCTGACTGGCGCCGTGGTGTCCGCCGAGGAGATCACGACCGCCGACTTCTGGGTGCGGCATGTCCGCGAGGCCGTGCGTTTCCTCGATGGTGTGCGGGTGCTGGAGGGCCAGGGGGTCACCACGTACGTCGAGCTGGGCCCGGACGGTGTGCTCACCGCCATGGCACAGGACTGTCTTCTCGACAGCGACGCCGCCCTCTGCACCCCCGCTCTGCGCAGGGGGCGTGCCGAGTGCGAGTCGGTGACCACCGCCCTCGCCCGGCTGCATGTCGGGGGCGTGGCACCGGACTGGGCGGCCTACTTCGCGGGCACCGGTGCCCGCAGGGTCGAGTTGCCGACGTATGCCTTCCAGCGCGAGCGGTTCTGGCTGGAGGAGGCGCCGACCGCCCCCGCCGCTTCGGGTGGTGCGGCTGATGTGGCTGATGGGCGGTTCTGGGATGTGGTGGAGCGTGGGGATGTTGCTGCGCTGGCTGCGGAGTTGGAGGTGGATCCGGGGCTGTCGTTGGGTGAGGTGTTGCCGGCGTTGTCGTGGTGGCGGCGGCAGGAGTCTGTGCGTTCGGTGGTGGCTGGTTGGCGTTATGGGGTGTCGTGGCGGCCGGTGAGGGACCGGTCGGCTGGGGTGTCGGGTGGTTGTTGGTTGGTGGTGGTTCCGGCTGGTGGGGCTGGGGGTGTGTGGTCCGCGGGTGTGGTGCGGATGTTGGTTGAGCGTGGTGTGGAGGTGCGTCAGGTCGAGCTGGGTGTTGGGGATGGCCGGGCGGCGATGGCTGAGCGGCTGCGGGTGGCGGTTGGTGATGTGGCGGTGACGGGTGTGGTGTCGCTGTTGGCTCTTGGGGGCGGTGACGGGGGTTTGTTGGGTACGGCTGTGTTGGTGCAGGCGTTGGGTGATGCGGGTGTGGGTGCGCGGTTGTGGGTGGGGACGCGTGGTGGGGTGTCGGTGGGGCGTTCGGATGGTGGGGTGGTTCCGGGTCAGGCGTTGGTGTGGGGTCTGGGTCGGGTGGCGGCGTTGGAGTTGCCGGAGCGGTGGGGTGGGTTGGTTGATCTGCCGGAGTCGGTGGATGAGCGTGTGTTGGCGCGGTTGGCGGGGGTGTTGGCCGGGGTTGGTGGTGAGGATCAGGTTGCGGTGCGTGGGTCGGGGGTCTTCGGGCGTCGGCTGGTACGGGCGTCTGCGTCCGCGTCGTCGGGTGAGGGTTGGCGGCCGGGTGCGGGTTCGGTGCTGGTGACGGGTGGTACGGGTGTGTTGGGTGCGCGGGTGGCGCGTTGGTTGGTGGCGAATGGTGCTGAGCATGTGGTGTTGAGCAGTCGTCGTGGTCTGGGTGCTCCGGGTGCGGTGGAGCTGCGGGATGAGCTGTGCGCGTCGGGTGCGCGGGTGACGGTCGCCGCGTGTGATGTGGCTGATCGGGTTGCGTTGGGGGAGTTGCTGGCGTCGGTGCCGGACCTGACCGGTGTTATCCACACGGCCGGCGTCCTGGACGACGGACTTGTGGACGGGCTGGACGCCGAGCGCATGGAGCGTGTGCTGCGTGCCAAGGCCGCGTCCGCGCAGAACCTCCACGAGCTGACCCGCGACCTGGACCTCTCGGTATTCGTCCTCTACTCCTCCCTCGCCGGGTCGGTGGGCGCAGCCGGTCAGGGTAACTACGCGGCGGCCAACGCTTACCTGGACGCGCTCGCCGAGCAGCGCCGGGCCGTGGGGCTGCCCGCTACGTCGATCGCGTGGGGTCCGTGGGCCGATGGTGGCATGGCGGCCGACGAGGCGCTGGAGCGGCGTATGCGCCGCGAGGGCATGCTGCCGATGGCGCCCGAGCTGGCGCTGACCGCGCTGCAGCAGGCGCTCGACCACGACGACACGGCCGTGACCGTCGCGGACATCGACTGGGAACGTTTCCTCGCGGAGTTCACCGCCGTACGGCCCAGCGCGCTGTTCGCCGAGCTGTCCGAGGCGCGGCCCGCCCCGGGTGCCGCCAATGCCACACCGCGCCCGGCGTCGGCAGGCACCGGCACGCTGGCGGAACGGCTGTCGGGCCTGACGGGAACCGAGCGTGCCCAGACGGTGCTGGAGCTGGTCCGTACGCAGGTCGCGGCGGTGCTGGGGCACGGCGGGGCCGAATCGGTCGAGGCAGGACGCGCCTTCAAGGAGCTGGGCTTCGACTCGCTCACCGCCGTCGAACTCCGCAACCGGCTGAACGTGGCGACAGGTCTACGGCTGCCCGCCACGCTCATCTACGACTACCCGAACGCCACCGCCCTGGCCGACCACCTGCGGACGGAACTGCTGGGCGCCGAGGCGACGGCGACCGGCGGCACCGCCACGCCGCAGCTCGCGGTGGCCGACGATCCGATCGCGATCGTGGCGATGAGCTGCCGTTTCCCGGGTGGGGTGCGGACGCCGGAGGAGCTGTGGCAGCTGCTCACGGCGGGCGGGGACGCGATCTCGGAGTTCCCGGCGGACCGTGGCTGGGACCTGGCGGGACTGTACGACCCGGATCCGGACCGTCAGGGCACCTCGTACACGCGCGAGGGCGGCTTCCTCTACGACGTCGCGGACTTCGACCCGGCCTTCTTCGGTATTTCGCCGCGTGAGGCGCTGGCGATGGATCCGCAGCAGCGGTTGCTGCTGGAGACGTCGTGGGAGGCGTTCGAGCGGGCGGGCATCGACCCGACCGCGCTGCGCGGTCAGCAGGTCGGTGTCTTCGCCGGTACCAACGGACAGGACTATCTGTCGCTGCTGATGGCGATGCCCGAGGGGCTTGAGGGCCACGTGGGCACGGGCAATGCGGCGAGCGTGGTGTCCGGGCGGATCTCGTACACCTTCGGGCTCGAGGGCCCGGCGGTCACGGTCGACACGGCGTGCTCGTCGTCGCTGGTCGCGCTGCATCTGGCGGCGCAGGCGCTGCGTCAGGGCGAATGCTCGATGGCGCTGGCGGGCGGCGTCACGGTGATGTCCACCCCGGAGAACTTCATCGACTTCAGCCGTCAGCGCGGGCTTGCCGCTGACGGTCGTATCAAGGCGTTCGCGGCCGGTGCGGATGGCACCGGCTGGGGTGAGGGCGTCGGCATGCTGCTGGTGGAGCGGCTGTCGGACGCGCGCCGCAACGGCCACCCCGTCCTCGCCACCGTGCGCGGCTCGGCCGTCAACCAGGACGGTGCGTCGAATGGTCTGACCGCGCCGAACGGGCCGTCGCAGCAGCGGGTCATTCGCCAGGCGCTGACCAGCGCCGGACTGTCCGCCGCCGAGGTGGATGTGGTGGAGGCACACGGTACGGGGACGACGCTGGGCGACCCGATCGAGGCGCAGGCACTCCTGGCCACGTACGGGCAGGAGCGGGACGCGGACCGGCCGCTGTGGCTGGGGTCCATCAAATCCAACATCGGGCACACGCAGGCGGCTGCTGGTGTCGCGGGTGTGATGAAGATGGTGCTGGCGATGCGTCATGGAGTGTTGCCGCGGACGCTGCATGTGGATGAGCCGTCGCCGCATGTGGACTGGTCGGCGGGCGCGGTCGCGCTGCTGAGCGAGACGCGGGAGTGGCCGGAGACGGACCGCCCGCGCCGGGCCGCAGTGTCCTCGTTCGGCATCAGCGGCACCAACGCGCACACCATCATCGAGCAGGCCCCGGCGGTTGCGCCCGCCGCCACGCCGGATGACGCGCCCGGCGGTGTGGTGTCGGTTCCGCTGTCCGCCAAGAACCCCGAAGCGCTGCGGGAGCAGGCCGCGCGGCTGCGCGCCTACGTCGACACGCGCCCCGACGCGGCGCCGCTCGCCGTCGCCCACGCGCTGGCCGTCGGCCGCGCCGCCCTGGAGCGGCGTGCGGTGCTGACCGTCAACGGCCGCGATGAGCTGCTGCGGACGCTGGATGCTCTGGCACGGGGCGAGTCCGCGCCCGGCCTGGTCGAGGGTTCGGTGGCCGAGGGCAAGGTGGCGTTCCTGTTCACGGGACAGGGGAGTCAGCGGCTGGGGATGGGGCGTGAGTTGTATGACGTCTATCCGGTGTTCGCGGATGCGCTGGATGAGGTGTGTGCGCATCTGGATCTGCACCTTGAGCGGCCGTTGCGGGATGTGCTGTTCGGGGATGACGCGGCGGTGCTGGATCAGACGGGGTTCACGCAGCCTGCGTTGTTCGCGGTTGAGGTGGCGTTGTTCCGGCTGGTCGAGGCGTGGGGTGTGAGGCCGGACTTCCTGTCGGGGCATTCGATTGGTGAGTTGGCCGCCGCGCATGTGGCGGGTGTGTTGTCGCTGGCGGATGCGGCGAAGTTGGTGGTGGCGCGTGGGCGGTTGATGCAGGAGCTTCCGGCCGGTGGCGCGATGGTCGCCCTCCAAGCCGCCGAGGGCGAGGTGGCGCCGCTGCTCACCGAGCGGGTGAGCATTGCCGCGCTGAATGGCCCGTCGTCGGTGGTCATCGCGGGTGACGAGGACGCTGCTGTCGAGATCGCGGCTTCGTTCGAGGCGCAGGGGCGGAAGACCAAGCGGCTCGCGGTCAGCCACGCGTTCCACTCGCCGCGCATGGACGGGATGCTGGACGCGTTCCGCGAGGTCGCGCAGGGGCTGACGTACGAGGCCCCGCGCATCCCCATCGTGTCCAACCTGACCGGTGCCGTCGTCTCCGCCGAGGAGATCGCGACCCCTGACTTCTGGGTGCGCCACGTCCGCGACGCCGTCCGCTTCCTGGATGGCGTACGCACGCTCGAAGCCCAGGGCGTCACCACCTACGTCGAGCTGGGCCCCGACGGCGTGCTCACGGCCATGGCCCAGGAGTGCGTGACCGGCGATGACGCCGCGTTCGTCTCGGCGCTGCGCAAGGACCGCCCCGAGGCCGAGGCGCTGACCACCGCGGCCGCCCGCGCGTACGTCCGGGGCGTGCCGCTGGCCTGGGACGCCGTCCTCGGCGGAACGGGCGCGGCCCGCATCGAGCCCGCCGAGCTGCCGACGTACCCCTTCCAGCGCCAGCGCTACTGGCCCAGCGCCGCGGCCCTGGCGGCGGGCGACCCCGAGTCCATCGGGCTGGGGGACATCGACCATCCGCTGCTGGGCGCCGCCGTGGCGCTCGCGGATGCCGATGGCCTGCTGCTCACCGGCGTACTGTCCACGCGCACCCACCCCTGGCTGGCCGATCACGCCGTCATGGGCACGGTGCTGCTGCCCGGTACGGCCTTCGTGGAGCTGGCGAGTGCCGCCGGTGCGCAGGTCGGTTGCGAGCGGCTGGACGAACTGACCCTGGAAGCCCCGCTCGTGCTGCCGGAGCACACCGGGGTGCGGGTGCAGCTCGTCGTGGACGGGCCGGACGAGTCCGGCGCCCGCGCGTTCAGTCTTCACTCCCGCAGGCAGGACGCGCTCGGCACCGAGCCGTGGACGCGCCACGCCACCGGTGTGCTGACGGTCGGCACCCGGACCACCGCGCCCGACGAGCTGGCCGCGTGGCCGCCGCAGGGCGCCACGCCCCTCGCGGTCGACGGACTGTACGCGGACCTGGCCGGGGCGGGGCTCGGGTACGGGCCGGTGTTCCAGGGGCTCAGGGGCGCGTGGCGGCTCGGCGGCGACCTGTACGCCGATGTCGCGCTCCCCGAGGACACCGTGCTCACGGCGGGCGCCGAAGCCGGGCGCTTCGGGCTGCATCCGGCGCTGCTCGACGCCGCGTTGCACGTCATCGGCCTCGACAGCGCCGACCGGGAGGCGGCGCCGGCCGAGGGCGCGCTGCTGCCGTTCGCGTGGAACGGCGTCCAGCTGCACGCGGCCGGGGCGGATGTGCTCCGGGTGCGGGTGACCGAGCAGTCGCGGGACACCGTCTCACTGCTGGTGGCCGACGGTACGGGGCGGCCGGTCGCCACCGTCGAGTCCGTGGCGCTGCGGGCCGCATCCGTCGACCAGGTGCGCGCGGCATCGGGCGGGCTGCACGAATCGCTGTTCCGGCTGGACTGGACGGCGGTCCCGGCGCCCGCGACGGGCACGGGCACGGACACGGGCGGCTGGGCGCTGCTGGGCACCAATCCCATCCCGGAGGACACGTTCGGCGTGCGGTTCGCCGCGTACCGCGACCTCGCGGCGCTGCGTCAGGCCGTCGACGCGGGGGCGCCCGCGCCCAGCACTGTGCTCATCGGTGGTCAGGGTGACGGCGTCGACGCCGCCGCCGTGCACACCGCCACCCAGGACATGCTGGCCCTGCTCCAGTCGTGGCTGTCCGACGAGCGGTTCACCGAGTCGCGGCTCGTGCTGCTGACGCGGGGCGCGGTGGAGACCGAGCCGGGGACGGGCGTCGCGCACCTGCCGCAGGCCGCCGTGCGCGGACTGTTCCGCTCCGCGCAGTCGGAGAACCCGGCCCGCCTGGTGCTGCTCGACGTGGACGGCCGGGAGGACTCGTACCGTACGGTGCCCGCCGCGCTGGCCCTGGACGAGCCCGAGGTGGCGCTGCGCGGGGGAGTGGCGTACGCGCCACGGCTGTCCCGGACGCCGGTCGCCGACGGCAACGACGCCGCGGGCCCGTCCTTCGGCGGGCACGGCACCGTGCTGCTCACCGGCGCCTCCGGCACCCTCGGTGGCCTCTTCGCCCGCCACCTCGTCGCCGCCCACGGCGTACGCCACCTGCTGCTGGTCAGCCGCCGTGGCGCCGACGCCGACGGCGCCGACGCGCTGACCGCCGAACTGACGGCGGCCGGTGCCACCGTGACCTGGGCGGCCTGCGACGTGGCCGACCGCGAAGCGCTCGCCGCGACGCTGGCCACGATCCCGGCCGAGCGTCCGCTGACCGCCGTGGTGCACACGGCGGGAGTCCTGGACGACGGGATCATCGGTTCGCTGACGCCCGAGCGCGTCGCCAACGTCCTGCGCCCCAAGGTGGACGCAGCGCTCAACCTGCACGAGCTGACCCGTGGACACGACCTGTCGGCCTTCGTGCTGTTCTCCGGCGCCGCCGCCGTGTTCGGCGCGCCGGGGCAGGCGAGCTACGCCGCCGCCAACTCCTTCCTGGAGGCCCTTGCCCAGCACCGCGCCGCCCAGGGGCTTCCCGCCACCGCGCTGGCCTGGGGACTGTGGTCCGGCGCGGGCATGGGCAGCGAGCTGGACGACGTCGACCTGCGCCGCATTTCGCGCGGTGGCGTCGCCCCGATAGCCGCCGACGAGGGGCTTGCGCTCTTCGACGCGGCGCACGCGGCACACGCGAACGGTACGGCCGTGCTGTTCCCGATGCGGCTCGACTACGCCGGGCTGCGCACCGAGGCCACCGCGACCGGCACCGTACCGGCCCTGTTCCGTGGCCTGATGCGGGCCCCGGTGCGGCGGGCCGCCACCTCTGCCGCCACCGCCGACGGTTCCACGCTCGTACGGCGCCTGGCCGGGCTCGCGCGGCCCGAACAGGACCGTGAGCTGCTGGAGTTGGTGTGCGGTCGGGTCGCCGCCGTGCTCGGGCACGGCGGGGCCGATGCGATCGAACCGGGGCGGGCGTTCAAGGAGCTGGGCTTCGACTCGCTCACCGCCGTCGAACTCCGTAACGACCTCAAGACCGTGACCGGACTGCGCCTCCCGGCCACGCTCGTCTTCGACTACCCGACCCCGACCGCCCTCGCCGGCTATCTGCGCGACGAACTGCTGGGCGCCGAGGAATCCGTGGCACCCGCCGCCACCGGCGGCACGGGCGTGGCGCCCGCGGTGCACGACGATCCGATCGTCATCGTCGGCATGAGCTGCCGCTACCCGGGCGGTGTGAGCACGCCCGAGCAGCTGTGGGATCTCGTCGCCGCGGGTGGCGACGGCATCTCCGGCTTCCCCGTCGACCGCGGCTGGGACCTGGACGGCCTGTACCACCCGGACCCCGACCACGCGGGCACCTCGTACACCCGCGAGGGCGGCTTCCTGCACGACGCCGCCGACTTCGACCCGGCGTTCTTCGGGATCTCGCCGCGTGAGGCCCTGGCGATGGACCCGCAGCAGCGACTGCTGCTGGAGACGTCGTGGGAGGCGTTCGAGCGGGCGGGCATCGACCCGTCGACCGTGCGCGGCAGCCGGACCGGCGTGTTCGCGGGCGTCATGTACCACGACTACGTCACCGGCCTGGACGGCATCCCGGAGGGTGTCGAGGGCTACGTCGGCACCGGCAACGCGGGCAGCATCGCCTCGGGCCGGGTCGCCTACACCTTCGGGCTCGAGGGCCCGGCCGTCACGGTCGACACCGCGTGCTCGTCGTCGCTGGTCGCGCTGCACTGGGCGATCCAGGCGCTGCGCGCGGGGGAGTGCACCATGGCCCTCGCCGGCGGTGTGGCGATCATGGCCACTCCCGAGACGTTCGTGGACTTCAGCCGTCAGCGCGGGCTGGCCACCGACGGCCGCTGCAAGTCGTTCGCGGCGGGCGCGGACGGTACGGGCTGGGCCGAGGGCGCGGGCATGCTGCTCGTGGAGCGGCTGTCCGACGCGCGCCGCAACGGCCACCCCGTGATGGCGGTGGTGCGGGGTTCCGCCATCAACCAGGACGGCGCGTCCAATGGTCTGACGGCGCCGAACGGCCCGTCGCAGCAGCGTGTCATCCGCCAGGCGCTCAGCAGCGCCCGGCTCACCACCGCCGATGTCGACGTGGTGGAGGCGCACGGCACGGGGACGACGCTGGGCGACCCGATCGAGGCACAGGCGCTGCTGGCCACGTACGGCCGCGAGCGGGACGCGGAGCGGCCGCTGTGGCTGGGGTCCATCAAGTCCAACATCGGGCACACGCAGGCCGCCGCCGGTGTCGCGGGCATCATCAAGATGGTGATGGCCATGCGGCACGGTGTGCTGCCGCAGACCCTCCACGTCGACGCGCCGTCCCCGAACGTCGACTGGACGGAGGGTGCGGTCTCGCTGCTCACGGAGGCGCGGGAGTGGCCCGAGCCGGGCCGTCCGCGCCGGGCGGGTGTGTCGTCGTTCGGCATCAGCGGCACCAACGCGCACACCATCATCGAGCAGGCACCTGTCTTCGAGCCCGAGGCGATCGAGGCGCCCGTAGCGGACAGCCCCGGCGGTGTGCTGCCGTGGCCGCTGTCGGCCATGGGCCAGGAGGCACTGCGCGACCAGGCCCGCCGCCTGCGCGACCGGCTGAGCGTCGCCGACGAGACGGACCTCGCCGACATCGGCTACACCCTGGCCACCGGGCGTACCGCCTTCGAGGACCGCGCGGTGCTGGTGGCGCGCGACCGCGAGGGCTTCCTGCGCGGTCTGACGGCGCTGGCCGCCGGTGAACCGGCCGCGGGCGTGGTCCAGGGCTCGCCGGTCGCCGGGAAGCTCGCCTTCCTGTTCACGGGCCAGGGCAGCCAGCGGCTGGGGATGGGGCGTGAGCTGTATGACGCCTACCCGGTGTTCGCGGAGGCGCTGGACACGGTGTGCGACGCGCTGGACCAGCACCTCGAAACACCGCTGAAGTCGGTGCTGTTCGGGGCTGACGCCTCGGTGCTCGACCGGACCGGTTACACCCAGCCTGCGTTGTTCGCGGTCGAGGTGGCGCTGTTCCGGCTGGTCGAGGCGTGGGGTGTGCGTCCGGACTTCCTCTCGGGCCATTCGATCGGTGAGCTGGCCGCCGCGCATGTGGCGGGTGTGCTGTCGCTCGCGGACGCGGCGAAGTTGGTGGCGGCGCGTGGGCGTCTGATGCAGGAGCTTCCGGCCGGTGGCGCGATGATCGCCGTCCAGGCAGCCGAGGACGAGGTGGCGCCGCTGCTCACCGAGCACGTCAGCATCGCCGCCCTCAACGGGCCCACCTCCGTGGTCATCGCGGGTGATGAGGACGCCGCCGTGCAGATCGCGAACGTTTTCGAGGCGCAGGGCGTCAAGACCAAGCGGCTCGCGGTCAGCCACGCGTTCCACTCGCCGCGCATGGACGGGATGCTGGAGGCGTTCCGTGAGGTCGCGCAGGGGCTGTCGTACGAGGCCCCGCGCATCCCGATCGTGTCGAACCTGACCGGTGCCGTCGTCTCCGCCGAGGAGATCGCGGCGCCTGACTTCTGGGTGCGCCACGTCCGCGAGGCCGTCCGTTTCCTCGACGGCATCCGCACGCTCGAAGCCCAGGGCGTCACCACGTACCTCGAACTCGGCCCCGACGGCGTGCTCTCCGGCATGGGGCAGGACTGCCTCATCGAGGGCGACACCGCCGCCTTCCTCTCCGCCCTGCGCGGCGGCCGCGCCGAGCCCGAGACGCTGACCGGCGCCCTCGCCGGGGTGCGGGTGCGTCAGAGCGCGCCCGACTGGGCGGCGTTCTACGCCGGGACCGGCGCGCGGCGCGTGGAGCTTCCGACGTACGCCTTCCAGCGCCGCCGCTACTGGCTGGACATCACGACGCCCACCGCCACACCCCAGGACACGGTGGACGCCCGCTTCTGGGAGGCCGTGGAGCGGGAAGACCTCGATGCGCTCGCCGCCACCCTCGACCTGGGCGGCGAGGACAACGGGGCGCTGGAGGCGCTGCTGCCCGCGCTGTCGTCGTGGCGGCGGCAGCAGGCGGAGCGTTCGGCCGTGGACGGCTGGCGCTACCGGGTGTCGTGGAAGCCGGTGTCCGACCGTTCCACCGCCGCGCCGCTCAGCGGCCGTTGGCTGGTGGTCACCCCGGCGGAGACGACCGGCGAGCCCGTCTGGGCCACCGCTCTCGTACGGATGCTGACCGACCGCGGCGTGGAGGTGACGCAGGTCGAGCTGACCGCCGACGCCGACCGTGCCGCGGTCGCCACACACCTCACCTCGGCGGTCGGCGACGACGCCGTGGCCGGTGTGGTGTCCCTGCTGGCCCTCGCCGAGGGCGACAGCCTCCTGCGGACGGCCGCGCTGACGCAGGCCCTGGGCGACGCGGGCATCGGCGCGCCGCTGTGGGTGGCCACGCGGGGCGCGGTGGCCGTGGGGCGTTCGGACGGGGCGGTCGGCCCGGACCAGGCGCAGCTGTGGGGGCTGGGCCTGGTGGCGGCGCTGGAGCTGCCCGAGCGCTGGGGCGGTCTGGTCGACCTTCCCGGTGCGCCCGATGAGCGTGCGGTGGCGCGGCTGGCGGAGGTGCTGGCCGGGGCCGGTGGCGAGGACCAGGTCGCGGTGCGTGCGTCGGGTGTGTTCGGGCGCCGTCTCGTACGGGCCTCGGCGCCCGCGTCGTCCGGTGGCTCCTGGCGGCCGGGCGCGGGATCCGTCCTGGTCACGGGCGGTACGGGCGCCCTGGGCGCACGGGTGGCGCGCTGGCTGGTGGCGAACGGCGCCGAGCATGTGGTGCTCACCAGCCGCCGTGGCCCGGACGCCCCCGGCGCCGCCGAGCTGCGCGACGAACTCACCGCTTCCGGCGCCCGCGTGACGGTGGCCGCCTGCGACGCGGCCGACCGGGACGCGCTCGCGCGGCTGCTGGCCGGGCTCCCGGAGGAGCTGCCGCTGACCGGCGTCTTCCACACGGCGGGCGTGCTGGATGACGGCGTACTCGACGCGCTCACTCCCGAGCGTTTCACGGCCGTACTGCGCGCCAAGGTGACCGCCGCGGCGCATCTGGACGAGCTGACGCGCGAGCTGGACCTGTCGGCGTTCGTACTGTTCTCCTCGATCAGCGGCACGTTCGGCGCTGCGGGCCAGGCCAACTACGCGGCCGCCAACGCGTCCCTGGACGCGCTCGCCGAGCGGCGCCGCGCCGAGGGCCTGCCCGCCACGTCGATCGCCTGGGGCCCGTGGGCCGAGGGCGGCATGGTGGCGGACGACGCGCTGGAGCAGCGGCTGCGCCATGGCGGGCTGCCGCCGATGGACGCCGGGCGGGCGATGGCCGCCCTGCAGCGGGTGCTGGACCTGGACGACGCGGCGGTGGCCGTCGCGGACATCGACTGGGCCCGGTTCGCAACGGACTTCACCGCCGTACGGCCGAGCCGCCTCATCGCCGACGTGGCCGACGTGGCGGAGGTGGCGGAGCCGCGACGGGACACCTCTGACGCCTCGTCGCTCGCCGCGCGGCTGGCCGGGCTGGGCGAGGCAGACCGGGACCGGCTGCTGCTGGACCTGGTCCGTACGCAGGTGGCCGCGGTCCTCGGCCACGACGGCACCGAATCGGTGGGCGCCGACCGGGCCTTCGGGGAGCTGGGCTTCGACTCGCTCACGGCCGTCGAGCTGCGCAACCGGCTCGGCGCGGCGAGCGGCGTCAAGCTGCCCGCGACCCTGGTCTTCGACTACCCGACGGCCACCGCGCTGGCGGGTTATCTGCGGGCCGAACTCGTGGCCTCCGAGGCCGTCGCCACCGAATCCGCACCGGTCGGCATGGCTTCGGTCGACGACGATCCGATCGCGATCGTCGCGATGAGCTGCCGTTTCCCGGGCGGTGTCACCACCCCCGAGGAGCTGTGGCAGCTGCTGACGGCGGGCGGGGACGCGATCGCCGGGTTCCCGGCGGACCGGGGCTGGGACCTGGACGCGCTGTACGACCCGGACCCCGACAAGCGGGGCACCTTCTACGCCCGCGAGGGTGGCTTCCTGTACGACGCGGGACGGTTCGACGCCGCGTTCTTCGGGATCTCGCCGCGTGAGGCGCTGGCCATGGACCCGCAGCAGCGGCTGCTGCTGGAGACCTCCTGGGAGGCCTTCGAGCGGGCGGGCATCGACCCGGCGACACTGCGCGGCACCTCGGCCGGTGTCTTCGTCGGATCCAACGGTCAGGACTACGACGCCTCCCTGCACACCGTCCCGGAGGGCGTCGAGGGCTACCTCGGCACGGGCAACGCGGCGAGCGTGGTGTCCGGCCGGCTCGCCTACACCTTCGGTCTGGAGGGCCCGGCGGTCACCGTCGACACGGCCTGCTCCTCCTCGCTGGTGGCGCTGCACTGGGCGATCCAGGCGCTGCGGCAGGGCGAGTGTTCGCTCGCGCTCGCGGGCGGGGTGACGGTCATGTCGAGCCCCGGCGCGTACATCGAGTTCAGCCGTCAGCGCGGGCTGGCCGCCGACGGCCGCTGCAAGGCGTTCGCGGCCGGTGCGGACGGCACCGGCTGGGGCGAGGGCGTCGGCATGCTGCTCGTCGAGCGGCTGTCGGACGCGCGCCGCAACGGCCACCCGGTGCTCGCCGTCGTCCGGGGTTCCGCGATCAACCAGGACGGTGCGAGCAACGGTCTGACGGCCCCCAACGGCCCCGCCCAGCAGCGGGTCATCCGCCAGGCGCTGGCCGGTGCGGGCCTGTCGGCCGCCGAGGTGGACGCCGTCGAGGCGCATGGCACCGGCACCCGGCTCGGCGACCCGATCGAGGCGCAGGCGCTGCTGGCCACGTACGGGCAGGAGCGGGACCCGGACCGGCCGCTGTGGCTGGGCGCCATCAAGTCCAACATCGGCCACACCCAGGCCGCGGCCGGTGTCGCGGGCATCATCAAGATGGTGATGGCCATGCGCCACGGGGTGCTGCCGCGGACCCTGCACGTGGACGAGCCGTCGCCGCACGTCGACTGGTCGGCGGGTGCGGTGTCACTGCTGACGGAGCAGACGCGGTGGCCGGAGACCGGCCGTCCGCGCCGGGCGGGCGTGTCCTCGTTCGGCTTCAGCGGCACCAACGCCCACACGGTGCTGGAGCAGGCCCCGGAGCACGACGAGGCGGCCGAAGGCGCGGCGCGGCGTCCCGTCGTACGGCCGGAGCAGCTCGCCTGGCCGCTGTCGGCCAAATCCACCGACGCCCTGCGCGACCAGGCCGAGCGGCTGCGCGCCCACGTCGCCGCCGACCCGGCGCTCGACGCCGTGGACGTGGCGTACTCGCTGGCCACCACCAGGTCCGCGCTCGAACACCGCGCGGTGGTCCTCGGCCCCGACCGGGACCGGCTGCTCGCGGGCCTCGCGGCCCTCGCGCGCGGCGAGTCGGCCGCGCAGCTGGTCCAGGGTTCGCCCGCCGAAGGCCGTACGGCCGTGCTCTTCACCGGGCAGGGCAGCCAGCGGCTCGGCATGGGACGTGAGCTGTACGAGGCCAGCCCGGTGTTCGCCGAGGCGCTGGACGCGGTCTGCGCCGAACTGGACCGGCACCTCGAACGGCCGCTGTACGACGTGCTGTTCGGCGCCGACAAGGAGCTGCTGGACCGGACGGCCTTCACCCAGCCCGCCCTGTTCGCGGTCGAGGTGGCACTGTTCCGGCTGGCCGAGGCCGCCGGGCTGCGGCCCGATGTCCTCGCCGGGCACTCCATCGGCGAGCTGGCCGCCGCCCATGTGGCGGGCGTGCTGTCGCTCGCGGACGCCGCGAAGCTGGTGGCCGCCCGTGGCCGTCTGATGCAGGAGCTTCCGGCCGGTGGCGCGATGATCGCGGTGCAGGCCACGGAGGACGAGGTGGCGCCGCTGCTCACCGACGGCGTCAGCATCGCCGCCGTGAACGGCCCCACATCGGTGGTCGTCGCGGGCGACGAGGACGCGGCTCTGGACATCGCTGCGTCCTTCGAGGCGCAGGGTCGTAAGACGAAGCGGCTCGCGGTCAGCCACGCCTTCCACTCCCCGCACATGGACGGCATGCTCGCCGGTTTCCGCAAGGTCGCCGAGGGCCTCACGTACAGCGCTCCGCGCATCCCGGTCCTCTCGACCGTCACCGGGCGGCCGGTGACCGACGAGCTGGGCATGGGATCCGACTACTGGGTGCGCCACGTACGCCACTGCGTCCGCTTCCTCGACGGCGTCCGCGCCCTGGAGGCCCAGGGCGTCACCACATACGTCGAACTCGGCCCGGACGGTGTGCTGTCCGCCATGGCGCAGGACTGTGTCACCGACGACGGCGCCGATGATGTGGCCTTCGTACCCGTGCTGCGCGGCGGGCGCCCCGAGACGGAAACCCTGGCCGGCGCCCTCGCCGCCCTGCACGTCCGGGGCGTGGCGCTGGACTGGGAGGCGCTGTTCGCCGGGACCGGCGCGCACCGCGTCGACCTGCCCACGTACGCGTTCCAGCGGCGCCACTACTGGCTCGACGGCGCCGCGCGGAACACGCCCGGCACGACCACCGACGCGGCCGGTGCCCGCTTCTGGGACGCGGTCGAGAGCGACGACCTCGCCTCGCTGGCGGACACCCTGCGCCTCGATGTGGACCAGCCGCTGAGCGCGCTGCTCCCGGCCCTGTCCGCGTGGCGGCGCCGCGAGCGCGAGCAGTCCGCGATCGAGGGCTGGCGCTACCGCGTCACCTGGAAGCCGCTGGAAGAGCCGCGTCTCGCCGCGGCCCCCGGGGTGTGGCTGGTCGCCGAACCGGACGGCCACGCCGCCACCGTACGGACCCTGCTCGACGCGCTGGCCGAACGGGGCGCCGACATCCGGCGGATCAGCATGGCCAGTGGCGCGGACCTCGACCGGGACGCGCTCGCCGACCGCGTCCGCCGGGCCGCGGCCGGTGCCCCCGTCCACGGCGTGCTGTCCCTGCTCGCCCTGGACGAGCACCCGCACCCCGAACACGGCGCCGCGCTCACCGGGCTGCTGCGCACCGGCGTGCTGGTGCAGGCCCTCGGCGACGCGGGCGTGGACGCCCCGCTGTGGTGCGCCACGACCGGCGCGGTGTCCACCGCAGCCTCCGAGCCCCCGCGCAGCACCGCACAGGCGCAGGTGTGGGGCCTGGGACGGGTGGTCGCCCTGGAGCACCCCGAGCGCTGGGGCGGCCTGGTCGACCTGCCCGCGACCCTCGACGAACGCACCGCCGACCGTCTCGCGGGCGTGCTCGGCGGACACGGCAGCGAGGCCCACGAGGACCAGTTCGCGATCCGTACGGCCGGAGTGCTGGCCCGCAGGCTCGCCCACGCGGAGTCCGTCACGGGGCATGCCGAGCCGTGGCGGCCCCGTGGCACGGTGCTGGTCACCGGCGGCACCGGGGCGCTGGGCGCGCACGTCGCCCGCTGGCTGGCTACGAGCGGCGCCGACCACCTCGTGCTGGCCGGACGCCGCGGACCGCAGGCCCCCGGCGCCGACCAGCTGACGGCCGAACTGACCGCGCTGGGCGCCGAGGTGACCGTCGCCGCCTGCGATGTCACCGACCGGGAGGCGCTGGCCGTGCTGCTGGATCGCATCCGGGACGAACACCCCGGCCACCCGCTCACCGCCGTCGTGCACACCGCGGGCGCCGGGCAGTTCGCGCCGCTCGCGGACACCACACCGGCCGATGTCGCCGACGTGGTCGCCGCGAAGGTCGCGGGCGCCACCCACCTGGACGCGCTGCTCGGCGACACCGACCTCGACGCGTTCGTGCTCTTCTCCTCCATCGCCGGGGTGTGGGGCAGCGGTGGCCAGGGCGCGTACGCCGCGGCCAACGCCCACCTGGACGCGCTCGCCGAACAGCGCCGCGCCCGTGGCGCCGCCGCCACCTCCGTGGCCTGGGGCCCGTGGGCGGACGGCGGGCTCGTCGCCGACGACGAGGCGGCCGAGCAGCTGCGCCGCCGCGGACTGCCGGTCATGGCCCCGCGGTCCGCCATCGCCGCCCTCCAGCAGGCGCTGGAGCGGGGTGAGACCACGATCGCCGTCGCCGACGTCGACTGGGACCGCTTCGCCCCCGCCTTCACCGCGGCCCGCCCCCGTCCGCTCATCGCCGACCTGCCCGAGGTCCGCAACGCCCTCGCCGCGACGGACCCCGCTGAGGACGGCCCGGCCGACGACCCGGCGGAGGCGCTGCGGGAGCGGCTGGCGGGGCTCACCGGCCCCGAGGCCGACCGCGTGCTGCTCGACCTCGTACGCACGGAGGTCGCCGCCGTCCTCGGACACGACGACACCACGGCCATCGAGGCGGGCCGGGCGTTCAAGGAGCTGGGCTTCGACTCCCTCACCGCCGTCGAACTCCGCAACCGGCTGGGCGCCGCGACCGGGCTCCGGCTCACCGCCACCCTGGTCTTCGACCACCCCACGCCCAGCGTGCTCGCCGACCAGCTGCGCGCCGACCTCCTCGGCGAGGACACCACCCCGGAACTCCCGGCCCTCGCGGAAATCGACAAGCTGGAATTCACCCTCTCCCACGTTCCCGACGACAAGGCGGAACGCGAGCGGGTCACGGCGCGACTCGAAGCGCTGCTGCGGACATGGCACGAGACGGAGAACGAGGCGGCCGCGGACGGTACCGACGACGATGACCTCGATATCGAATCCGCCTCGGCCGAAGACATCTTCGACCTCATCAACAATGAATTCGGAAGGTCCTGACGTGATGACCGCTCACATTTCCACTGACCTCAGGAGGTGACGTTTTCGTGGCTAGCGCGAACGAAGAAAAGCTGCTCGACAATCTGAAGTGGATGACCACTGAGCTGCGCCGGGCCCGTCGCCGCCTGACCGAGGTGGAGGCGGACGCGCAGGAACCCATCGCGATCGTCGCGATGAGCTGCCGCTTCCCCGGCGGCATCGGCTCCCCCGAGGACCTGTGGCGGCTCGTCGACGAGGGCGGCGACGCCATTTCCGGATTCCCCGCCGACCGCGGCTGGGACATCGAAGGACTCGCCGACCCGGACCCCGACCGCAAGGGCACCTTCTACAACAGCGGCGGCGGATTCCTCGACGGCGTCGCCGACTTCGACCCCGGATTCTTCGGCATTTCGCCGCGCGAGGCGCTGGCCATGGACCCGCAGCAGCGGCTGCTGCTGGAAACCTCCTGGGAAGCCTTCGAACGTGCCGGAATCGACCCGGCCTCCGTCCACGGCAGCCGCACCGGCGTGTACGTGGGCGCCGCGGCCATGGGCTACGGCTCCGACATCCAGGGCGCCGCGGAAGAGCTGGAAGGGCTGATGCTCACCGGCGGCGCCACCAGCGTGCTGTCCGGCCGCATCGCCTACACCTTCGGCCTCGAGGGCCCGGCCGCCACCATCGACACGGCCTGCTCGTCGTCGCTGGTCGCCCTGCACTGGGCGGCCCAGGCGCTGCGTCAGCGCGAATGCTCGCTCGCCCTGGTCGGCGGCGTCACCGTGATGCCCAACCCCGATGTGTTCGTGGAGTTCAGCCGTCAGCGCGGCCTCGCCCCCGACGGCCGCTGCAAGTCCTTCGCGGCGTCGGCGGACGGCACCGGCTGGTCCGAGGGCGTCGGCGTCCTGCTGGTGGAGCGGCTGTCGGACGCGGTCCGCAACGGCCACCAGGTGCTGGCGGTCGTACGGGGCTCGGCGGTCAACCAGGACGGTGCGTCGAACGGTCTGACGGCGCCGAACGGCCCGTCGCAGCAGCGCGTCATCCGCCAGGCCCTGGAGAACGCCCGGCTGTCCGCCGCCGAGATCGACATGGTCGAAGCACACGGCACGGGTACGACGCTGGGCGACCCGATCGAGGCGCAGGCGCTGCTCGCCACCTACGGCCAGGACCGGCCGGAGGGGCGGCCGATGTGGTTGGGCTCGCTCAAGTCCAACCTGGGCCACACCCAGGCGGCGGCCGGTGTCGCGGGCGTCATCAAGACGGTCATGGCGATACGGCACGGGGTCATGCCCCGGACCCTCCACGTCGACCAGCCGTCCCCGACCGTCGACTGGTCGGCGGGTGACGTGTCGCTGCTCACGGAGGCCCGGCCGTGGGAGGACACCGGGCGGCCGCGCCGGGCCGGTATCTCCGCCTTCGGCGTGAGCGGCACCAACGCCCACACCATCCTGGAGCAGGCCCCGGAGCCGGAGGCCACGGAGAACGACGCTCCGGCCGCCGTCACCCCCGCAGTCCTGCCGTGGCTCCTGTCCGCCAAGACGGAGACGGCGCTGCGCGAGAACGCCCGCCGCCTCGCCGCTCACCTCGACCGCGCCCCCGCCCTCGGCGCCGCCGACATCGGCTACTCCCTCGCCACCGGCAGGGCCGCCCTGGACCACCGCGCGGCCATCGTGAGCACCGACCGCGACGCGCTACGGCACGCCCTGGACGCCCTGGCGCGGGGCGAGTCCGCACCAGGGCTCGCCGAGGGCCCGGTGGCCGGCGGACAGGTGGCGTTCCTGTTCACGGGGCAGGGCAGCCAGCGGCTGGGGATGGGGCGTGAGCTGTACGGGGCGTATCCGGTGTTCGCGGAGGCGCTGGATGCGGTGTGTGCGGAGCTGGATCGGCATCTTGAGCGGCCGTTGAAGTCGGTGCTGTTCGGGGATGACGCGGCGGTGCTGGATCAGACGGGGTTCACGCAGCCTGCGTTGTTCGCGGTCGAGGTGGCGCTGTTCCGGCTGGTCGAGGCGTGGGGTGTGAGGCCGGACTTCCTCTCCGGGCACTCGATCGGTGAGCTGGCCGCCGCGCATGTGGCGGGTGTGCTGTCGCTTGCGGACGCGTGCACGCTTGTGGCGGCGCGTGGGCGGTTGATGCAGGAGCTTCCGGCCGGTGGCGCGATGGTCGCGGTGCAGGCGTCGGAGGACGAGGTGGCGCCGCTGCTCACCGAGCGGGTGAGCATCGCCGCGTTGAATGGCCCGTCGTCGGTGGTCATCTCGGGTGATGAGGACGCGGCTCTGAAGGTCGCCGCTGCTTTTGAGGCGCAGGGCGTCAAGACCAAGCGGCTCGCGGTCAGCCACGCCTTCCACTCGCCGCGTATGGACGGGATGCTGGAGGCGTTCCGTGCGGTGGCCGAGGGGCTGTCGTACGAGGCTCCGCGCATCCCGATCGTCTCCAACCTCACCGGGGATGTCGTCTCCTCGCAGGAGATCACCAGCCCGGAGTTCTGGGTGCGGCATGTCCGTGAGGCTGTGCGGTTCCATGATGGTGTGCGGGCGTTGGAGGCCAAGGGTGTCTCCACGTTCGTCGAGCTGGGCCCGGATGGCGTGCTCTCTGCGATGGGGCAGGAGTGTGTCTCCGGTGAGGAGACGGCGTTCGTCTCCGTGTGCCGCAAGGAGCGCTCCGAGGTGGAGTCGCTGACGACCGCTGTCGCGCGGGCGTTTGTGCGTGGTGTGGGTGTGGACTGGGCTGGTTTCTTTGCGGGGACCGGTGCTGGTCGGGTGGATTTGCCGACGTATGCGTTTCAGCATGAGCGGTTCTGGTTGGAGCCGGGTGCGGTGTCGGTGGGTGATGTGGCGTCGGTGGGGTTGGAGCCGGCGGGGCATCCGTTGCTGGGTGCGGCGGTGTCGTTGGCGGAGTCGGATGGGTTGTTGTTCACGGGTCGGTTGGGTGTGGATTCGCATCCGTGGCTGGCTGATCATGTGGTGCGTGGTGCGGTGGTGGTGCCGGGTACCGCGTTCGTTGAGCTTGCGGTGCGGGCCGGTGACCAGGCCGGTTGTGACCATCTCGACGAGCTGACCCTGCACGCCCCCCTCGTGCTGCCCGCACGCGGCGGGGTCCGGCTCCAGGTCACCGTCGGCGCCCCGGACGACACCGGACGGCGGTCCGTCGCTGTGCTGTCCCGCGCCGAGGACGCCCCGGCCGAGGAGCCGTGGACGCGCCACGCCAGTGGTGCGGTGGTCGCGGGCGTGCCCCGGCCGTCGTTCGCGCTGGCCCAGTGGCCGCCGCAGGACGCCGAGGCGGCCCGTACCGAGGAGCTGTACGAGGCCCTGGCGGACGGCGGGCTGCGCTACGGCCCGGTGTTCCAGGGGCTCGACGCCGCCTGGCGGCGCGGTCACGAGCTGTTCGCCGAGGTCCGGCTGCCGGAGGCCGTCGCGGCCGACGCGCAGGCGTACGGGCTGCACCCGGCGCTGCTCGACTCCGCGCTGCACGCGCTCGGGCTGGACGGTCTGGGCGACGGCGAGAGCCAGGGGCGGCTGCCGTTCGCCTGGAGCGGGGTGTCGCTGTACGCGAGTGGCGCTTCGGCGCTGCGCGTGCGGCTGGAGTTGCGGGGCGCGGACGGTGTCCGGCTGGAGATCGCGGACACCTCCGGTGCGCCGGTCGCCGCCGTGGACTCGCTGGTCCTGCGCGCCGTATCGGACGAGCAGGTGCGGGCCGCGCGGGCGGCGTACCACGAGTCGCTGTTCCGGGTGGAGTGGACGGAGCCGGCGACCGGGACGACCCCGGGTGCGTCCCGCGGCGGCCAGTGGGCCGTGCTCGGCGACGCCGGTGCCTTGGGCGCCGAGATCGCGGCGTACGCGGATCTCGCGGCGCTGACCGAGGCGGTCGCCTCTGGCGCGGCCGTACCGGACTACGTGTTCGTGGCGCCCTCCACCGAGGGCGACGCGGTGCCGGACGCGGTGCGTCAGGCCACGGTCGGGGCGCTGGGCCTGGCCCAGGCGTGGCTGGCCGAGGAGCGGTTCGCCGCTTCGCGGCTGGTGTTCCTGACCCGGGGCGGGGGCGAGCCCCTACGCGACCCGGCGCAGGCCGCCGCGTGGGGTCTGCTGCGTACGGCGCAGGCCGAGAACCCGGACCGCTTCATCCTCCTGGACACCGACGGTCACAGCTCGTCGCTCGCGGCGCTTCCGGCGGCGCTGGCGGCGGGCGAGGAGCAGCTCGCGGTGCGTGCGGGCGTGGCCCGCGTGCCGAGGCTGGCCCGCGTGCGGGCCGTGAACACCGATCACACGGACGTGTTCAGCACGGACGGCACGGTGCTGGTCACCGGCGCGTCCGGCACGCTGGGCGGCTTGGTGGCCCGTCATCTGGCCGCCCAGCACGGCGTACGACGCCTGCTGCTGGTGAGCCGCCGTGGCGACCGGGCGCCGGGAGCGCCCGAACTGGCAGCAGAGCTGGCCGAGTTGGGCGCCGAAGCACACTGGGCGGCCTGCGATGTGGCCGACCGGGACGCGCTCGCGGCGACCCTCGCCACCGTCCCGGCCGAGCACCCGCTGACGGCCGTCGTCCACACGGCGGGCGTACTCGACGACGGTGTGATCGGCTCGCTGACGCCCGAGCGCGTCGCCCACGTCCTGCGCCCGAAGGTGGACGCGGCGTGGAACCTCCACGAGCTGACCCGCGAGCTGGACCTGACGGCGTTCGTGCTGTTCTCGTCCGCCTCGGGCGTGTTCGGCACCCCCGGACAGGGCAACTACGCGGCCGCCAACGCGTTCCTCGACGCCCTGGCCATCCGCCGCCGCGCCGAGGGACTTCCGGCCGTCGCGCTCGCCTGGGGCCCCTGGGCGGGCGCCGGCATGGCCGGTGGCCTGGACGAGGCCGACGTCGCGCGGATGCGGCGCGCCGGACTGCCGCCGCTGACCCCGGAGGAGGGCCTGGCGTTGCTGGACGCGGCCCTCGCCGGCGGCGAGGCGACAACCGCCCCGATGCGGGTGGACGCCGTGGCGCTGCGCGCCCAGGCCGCCGCGGGCACGCTCGCGCCGGTGCTGCGCGGACTGGTCCGGGTGCCGGTGCGGCGCGCGGTGGACACCGCCGCGGGCGGCGCGGCCGGGCTGGCGGAGCGGCTGGCCGGGCTGAGCGCGGCCGAGCAGGACCGGCTGCTGCTGGACCTGGTCCGTACGCAGGTGGCCGCCGTCCTCGGCCATGCGGGACCGCAGGCCGTCGATGAGGGCCGGGCGTTCAAGGACCTGGGCTTCGACTCGCTCACCGCCGTCGAACTGCGCAACCTCCTGCGCGAGGCGACCGGGCTGCGGCTGCCGCCGACCCTCGTCTTCGACTACCCGACCTCGGCCGCCCTGGTGGGCCATCTGCGGGACGAGATCATCGGAGACCGGGCCGAGGCGACCGTGCCCGACCAGGTGACCACCGCGGCCGACCAGGACGACCAGGACGACCCGATCGCGATCGTCGCGATGAGCTGCCGTTTCCCCGGTGGCGTACGGTCGCCCGAGGAGCTGTGGCAACTGCTGCTCGCGGGCGACGACGCGATCACCCCGTTCCCCGCCGACCGCGGCTGGGACCTCGCCACCCTCTACAGCGACGACCCGGACCGCGAAGGCACCAGCTACACCCGCGAGGGCGGCTTCCTGCACGACGTCGCCGACTTCGACGCCCCGTTCTTCGGGATCTCGCCGCGTGAGGCGCTGGCCATGGACCCGCAGCAGCGGCTGCTGCTGGAGACCTCGTGGGAGGCGTTCGAGCGGGCCGGGATCGACCCCGCGACGCTGCGCGGCAGCCGGACCGGCGTCTACGTAGGCTCCAACGACCAGGACTATCTGACGCTGTGGCTCAACGAGCCGCAGGGCCTCGAAGGCCACCTGGGCACCGGCAACTCCTCCAGCGTGGCGTCCGGCCGCCTCTCCTACGCCTTCGGGCTCGAAGGGCCCGCCCTCACCGTCGACACCGCCTGCTCGTCCTCAGTGGTGGCCCTGCACCTGGCCGCGCAGGCGCTGCGCAACGGCGAATGCTCGCTCGCGCTCGCGGGTGCTGTGACGGTCATGTCGACCCCCGGCGCGTTCCTGGAGTTCAGCCGCCAGCGCGGACTGGCCGCCGACGGCCGGATCAAGGCGTTCTCCGGTGACGCGGACGGCACCAACTGGGCCGAGGGCGTGGGCCTGTTCCTCGTGGAACGGCTCTCCGACGCCCGCAGGAACGGCCACCCGGTGCTTGCCCTCCTGCGCTCCACCGCCATCAACCAGGACGGTGCGAGCAATGGTCTGACGGCGCCCAACGGGCCCTCCCAGCAGCGCGTCATCCGGCAGGCCCTGGCCACCGCCGGGCTGTCGGCCACCGACGTCGACGCGGTGGAGGCGCACGGCACCGGCACGTCCCTCGGCGACCCGATCGAGGCGCAGGCGCTGCTCGCCACCTACGGCCGGAACCGGCCCGAGGGGCGGCCCCTGTGGCTCGGCTCGGTGAAGTCCAACATCGGCCACACCCAGGCCGTGGCGGGCGCCGCCGGAATCATGAAGATGGTCCTGGCCATGCAGCACGGCGCGCTGCCGCGGACGCTGCACGTCACCGAGCCGACCCCGCACGTCGACTGGTCGGCGGGCGACATCGAGCTGCTGACCGAGGCCCGGCCCTGGCCGGAGACCGACGGCCGACCGCGCCGCGCCGGCGTGTCGTCCTTCGGCTTCAGCGGCACCAACGCGCACGCGATCATCGAGCAGGCCCCGGCCGCCGATGCCGTCTCGTCGTCCGCTCCGGAACGCTCCCTGCCCGTCCTCGCCTGGCCGGTCTCGGCCCGCGACGCGGACGCGCTACGGGCCCAGGCCACACGCCTGCACGCCTACGCGGACGGCCACCCCGAGCTGCGCCCGCTCGACGTGGCGTACTCCCTGGCCACCTCCCGCTCCGCCCTGGAACACCGAGCCGTACTGCTCGGCCTGGGCGCCGAACACCCCGGCGACGCGCTGACCGCCCTGGCCGAGGGGCGCGATGCGTCCGGGCTCGTGACGGGCTCGGTGGCCGGTGGCCGGGTGGCGTTCCTGTTCACGGGGCAGGGGAGCCAGCGGCTGGGGATGGGGCGTGAGCTGTACGGGGCGTATCCGGTGTTCGCCGAGGCGCTGGACGCGGTGTGCGATGCACTGGACGCGAATCTCGAAACGCCCTTGAAGACGGTGCTGTTCGGGGATGACGCGGCGGTGCTGGACCAGACGGGGTTCACTCAGCCTGCGCTGTTCGCGGTCGAGGTGGCGCTGTTCCGCCTGGTGGAGGCGTGGGGTGTGAAGGCGGACTTCCTGTCCGGGCACTCGATCGGTGAGCTGGCCGCCGCGCATGTGGCGGGTGTGCTGTCGCTCGCGGATGCCGCGAAGTTGGTGGCCGCGCGTGGCCGTCTGATGCAGCAGCTGCCTGCCGGTGGCGCGATGATCGCCGTCCAGGCCGCCGAGGACGAGGTGGCGCCTCTCCTCACCGAGCGCGTCAGCATCGCCGCCCTCAACGGGCCCACCTCCGTGGTCATCGCGGGCGATGAGGACGCGGCCCTGGAGATCGCGGCGGGCTTTGCGGCGCAGGGTCGCAAGACGAAGCGGCTCACGGTGAGCCACGCCTTCCATTCGCCGCGCATGGACGGGATGCTGGACGCCTTCCGCGAGGTGGCCGAGGGGTTGTCGTACGAGGCTCCGCGCATTCCCATCGTGTCGAATCTGACCGGTGAGCTGGTCTCCGCCGAGGAGATCACCAGCCCGGACTTCTGGGTGCGCCACGTCCGCGAAGCGGTCCGCTTCCTGGACGGCGTACGCACCCTGGAGGCTCAGGGCGTCAGCACGTTCGTCGAGCTGGGCCCGGACGGTGTGCTCACCGCCATGGCCCAGGAGAGTGTCACCGGCGCCGACGCGGCGTTCGTGGCCGCGCTCCGCAAGGGCCGCCCCGAGGCCGAGGCCGTCACCACGGCGCTCGCCCAGGCGTACGTCCGGGGCGCCGCCGTCGACTGGGCGGCGTACTTCGCCGGGACCGGTGCGTCCCGCGTCGAGCTGCCCACGTACGCCTTCCAGCGCCGCCGCTACTGGCCCGACACCACCCCCAAGGGGGCGGCCGAGGGCGCCGTGGACGTGGTGGACGCGCGGTTCTGGGAGGCCGTGGAGCGCGAGGACTGGGAGTCGCTGGCCACCGAGCTGCGCGTCGAGGGCGACCAGCCGCTCAGCACGGTGCTGCCCGCGCTGTCGTCGTGGCGGCGCGCCCGGCGCGAAGAGTCCGCCGCCGATGGCCGCCTCTACAACGTGACGTGGAAGACGTGCCCGCACGCCCCGTCCGGTGCCCCCACCGGCACCTGGCTGACCGTCGTCCCCGCGAGCCTTGCCGAGGACACCCGGGTCGCGGCCGTGGCCGACGATCTGGCGCGGCGCGGGGTGCGTGTCGTACGCGTCGAACTGGACGTGGCGGACACCGACCCCGGCGCCCTCGCCACCCGCCTCACAGCGGCCTCGGATGGCCCGGTGGACGGAGTCCTGTCGCTGCTGGCGCTGGACGAGCGGCCGCACCCGGAACATCCGGCGGTGCCGGTCGGCCTCGCGCTGACCGGGGCGCTGGCCGAGGCGCTGGCGCGGCAGGGCGGCGACGCCCCGGCGCGGCTGTGGTGCGTCACCCGGGGCGCGGTCTCGACCGGCGCCGGCGACGAGCTGCACAGCGTCACCCAGGCCCAGGTCTGGGGCTACGGCCGGGTCGTGGCGCTGGAGCAGCCCGAGCGCTGGGGTGGTCTGGTCGACCTGCCGGACACGCTGGACGCGAAGGCGCTGGACCGGCTCGCGGGCGTGCTCGCGGGGGCCGACGCGCTCCGCGACGAGGACCAGGTGGCGCTCCGTTCCGGCGGGGTCCTCGTACGCCGCCTCGTACCCGCCCCGCGCGACGCGGCCACCGGGGCCGCCGAGCCGTGGACGCCGCGCGGCACCGTGCTGGTGACCGGCGGCACGGGCGCCCTGGGGCGGCACGTCGCGCACTGGCTGGCCCGCAACGGGGCCGAGCGGCTGGTGCTGCTCAGCCGCCGGGGCCCGGACGCCCCGGGCGCGGCCGAGATCGTGGCCGGACTGTCCGGCACCGACACCGCCGTGACCGTCGAGGCATGCGATGTGGCCGACCGCGAGGCGCTGGAAGCGCTCGTGGAGAAGCTGGCGGCCAACGGCACCCCCGTACGGGCCGTGGTGCACTCGGCGGGCATCTCGCAGGAGCCCGGCACCGGGACCGAACTCCCCGAGTTCGCCCGGATCGTGGCGGCGAAGACCACCGGAGCGCTCCACCTCGACGGCATCTTCGGGGAGGGCGCCGAACCGCTCGACGCGTTCGTGCTCTTCTCCTCCATCGCCGGGGTGTGGGGCAGCGGCGGCCAGGGCGCGTACGCGGCCGGAAACGCCTTCCTCGACGCGCTGGCCGAACAGCGCCGCGCCCGTGGCCTGACCGCCACGTCCGTGGCCTGGGGCCCATGGGCCGAGGGCGGCATGGCCGCCGAGGGCGACGCCGGGGAGCAGCTGCGCCGCCGTGGCCTGCCGCCGATGGCGCCGGACCTGAACATGGCCGCCTTCCAGCGGGTGCTGTCCCGCCGGGAGACCGCCGTGACCGTGGCCGATGTCGACTGGGAGCGTTTCGCCCCGGCCTTCACCGCCGCCCGCCCCCGCCCGCTGATCGACGACCTGCCGGGTGTCCGCGCCCTGCTCCAAGGCGCCGAGGGCGAGTCGGCGAACCAGGGGACGGAGGCGGATGCCGCGTCCGCGCTGCGCGAGCGGCTGGCGGGGCTTCCCGCGGGCGACCGCGAGGACGCGGTGCTGGAGGTGGTGCGCACCCATGTGGCCACCGCCCTCGGCCACGCCTCGGCCGACGAGGTCGACGCCGGACGCGCCTTCAACGAGCTGGGCTTCGACTCGCTCACCGCGGTCGAACTGCGCACCCGGCTGAGCGCGGCCACCGGCCTCCGGCTGCCCACCAGCCTCGTCTTCGACTACCCGAACCCGGCCGCGCTCGCCGCGCATCTGCTGGAGCAACTGGCGCCCGAGGAGCCGGGACACGTCCCGGCTGATGTGGACCTCGATCCGCAGGACGCCGCACTGCGCCGCACCCTGGCCACCATCCCGATGAGCCGGATCCGGGAGGCCGGTCTGCTGGACACGCTGCTCCAGCTCGCCGATCCGCAAGCAGCGACCCCTGGCACGAGCCGCGCCGAAGATGACGCCGAGTCCATCGACGACATGGACGTCCAGCACCTCATCGACATGGCGCTCGACCTCGACGGCCTCGACGCCACCGAATCCTGACGCGGCCCAAGCACGGAGTACACGACACGATGACATCCCCCAACGAAAAGCTCGTTGACGCGCTGCGGGCCTCGCTGAAGGAAACCGAGCGGCTGCGCAAGCAGAACCAGCAGCTCACCGACGCATCCCGGGAGCCGATCGCGATCGTCGGCATGAGCTGCCGGTTCCCCGGCGGTGTCGGCAGCCCCGAGGAGCTGTGGCAGCTCGTCGCGGGCGGCCACGACGCCATCTCGGGGTTCCCCACCGACCGCGGCTGGGACATCGAGTCGCTGTACGACCCGGACCCCGAGCGCGAGGGCACGTTCTACGCCCGCGGCGGCGGCTTCCTCTACGACGCGGACCAGTTCGACCCCGGGTTCTTCGGCATCTCGCCGCGTGAGGCGCTGGCGATGGACCCGCAGCAGCGGCTGCTGCTGGAGACGGCGTGGGAGGCGTTCGAGCGGGCGGGCATCGACCCGGCGGTGCTGCGCGGCTCCCGCACCGGCGTGTTCGTCGGCGCGTCCACGCAGGCGTACGGGGCGGGCGAGTACGACCTGCCGGAGGGCGTCGAGGGCCATCTGCTCACCGGCACCGCCTCCAGCGTCGCGTCCGGGCGGCTCAGTTACGCCTTCGGCCTGGAGGGCCCGGCCGCCACCATCGACACCGCGTGCTCGTCGTCCTCGGTCGCCCTGCACCTGGCGGTCCAGGCGCTGCGGCAGAGCGAGTGCTCGCTCGCGCTGGCGGCGGGCGCGACCGTGCTCGCTTCGCCCGATGTGTTCGTGGAGTTCAGCCGTCAGCGCGGCCTGTCCGCCGATGGCCGCTGCAAGTCCTTCGCGGCGTCGGCGGACGGCACCGGCTGGTCCGAGGGCGTTGCCGTGCTGCTGGTCGAGCGGCTGTCGGACGCGGTCCGCAACGGCCACCAGGTGCTGGCGGTCGTGCGTGGCTCGGCGGTCAACCAGGACGGTGCGAGCAACGGTCTGACGGCGCCGAACGGCCCGTCGCAGCGCCGTGTCATCCGCCAGGCCCTGGAGAACGCCCGCCTCACCCCGGCCGACGTGGACGCGGTGGAGGCGCACGGCACGGGGACGACGCTGGGCGACCCGATCGAGGCGCAGGCGCTGCTCGCCACCTACGGCCAGGAGCGGCCGGAGGGGCGGCCGCTGTGGCTCGGCTCGCTGAAGTCGAACATCGGCCACACCCAGAACGTCGCCGGAATCGGCGGCGTCATCAAGATGGTCATGGCGATGCGGCACGGTGTGCTGCCGCAGACCCTGCACGTCGACGAACCGACGCCGCACGTCGACTGGTCGGCGGGGGACGTGTCGCTGCTCACGGAGGCGCGGGAGTGGCCGCAGACCGACGGCCGTCCGCGCCGCGCGGGCGTCTCGTCGTTCGGCGTCAGCGGCACCAATGTCCACACCATCATCGAGCAGGCACCCGAGCCGGAAGCGGCCAAGGCCCCCTCGGCGCCCACCGTGAGCCCGGCCGTGCTGCCGTGGGTCCTGTCCGGACGTGGCGCCGCCGCGCTGCGCGCCCAGGCCGAGCGCCTGGCCGCGCACGTGCGGGACCACCCCGACCTGCGCCCGCTCGACCTCGCCCACGCGCTCGCGACCACCCGGTCCGCCTTCGACCACCGCGCGGTGCTAGTCGCGTCCGACCGCGACGGCTTCCGGGCCGGACTCGACGCCCTGGCGGGTGCCGGGGACGCCCCGGGGCTGGTGCAGGGTTCGCCGGTGCCGGGCAAGGTGGCGTTCCTGTTCACGGGGCAGGGCAGCCAGCGACTGGGGATGGGCCGTGAGCTGTACGGGGCGTATCCGGTGTTCGCGGAGGCGCTGGATGCGGTGTGTGCGGAGCTGGATCGGCATCTTGAGCGGCCGTTGAAGTCGGTGCTGTTCGGGGATGACGCGGCGGTGCTGGACCAGACGGGGTTCACGCAGCCTGCGTTGTTCGCGGTCGAGGTGGCGCTGTTCCGGCTGGTCGAGGCGTGGGGTGTGAGGCCGGACTTCCTGTCCGGGCACTCGATCGGTGAGCTGGCCGCCGCGCATGTGGCGGGTGTGTTGTCGCTGGCGGATGCGGCGAAGTTGGTGGCGGCGCGTGGGCGGTTGATGCAGGAGCTTCCGGCCGGTGGCGCGATGATCGCCGTTCAGGCCGCCGAGGGCGAGGTGGCGCCGCTGCTCACCGAGCGCGTCAGCATCGCCGCCGTGAACGGGCCGATGTCCGTGGTCATCGCGGGCGATGAGGACGCTGCTGTCGAGATTGCGGCTTCGTTTGAGGCGCAGGGCGTCAAGACCAAGCGGCTCGCGGTCAGCCACGCCTTCCACTCGCCGCGTATGGACGGGATGCTGGAGGCGTTCCGCGAGGTCGCGCAGGGGCTGTCGTACGAGGCCCCGACGATCCCGATCGTGTCCAACCTGACTGGCGCCGTGGTGTCCACCGAGGAGATCACGATCGCCGATTTCTGGGTGCGGCATGTCCGTGAGGCTGTGCGGTTCCATGATGGTGTGCGGGCGTTGGAGGCCAAGGGTGTCTCCACGTTCATCGAGCTGGGCCCGGATGGCGTGCTCTCTGCGATGGGGCAGGAGTGTGTCTCCGGTGAGGAAACGGCGTTCGTCTCCGTGTGCCGCAAGGAGCGCTCCGAGGTGGAGTCGCTGACGACCGCTGTCGCGCGGGCGTTCGTGCGTGGTGTGGGTGTGGACTGGGCTGGTTTCTTTGCGGGGACCGGTGCTGGTCGGGTGGATTTGCCGACGTATGCGTTTCAGCATGAGCGGTTCTGGTTGGAGCCGGGTGCGGTGTCGGTGGGTGATGTGGCGTCGGTGGGGTTGGAGCCGGCGGGGCATCCGTTGCTGGGTGCGGCGGTGTCGTTGGCGGAGTCGGACGGGTTGTTGTTCACGGGTCGGCTGGGTGTGGATTCGCATCCGTGGCTGGCTGATCATGTGGTGCGTGGTGCGGTGGTGGTGCCGGGTACGGCGTTCGTCGAGCTTGCGGTGCGGGCCGGTGACCAGGCCGGTTGTGACCATCTCGACGAGCTGACCCTGCACGCCCCCCTCGTGCTGCCCGCACGCGGCGGGGTCCGGCTCCAGGTCACCGTCGGCGCCCCGGACGACACCGGACGGCGTTCGCTCACCGTCTCCTCCCGTGCGGAGGACGCCGCCTCCGACGCGGCGTGGCTGCGGAACGCGAGCGGTGTGCTCGCCCCGGGCGCCCCGAGCCCGTCGTTCGAGCTGGCCGAGTGGCCGCCGACCGCCGCCGAGGCTATCGAGACCGACGCGGTCTACGGCCGACTGGCCGAGGCAGGCCTGCGGCACGGCCCGCTGTTCCAGGGGCTCGACGCCGCCTGGCGGCGCGGCGACGAGCTGTTCGCCGAAGTCCGGCTGCCGGAGGACGCCAACCCCGGCGCCGAACGGTTCGCCATACACCCGGCGCTGCTGGACGCCGCCCTGCACACCCTGTACGACCACGGGGACGCCGCCCAGCCGGCCGTGGAATGGCAGGGCGTCTCCCTGTACGCGGAGGGCGCGTCCGCGCTGCGCGTACGGATCGGGTCGGCCGGAGCCGACACCGTGACCCTGGCGGTGGCCGACGCGGAGGGCGAGCCGGTCGCCACCATCGACGGACTGCGCTGCCGCCCGCTCCCCGAAGACCTCGGCAGCGACGCGAACGACCAGTGGCAGAACCTGTTCCGCCTGGACTGGATCGTCCCGCAGGCACCCCACGCCGCGCAGGCCGCCGAGGCCGGGCCGGACGCCGCCGTGCGCCGCGTCGTCCTCGGCGACGACCCGTTCGGGCTGGTCGCGGGCGGCGTGGCCGCCACCTCCGTACCGGATCTGGCGGCGCTGGGCGACATCGCCGCGCCGGAACTGGTGCTCGCCGCCTTCGCGCCCCTGGCGCAAGGCGGCCCGGACGAGGACATGGCCGTGGCGGCGCACCGGGAGGCGCAGCGCGCGCTGGCCCTGGTGCGGGGCTGGCTGGCCGATGACCGGTTCGAGGACGCGCGGCTCGTGGTCGTCACCCGGGGCGCGATGGCCGCCGGGCCGGAGGAGAACGTCACCGACCTGGCGCACGCCCCGCTGTGGGGTCTGGTGCGCTCCGCCGAGACCGAGAACCCGGGCCGTTTCGTCCTCGTAGACCTCGACGAAACCTCCACGGCCACCCTGCCCGACGCCCTGGCCACCGGAGAGCCCGAGCTGGCCGTCCGCGCGGGCCAGGCCCTCGCGCCCCGCCTGGCCCGCGCGTCGGCGGAGGACCGCACCGACGCCGTCGCCCCGGCGTTCGACGCCGACGGCACCGTCCTGATCACCGGCGGCACCGGCGCCCTGGGCCGTCTGCTCGCCCGTCACCTGGTCGCCGACCACGGCGTACGCCACCTGCTGCTCACCAGCAGGCGCGGCGCGGACGCCGACGGCGCCGCCGAGCTGGCCGCCGAACTCCGCGAGCAGGGCGCCGAGATCACCCTCGCCGCCTGCGACGCCGCGGACCGCGACGCCCTCGCCGCGACCCTGGCCGCCATTCCGGCCGAGCACCCGCTCACGGCCGTCGTGCACACCGCCGGTGTGCTGGACGACGCCACGGCCGCCACCCTGACGCCCGAGCAGCTGGACCGCGTGCTGCGCCCCAAGGTGGACGCGGCCTGGAACCTGCACGAGCTGACGCGTGGCCGCGCCCTCTCCGCGTTCGTCCTGTTCTCCGCCATCGCGGGCACGCTGGGCGGCGCGGGCCAGGCCAACTACGCGGCGGCGAATGTCTTCCTCGACGCGCTCGCCGCACACCGCCACGCCACCGGTCTGCCCGCCACCTCGCTGGTGTGGGGACTGTGGGCCCAGTCCGGTGGCATCACCGGCGATCTGACCGAGACCGATCTGCTGCGGCTCGCCCGCAGCGGCATGGGCGCGCTGTCCGACGACGAGGGCATGGCGCTGTTCGACACCGCCTGCCGTACCGGCCGGACCACGCTGATCCCGGCCCGTCTCGACCTCGCGGCGCTGCGTGCCGCCGCCGGTTCGGGGCCGGTTCCGGCCCTGCTGCGCGGGCTGATCCGTAACGTCGGACGGCGGACCGCCGCGGGTGCGCTCGCCGCCTCCGGCTCGTCCCTGGCCCAGCGGCTGCGCGCGCTCTCCGCGAGCGAGCGCCGCCGGACCCTGCTGGACCTCGTGCGCACCCATGTGGCCATGGCCCTCGGCCACGCGTCCGCCGACGCCATCGAGGGGCGCCGGGCCTTCAAGGAGCTGGGCTTCGACTCGCTCACCGCCGTCGAACTGCGCAACCGGCTCTCCGGAGCCACCGGGCTCAAGCTGCCCACCACGATCGTCTTCGACTACCCCAACCCCGCCGTCCTCGCGGACCATCTGCGCGCCGAACTCCTCGGCCCGGACGCCGACGAGGACAACCAGGTGGAGGCGGCGGAAACATCCCCCGCCGCCTCCCTCGCCGACGACCCGATCGCCATCGTCGCCATGGGCTGCCGCTACCCCGGCGATGTGCGCTCGCCCGAGGACCTGTGGCAGCTCGTGGCCACGGACGCGGACGCGATCACCGGCTTCCCCGTCAACCGCAACTGGGAGGCCCAGTGGGCGGACGAGGACGCCGACGCGACGCCGTCCGACTACGCCCGCAGCGGTGGCTTCCTGCACGACGCGGACCTCTTCGACGCGGCCTTCTTCGGCATCTCGCCGCGTGAAGCGCTCGCCATGGACCCGCAGCAGCGGCTGCTGCTGGAAACCTCCTGGGAGGTGTTCGAGCGGGCCGGCATCGATCCGGACGCGCTCCGGGGCCGTTCGGTCGGCGTGTTCGTCGGCGCGGCCTACAGCGGCTACGACGCGGGCCTCGAGCAGGCCGGTGCGGAGGTCGCGGGCCATGTGATGACGGGCAACGCGGGCAGCGTCATGTCCGGCCGCATCGCCTACGCCCTCGGCCTCGAAGGCCCGGCCGTCACCGTCGACACCGCCTGCTCGTCGTCCCTGGTCGCGCTGCACTGGGCCATCCAGGCGCTGCGGCAGGGCGAATGCACCATGGCCCTCGCGGGCGGTGTCACCGTGATGACGACGCCGGGCCACTTCACCGAGTTCGGCCGCCAGGGCGGCCTCGCGGCGGACGGCCGCTGCAAGGCGTTCGCCTCCGGTGCGGACGGCACGGGCTGGGGCGAGGGCGTCGGCATGCTGCTCGTCGAGCGGCTGTCGGACGCCCGGAAGAACGGCCACCAGGTGCTGGCCGTCGTACGGGGCTCGGCCGTCAACCAGGACGGCGCGTCGAACGGTCTGACGGCGCCGAACGGCCCGTCGCAGCAGCGGGTGATCCGGCAGGCGCTGGCCGGTGCCGGTCTGTCCGCCGCCGAGGTGGACGCCGTTGAGGCGCACGGTACGGGGACGACGCTGGGCGACCCGATCGAGGCGCAGGCGCTGCTCGCCACCTACGGCCAGGACCGCGACACGGACCTGCCCCTGTGGCTCGGCTCCGTCAAGTCCAACATCGGCCACGCCCAGGCGGCCGCAGGTGTCGCCGGAATCATCAAGATGGTCATGGCCATCCGCCACGGCCTGCTGCCGCGCACGCTGCACGTGGACGAGCCGTCGCCGCACGTCGACTGGTCGGCGGGCGCGGTGTCGCTGCTGACTCAGCAGCAGGCGTGGCCGGAGACCGGCCGTCCGCGCCGGGCGGGCGTGTCCTCGTTCGGCATCAGCGGCACCAACGCGCACACCATCATCGAGCAGGCCCCGGTCGTAGTCGTCGACGAGTCGCGGCCGGCCGAGCGGTACGGGACCGGTGTGCTGCCGTACGCGCTGTCCGCGCAGGGCACCGACGCCCTGCGCGCTCAGGCCGAGCGGCTGTACGCCCACCTCACGGCCCACCCCGCCCTCGAACCGGCCGACATCGCCCACACCCTGTCCACCGGCCGCGCCGTGCTGGACCAGCGCGCGGTGCTGGTCGCCGACGGCCGCGACGACCTGCTGCGCGGGCTCGACGCCCTGGCCCGGGGCGAGTCGGCGCCGGGGCTCATCGACGGCACGGCGGTCGAGGGCGACGTGGCGTTCCTGTTCACGGGCCAGGGCAGCCAGCGGCTGGGGATGGGCCGTGAGCTGTATGACGCCTATCCGGTGTTCGCGGAGGCGCTGGACACGGTGTGCGACGCGCTGGACCAGCACCTCGAAAAGCCGTTGAAGACGGCGCTGTTCGGGGACGACGCCTCGGTGCTCGACCGGACGGCGTTCACTCAGCCCGCGTTGTTCGCGGTTGAGGTGGCGCTGTTCCGGCTGGTCGAGGCGTGGGGTCTGCGTGCGGACTTCCTCTCCGGGCACTCGATCGGTGAGCTGGCGGCTGCCCATGTGGCGGGTGTGCTGTCGCTCGAGGATGCGGCGAAGCTGGTGGCGGCGCGTGGCCGTCTGATGCAGGCGCTTCCGGCTGGTGGCGCGATGATCGCGGTGCAGGCGTCGGAGGACGAGGTGGCGCCGCTGCTCACCGAGCGCGTCAGCATCGCCGCCCTCAACGGCCCGATGTCCGTGGTCATCGCGGGCGATGAGGATGCTGCTGTCGAGATCGCGGCGGGCTTCGAGGCGCAGGGCGTCAAGACCAAGCGGCTCGCGGTCAGCCACGCGTTCCACTCGCCGCGCATGGACGGGATGCTGGAGGCGTTCCGTGAGGTGGCCGAGGAGCTGACGTACGAGGCGCCTCGCATCCCGATCGTCTCCAACCTCACCGGTGAGCTGGTCTCCGCCGAGGAGATCACCAGCCCGGACTTCTGGGTGCGTCACGTCCGGGAGGCGGTCCGCTTCCTCGACGGTGTCCGGACCCTCGAAGCGCAGGGCGTCACCACCTTCATCGAACTGGGCCCGGACGGTGTGCTCACCGCCATGGCCCAGGAAAGTGCCACCGGCGCCGACGCGGCGTTCGTGGCCGCGCTCCGCAAGGGCCGCCCCGAGGCGGAGACGCTGACGGCCGCCCTTGCGCGGGCGCACGTCCGTGGCGTGGCGCCGGACTGGGAGGCGTACTTCGCCGGGACCGGTGCGTCCCGCGTGGACCTGCCCACGTACGCCTTCCAGCACCGTCGTTACTGGCCCGAGGCGCCGGTGTCGGGCCTCGTCGCCGCCGCTGGTATCGACGGCTGGCGGTACCAGGTGTCATGGAAGCCGCTCTCGCTGGGTTCCGCGTCCCGTATGTCCGGCGTCTGGCTCGTCGTCACACCGGCCGGGCAGGACGACGCGTGGACGGCCGGTGTCGTCCGTACGCTCACCGAGCGCGGCGCCGAGGTGCGGCAGCTCGCGCTGGTGGCCGAGGACCGCGCGGGCATCGCCGAGCAGCTGCGTACGGTGGCCGACGGCGACGCCGTCGCCGGTGTGCTCTCGCTGCTGGCCACCGGGGACGCCGACGCCCTGCTGCCCACGGCCGCGCTCGTGCAGGCGCTCGGCGACGCAGCGATCGACGCGCCGCTGTGGTGCGCGACGCGGGGCGCGGTGTCGATCGGGCGGCAGGGCGAGGTCGTGGACCCGGCCCGGGCGCGGGTCTGGGGTCTGGGCCGGGGCGCGGCCCTGGAGCTGCCCGACCGCTGGGGCGGTCTGGTCGACCTTCCCGAGACCCCGAACGACCGGGTGCTGGCGCGGCTCGCGTCGGTGCTGGCCGGGGCGGGGGGCGAGGACCAGATCGCCGTCCGCGCCTCCGGCGTCTTCGGCCGCAGGCTCGCGCACGCGCACGCCACCGCACGACAGGTGCCGGAGTCCGAGAGCTGGAGTGCTCGGGGCACGGTGCTGGTGACGGGCGGTACGGGCGCGCTGGGTGCCCACGTGGCCCGCTGGCTGATCGACAACGGCGCCGAGCACGTGGTGCTCACCAGCCGCCGTGGCCCCGACGCGCCGGGCGCGGCCGAGCTGCGCGACGAACTCGCCGCGACGGGCGCCCGCGTGACCGTGGCCGCGTGCGACGTGGCCGACCGCGAGGCCCTGGCCGGGCTGCTGGCCGGGCTGCCCGCCGAGTTGCCGCTGACGGCCGTGGTGCACGCGGCCGGTGTGCTGGACGACGGCGTACTGGAGTCGCTGACCCCCGAGCGCATCAGCGGTGTGCTGCGGGCGAAGGCCGACGCCGCGCTCGCACTGGACGAGCTGACGCGCGACCTGGACCTGTCCGCGTTCGTGCTGTTCTCCTCGACCAGCGGCACCGTGGGCGCCGCGGGGCAGGCCAACTACGCCGCCGCGAACGCCTCCCTGGACGCGCTCGCCGAGCGGCGCCGCGCCGAGGGCCTGCCCGCCACGTCGATCGCCTGGGGCCCGTGGGCCGCAGGCGGCATGGCCGCCGACGAGGCGCTGGAGCAGCGCATGCGCCGCGCCGGTATGCCGCCGATGGACGCCGACCTCGCGCTCGGCGCACTGCGGCGCGCCCTCGACCTGGGCGACACGGCCGTGACGGTCGCCGACGTCGACTGGGACCGGTTCGCCCCGGGCTTCACGGCCGGGCGGCCCAGCCCGCTGCTGGCCGACCTGCCGGAGGTGCGGCACGCGGCCGTCGTCGGAGGCAGTGAGAACGCGGCCGTCGAGACGGCCTCCGCGCTGGCTCAGCGGCTCCTCGGCCTGCCGGAGGCGGAGCGCCACCGGGCGCTGCTGGATCTCGTACGGACCCACGTGGCGGACGTGCTCGGCCACGCCGATGTGTCCGACATCAGCGCCGAACGGGCCTTCCGCGACATCGGTTTCGACTCGCTCACCGCCGTCGAACTGCGCAACGGCCTCAACGCCGCCACCGATCTGCGGCTCCCCGCCACCCTCGTCTACGACTACCCGACGCCGATCGCCCTCGCCGACCACCTGTTCACCGAACTGCTCGGCGCACCGGCCACGGCCACCACCACCGGTGGCGCGCTGGTGGCGGCCGCCGATGACGATCCGATCGCGATCGTCGCGATGAGCTGCCGCTTCCCGGGCGGTGTCCGCACCCCCGAGGCGCTGTGGCAGGTGCTCGCGTCCGGTACGGACGTCATCTCCGGCATGCCCACCGACCGCGGCTGGGACCTGGCCTCGCTCTACAACCCGGACCCGGACGTCGAGGGCACCTCGTACGCCCGCGAGGGCGGCTTCCTGCACGACGCCGCCGACTTCGACCCGGCGTTCTTCGGGATCTCGCCGAGGGAAGCCCTCGCCATGGACCCGCAGCAGCGGCTGCTGCTGGAGACGTCGTGGGAGGCGTTCGAGCGGGCGGGCATCGACCCGGCCACGCTGCGCGGCTCCACGGCCGGTGTCTTCGTCGGCACCAACGGCCAGGACTATCTGTCGCTGCTGCTGGGCGACTCGCAGGGCCTCGAAGGCCACATGGGCACGGGCAACGCGGCGAGCGTCATCTCGGGCCGACTCGCCTACACCTTCGGGCTCGAGGGCCCGGCCGTCACCATCGACACCGCCTGCTCGTCCTCGCTCGTCGCCCTCCACTCGGCGATCCAGGCGCTGCGCGGCGGCGAATGCTCGCTGGCGCTGGCCGGTGGTGTGACCGTGATGTCCACCCCCGGTGTGTTCGTCGACTTCAGCCGTCAGCGCGGGCTCGCCGAGGACGGCCGCATCAAGGCGTTCGCGGCCGGGGCCGACGGCACCGGCTGGGGTGAGGGCGTCGGCATGCTGCTCGTGGAGCGGTTGTCGGACGCGCGCCGCAACGGGCACCCGGTGCTCGCGCTCGTACGCGGCACCGCGGTCAACCAGGACGGCGCGTCGAACGGCCTGACGGCGCCGAACGGCCCGTCGCAGCAGCGTGTCATCCGGCAGGCGCTGGCGAGCGCCGGCCTGTCGGCCGCCGAGGTGGACGCGGTCGAGGCGCACGGTACGGGCACCCGGCTCGGCGACCCGATCGAGGCGCAGGCGCTGCTCGCCACGTACGGCCAGGACCACGACGCGGACCGGCCCCTGCTGCTCGGCTCCATCAAGTCCAACCTCGGCCACACCCAGGCCGCGGCCGGTGTCGCCGGTGTGATGAAGATGGTCCTCGCCATGCGGCACGGAGTGCTGCCGCGGACCCTGCACGTGGACGAGCCGACGCCGCACGTCGACTGGTCGGCGGGCGAGATCGCGCTGCTGACGGAGGCGCGTGAGTGGCCGCAGACCGGGCACCCGCGCCGAGCGGGTGTGTCGTCCTTCGGCTTCAGCGGCACCAACGCGCACGCGGTGCTGGAGGAGGCCCCGGCCGTCCCCGTTCTTGAGCCTGCGGAGACCGAGACCGAAGCCGGTCAGGACGCGGCGGTGCCGGTGCTCCTCTCGGCCCGGACCACGGAGGGGCTGCGCGCTCAGGCCGAGCAGTTGCACGCCTACCTGACCGCGCACACCGAGGTACGGACGGCCGACCTCGGCTACTCGCTGGCCGTCGGCCGCTCGTCCTTCGAGGAGCGGGCGGCACTGGTCGCCGACGACCGGCCCGGACTGCTGTCCGGCCTGGAAGCGCTGGCCGAGGGCCGTACGGCGGCCGGACTCATCGAGGGCTCGGTGGCCGGTGGCCGGGTGGCGTTCCTGTTCACGGGGCAGGGCAGCCAGCGGCTGGGGATGGGCCGTGAGCTGTACTTCGCCCATCCGGCCTTCGCGGAGGCGCTGGATGCGGTGTGCGATGCGCTGGACCCGCACCTTGAGCGGCCGCTGAAGACGGTGCTGTTCGGGGATGACGCGGCGGTGCTCGACCAGACGGCGTTTACTCAGCCTGCGTTGTTCGCGGTCGAGGTGGCGTTGTTCCGGCTGGTCGAGGCGTGGGGTCTGCGTGCGGACTTCCTCTCCGGCCACTCCATCGGCGAGCTGGCGGCTGCCCATGTGGCGGGTGTGCTGTCGCTCGCGGACGCTGCGAAGTTGGTGGCGGCGCGAGGCCGTCTGATGCAGGAGCTTCCGGCCGGTGGCGCGATGATCGCCATCCAGGCCGCCGAGGACGAGGTGCTGCCGCTGCTCACCGAGCGCGTCAGCATCGCCGCCCTCAACGGGCCCACCTCCGTGGTCATCGCGGGTGATGAGGACGCCGCCGTGCAGATCGCGGCGGGCTTCGAGGCGCAGGGCGTCAAGACCAAGCGGCTCACGGTCAGCCACGCGTTCCACTCGCCGCGCATGGACGGGATGCTGGAGGCGTTCCGTGAGGTCGCGCAGGGGCTGTCGTACGAGGCCCCGCGCATCCCGATTGTGTCGAACCTGACCGGTGCCGTCGTCTCCGCCGAGGAGATCACGACGGCCGACTTCTGGGTGCGGCATGTCCGGGAGGCGGTCCGCTTCCTCGACGGCGTACGGGCCCTCGAAGCGCAGGGCGTCACCACCTTCATCGAGCTGGGCCCGGACGGTGTGCTCACCGCCATGGCCCAGGAGTGCGTGACCGGCGACGACGCCGCCTTCGCATCCGCCCTCCGCAAGGACCGGCCCGAGGCGGAGGCGCTGACGGCCGCCGTCGCGCGGGCGCACGTCCGTGGCGTGGCGGTGGACTGGTCGGCCTACTACGCCCCCACCCATGCCACGGCCATCGACCCCGCCGAGCTGCCGACGTACCCCTTCCAGCGGCAGCGCTACTGGCCGAAGGTGTCGTCGCTGTTCCTCGGCGACGTGGCCGCGGTGGGTCTGGGCGAGGCCGCGCACCCACTGCTCGGCGCGAGCGCCGAACTGCCCAGCGCGGACGGGGTGTTGTTCACCGGCCGCCTGGCGCTGGCGACGCACCCGTGGCTCGCCGACCACACGATCATGGGCACTGTGCTGCTGCCGGGCACCGCGTTCGTGGAGCTGGCGGTCCGCGCCGGTGACCACGTCGGCTGTGACCTGCTGGAGGAACTGACGCTCGAAGCGCCGCTGGTCCTGCCTGCGGAGGGTGGCGTACAGCTGCGGCTGTGGGTCGGCGCGGCCGACGATACGGCCCGTCGCCCGCTGGAACTGCACTCGCGCGCCGAGAGCGTGTCGGCCGAGGAGCCGTGGACCCGGCACGCGGCCGGTGTGCTGGCGTCCGGTGGCCCGGCGGAGGCGTCGTTCGAGCTGAGCGCCTGGCCTCCGGCGGACGCGGTCGAGGTGGAGGTCGGCGACCGTTACGCCGACCTGCGCGACGTCGGATTCGCGTACGGCCCGGCGTTCCAGGGGCTGCGCAGGGCGTGGCGGCGCGGCGGCGAGGTGTTCGCCGAAGTGGCGCTGGACGACGGAGCGGCCGAGGACGCCGCCGCGTTCGCCCTGCACCCGGCGCTGCTGGACTCCGCCCTGCACGCGCTCGGTCTCGCCGGGCTCGGCGGCACCGAGACCGAGGGGCGGCTGCCGTTCGCGTGGACCGGGATGTCGCTGTACGCGAGCGGCGCGGCCGTCCTGCGCGTACGGATGGCCGCTGCGGGCGGCGACGGCGTACGGCTGGAGATCGCGGACACGACCGGTGCGCCGGTCGCGGCCGTCGAGTCGCTGGTGCTGCGCCCGGTTTCGGCCGAGCAATTGCGGAGCGCGCGTACGGCGTACCACGAGTCGCTGTACCGCGTGGAGTGGACGACGGCCGCCCCCGCGGGTGTGGCCGACGGCCGTTGGACGGTACTGGGCGCGGATGCGTTCGGCCTGGGCGCCACGGCGTACCCGGACCTGGCCGCGCTGGGCGAGGCTGTCGACTCCGGAACGGCGCTGCCGGAGTACGTAGTGGTGTCCCTGGCGCATCAGGCCGGTCCGGGACTGCCCTCGGACGGCGCGGCCCCGGTGCCGTCCGTGGACGGTGCGGCATCCGACGGCCCGGGTGCGGCAAATCAAGCCCGTCCGGCGTTTGAGGATCGGGGTCGAGGGGCGGAGCCCCTTGTTGCGGGAAGGGGCGGGCCAGGGGAAAACCCCACCCAAGCCGCACATCACGCCACGACCCAAGCCCTCCACCTCCTCCAAACCTGGCTGGCCGACGACCGCTTCGCGAACTCCCGTCTCGTCCTGCTGACCTCGGGGGCCGTGGCCACCGAGGCCGGGGAGCCGGTGCCGGACCTGGCGGGCGCCGCCGTACGCGGTCTGCTGCGCTCCGCGCAGGCCGAGAACCCGGACCGCTTCCTCCTGATCGACCTCGACGCCGATGAGGACTCGCGGGCCGCGCTGCCCGCCGTCCTCGCGAGCGGCGAGGCCGAGGTCGCGGTGCGGCAGGGCGTCGTCAAGACGCCACGGCTGGCACGCGCGGCATCCACCGCCGACGGCGCGGCCCCAAAGTGGAACCCGGACGGCACGGTGCTGGTGACCGGTGCGTCCGGTTCGCTGGGCGGCCTCTTCGCCCGCCATCTGGTGGCGGAGCGTGGTGTACGGCATCTGCTGCTGGTGAGCCGCCGTGGCGATCAGGCGCCGGGTGCCGCCGAACTCGGTGCAGAACTGGCCGGGTTGGGTGTTCAGGTGCGCTGGGCGGCGTGTGATGTGGCGGACCGGGGCGCGCTGGCCGCGGTCCTGGCCACCGTCCCCGCCGAACATCCGCTGACGGCTGTCGTCCACACGGCGGGTGTGCTGGACGACGGTGTGATCGGCTCGCTGACGGCCGAGCGCATCGACCACGTCATGCGCCCGAAGGCGGACGCGGCCTGGAACCTGCACGAGCTGACCCGCGAGCTGGACCTGTCCGCGTTCGTGCTCTTCTCCTCGGCGGCCGGTGTCTTCGGCGGTCCTGGGCAGGGCAACTACGCCGCCGCCAACGTCTTCCTGGACGCGCTCGCGCAAGCCCGTACGGCCCAAGGGCTGCCCGCCACCTCGCTGGCGTGGGGCCTGTGGGCCGGTGGCGGCATGGGCGACACCCTGGACGAGGCCGACCTCACCCGGATGCGACGGGCCGGAGTGCCCCCGCTGCCGGTGGCGGAAGGACTGCGGCTCTTCGACGCCGCGCTGACCGTCGACGAGGCGTCGCTGGTGCCGATGCGCCTGGACCTGACGGCGCTGCGCAACCAGCCCGCGATCTCGCCGCTGCTGCGCGGCCTGGTGCGTATCCCGGCGCGGCGTGCGGTGGACGCGGTCGCGGCCGGTGGGGATGCCGGGCCGGCCGGTCGGCTGGCCGGGCTGAGCGTGGCGGAGCAGGAGCGGCTGCTGCTGGATCTGGTCCGTGCGCAGGTGGCGACCGTGCTCGGCTACGCGGGTGCGGACACGATCGGTTCCGGTCGGGCGTTCAAGGATCTGGGCTTCGACTCGCTGACGGCCGTTGAGCTGCGTAATCAGCTCAACTCCGTGACCGGGCTGCGATTGCCCGCGACGCTCATCTTCGACTATCCGGACCCGCAGGTCCTGGCCCGCCATCTGCGGACCGAGCTGGTGGGCGAGGACACGGCGGAGGTGCACACGCCGGTGCCGATGGCGGCCGCCGCCACCGACGAGGACCCGATCGTCATCGTCGGCATGAGCTGCCGCTACCCGGGCGGGGTCACCACCCCCGAGGAGCTGTGGCAGCTCGTCACGGGCGCCACCGACGCCATCTCCCCCTTCCCCGCCGACCGTGGCTGGGACCTCGACGCGCTCTTCAGCGACGACCCCGACCAGGTGGGCACCAGCTACACCCGCGAGGGCGGCTTCCTCCACGACGCCGCCGAGTTCGACCCGGACTTCTTCGGCATCAACCCGCGCGAGGCCATGGCGATGGACCCGCAGCAGCGGTTGCTGCTGGAGACGTCGTGGGAGGCGTTCGAGCGGGCGGGCATCGACCCGTCGACCGTACGCGGCAGCCGGACCGGCGTGTTCGCGGGCGTCATGTACCACGACTACCTGACGCGGCTGACCGCCGTCCCCGAGGGGCTTGAGGGCTACCTCGGCACGGGTGGCGCGGGCAGCATCGCGTCGGGCCGGGTCGCGTACACCTTCGGCCTGGAGGGACCGGCGGTCACCATCGACACGGCGTGTTCGTCGTCGCTGGTGGCGCTGCACCTGGCCGCGCAGGCGCTGCGCAACGGCGAGTGCTCCCTCGCACTGGCCGGTGGTGTCACCGTCATGGCCACCCCGGACACGTTCGTCGACTTCAGCCGCCAGCAGGGCCTGTCCAGCGACGGCCGCTGCAAGTCGTTCGCCGCGTCGGCGGACGGCACGGGCTGGGCCGAGGGCGCGGGCATGCTGCTCGTCGAGCGGCTGTCGGACGCCCGGAAGAACGGCCACCGGGTGCTGGCGGTCGTCCGCGGTTCCGCCATCAACCAGGACGGCGCGTCGAACGGTCTGACGGCGCCGAACGGGCCGTCCCAGCAGCGCGTCATCCGGGAAGCGCTCAGCAGCGCACGGCTCACCACCGCCGACGTCGATGTCGTGGAGGCCCACGGCACCGGGACGACGCTGGGCGACCCGATCGAGGCGCAGGCGCTGCTCGCCACGTACGGCCAGGACCGCCCCGAGGGGCGGCCGCTGTGGCTGGGCTCCCTCAAGTCGAACATCGGGCACACGCAGGCCGCTGCCGGTGTCGCCGGCATCATCAAGATGATCATGGCGATGCGCCACGGGGTGCTGCCGCGGACCCTGCACGTGGACGAGCCCACCCCGCACGTCGACTGGGCGTCGGGCGACCTCGAGCTGCTGGCCGACGCCCGGCCCTGGCCGGAACTCGGCCGACCGCGCCGGGCGGCCGTGTCGTCGTTCGGCGTGAGCGGCACGAACGCGCACACCATCCTGGAACAGCCCCCGGCTCCGGCCCCACAGGCCCCCGGGGATGTGGAGCTGCCGACGGTGCCGTGGGTGCTCTCGGGCAAGACCGAGGCAGCCCTGCGCGGCCAGGCCGAACGGCTCCTGGCCCACCTCGGCACCCACCCCGACCTGGACGCCACGGACGTCGGCTACGCGCTGGCGACCGGCAGGGCGGCCCTGGACCACCGCGCTGTGGTGGTCGGCGGGGACCGCGCCGGGCTGGTGACGGCCCTGGAAGCGCTGGCGCGTGGCGAGTCCGCCGCTGGGCTGGCCCAGGGATCGGTGGCGGGCGGCAAGGTGGCGTTCCTGTTCACGGGGCAGGGCAGCCAGCGGCTGGGGATGGGCCGTGAGCTGTACGGCGCGTATCCGGTGTTCGCGGAGGCGCTGGACGCGGTGTGCGACGCGCTGGACCCGCACCTTGAGCGGCCGCTGAAGACGGTGCTGTTCGGGGACGACGCCTCGGCGCTCGACCGGACGGGGTTCACTCAGCCCGCGCTGTTCGCGGTCGAGGTGGCGCTGTTCCGGCTGGTGGAGGCGTGGGGTCTGCGCGCGGACTTCCTGTCCGGCCACTCCATTGGTGAGCTGGCCGCCGCGCATGTGGCGGGTGTGCTGTCGCTCGCGGATGCCGCGAAGTTGGTGGCGGCGCGTGGGCGTCTGATGCAGGAGCTTCCGGCCGGTGGCGCGATGATCGCCGTCCAGGCCGCCGAGGACGAGGTGGCGCCGCTGCTCACCGAGCGCGTCAGTATCGCCGCCCTCAACGGCCCGATGTCCGTGGTCATCGCGGGCGATGAGGATGCGGCTCTGGAGATCGCTGCGTCCTTCGAGGCGCAGGGTCGGAAGACCAAGCGGCTCACGGTCAGCCACGCGTTCCACTCCCCGCGCATGGACGGGATGCTGGAGGCGTTCCGTGAGGTGGCGCAGGGGCTGTCGTACGAGGCTCCGCGCATTCCGATCGTGTCGAATCTGACCGGGAACGTCGTCTCCGCCGAGGAGATCACGACGGCCGACTTCTGGGTGCGGCATGTCCGTGAGGCGGTCCGTTTCCTCGACGGTGTGCGCACTCTGGAGGCTCAGGGCGTCAGCACGTTCGTCGAGCTGGGCCCGGACGGTGTGCTCACCGCCATGGCCCAGGAGTGCGTGACCGGCGATGACGACACCACCGCCTTCGTCCCGGCCCTGCGCAAGGGCCGTGCCGAGCCGGAGTCGCTGACCGGTGCGCTGGCCGCGCTGCACACCCGGGGCATCGCCCTGGACTGGCGGGCCTTCTTCGCCGGTACGGGCGCCGCGCAGGTCGATCTGCCGACGTACGCCTTCCAGCGGCAGCGCTTCTGGGTGGAGAACCCGGAGGAGGTGCGCGAGGCGGTGGCGGCCATGGATTCCGTGGACGCCCGGTTCTGGGAGGCCGTGGAGCGCGAGGACTTGGCGGCGCTCGCCGGGGCGCTGCAGTCCGAGGACGCGGACGAGCTGTCCTCGCTGGGCGCCGTCCTGCCGATGCTGTCGTCGTGGCGGCGCCGGCAGAGCGAGCGGTCGACCGTCGACGCGTGGCGCTACCAGGTGACGTGGAAGCCGGTGACCGCCCGTGGCGCGGGGACGCTGAGCGGCCGGTGGCTGGTCGTCACCCCCGCCGCACCCGCCGCACCCGCCGACGGAACAACCGACGCGTGGGCCGAGGGGATCGTACGGACGCTGTCCGCGCGTGGCGCCGGGGCCCGGCGGGTCGACCTGGCCGCCGAGGGCCGCGCGGGCATGGCCGAGGAGCTGCGCGAGGCGGTCGCGGAGGCAGGGTCGGTGGCGGGTGTGTTCGCGCTGCCGTCCGTCGCCGCGGGCGCCGATGGCTTGCTCCGTACGGCCGCCCTGACGCAGGCGCTGGTCGACCTGGGCGTGGACGCGCCGCTGTGGGTCGCCACGCGCGGCGCGGTATCCACCGGCCGGTCCGATGGCCTGGTGGACGCGTGGCAGGCGCGGGTGTGGGGCCTGGGGCGGGTTGCCGCCCTGGAGCTCCCCGAGCAGTGGGGCGGTCTCGTCGATCTGCCGGGGACGGTGGACGACCGGACGCTGTCCCGTCTGGTGAATGTGCTCGCCGGGGCCGACGGCGAGGACCAGGTGGCGGTGCGCGCCTCCGGTGTCTTCGGCCGTCGCCTGACCCGCGCCACCGTGTCCTCGCGTGGCCACGCCTGGCAGCCGGGTGCGGGATCCGTGCTGGTCACCGGCGGTACGGGTGCGCTGGGCGCGCATGTGGCCCGCTGGCTGGTCGACAACGGCGCGCAGCATGTGGTGCTCACGAGCCGCCGTGGCCTCGACGCGCCCGGCGCCGCCGAGCTGCGGGACGAACTCGCCGCCTCCGGGGCCCGGATCACGGTCACGGCCTGCGACGCCGCCGACCGTGACGCGCTGGCCGCGCTGGTGGCCGGGCTTCCGGCCGAGCTGCCGCTGACGGCCGTCATCCACGCGGCCGGGGTGCTGGACGACGGCGTACTGGAGTCGCTGACCCCCGAGCGCTTCGCCACCGTGCTGCGCGCGAAGGCCGACGCCGCCGCCAACCTGCACGAGGTGACGCGGGACCTGGACCTCACGGCGTTCGTCCTCTTCTCCTCGTTCGCCGGTTCCATGGGCGCCGCGGGCCAGGCCAACTACGCCGCCGCGAACGCCTTCCTGGACGCGCTCGCCGAGCGTCGCCGGGCCGAGGGTCTGCCCGCCACCTCCGTGGCGTGGGGCCCGTGGGCCGAGGGCGGCATGGCCGCGGACGACGCGCTGGAGCAGCGCATGCGCCGCGCCGGTGTGCCGCCGATGGCGGCCGACCTGGCCATCGCCGCGCTGCAGCGGGCCCTGGACCTGGACGAGACGGCCGTGCTGGTCGCGGACATCGACTGGGAGCGGCTGGCCCCCGGCTTCGCCGCGTCCCGGCCGAGCCCGCTGCTGCGGGACCTGCCCGAGGCGCGTACGGCGCTGGAGGCCGAGGCCGGGCAGGCGGCCCGTACGGCCGGTGGCGGCGGCGCGGACGAGTCGTCGCTCGCGCAGCGGCTCGCGGGTGTTCCGGCGGCGGAGCGCGAACGCGTCCTGCTGGACCTGGTGCGTTCCGCCGTGGCGGACGTACTGGGCCACGCCGACGCGGAGGCGGTGGAGGCGAGCCGGGCGTTCAGCGAGCTGGGCTTCGACTCGCTGACCGCCGTCGAGCTGCGCAACCGGCTGAACACCGTGACCGGGCTGCGGCTGCCGCCCACCCTGGTCTACGACTACCCGACGGCCTCGGCGCTCGCCGGCCACCTCCGTACGGAGTTCCTGGGCGACGAGACAGCCGCCACGGCCTCGACCGCGGACGGGGACGTGGCCGTGGCCGCCGACGACGATCCGATCGCGATCGTGGGCATGAGCTGCCGTTTCCCGGGCGGGGTGGACTCGCCCGAGGAGCTGTGGCGGCTGTTGTCCTCCGGGCAGGACGCGGTGACGGACTTCCCGGCCGACCGTGGCTGGGACGTCGAGTCGCTGTACGACCCGGAGCCCGGCGCGGAGAACACCACCTACGTCCGCGAGGGCGGATTCCTGGCGGACGCCGGGGACTTCGACGCGGCGTTCTTCGGGATCTCGCCGCGCGAGGCGCTGGCGATGGACCCGCAGCAGCGGTTGCTGCTGGAGACCTCGTGGGAAGCCTTCGAGCGGGCGGGCATCGACCCGACGACGCTGCGCGGCCGGCAGGTCGGCGTGTTCGCCGGTACGAACGGCCAGGACTACATGTCCCTCGTCCTCCACTCGCACGACGGCGGCGACGGGTTCATGGGCACGGGCAACGCGGCCAGTGTGATGTCCGGTCGGGTGTCGTACGCGCTGGGTCTCGAGGGCCCGGCGGTGACGGTGGACACGGCCTGCTCGTCGTCGCTGGTGGCGTTGCACTGGGCGATTCAGGCGCTGCGGGCGGGTGAGTGCTCGTTGGCGTTGGCCGGTGGTGTGACGGTGATGTCGACGCCGGGTTCGTTCGTGGACTTCAGCCGTCAGCGCGGGCTGGCGGCGGACGGCCGGATCAAGGCGTTCGCGGCCGGTGCGGATGGCACCGGCTGGGGCGAGGGCGTGGGCATGCTGCTCGTGGAGCGGCTGTCCGACGCCCGCCGCAACGGGCACACCGTGCTGGCGACCGTGCGGGGCAGCGCGATCAACCAGGATGGCGCGTCGAACGGTCTGACGGCGCCGAACGGTCCGTCGCAGCAGCGGGTGATCCGCCAGGCGCTGGCCGGCGCCGGTCTGTCCGCGTCCGAGGTGGACGCGGTCGAGGCCCATGGCACCGGTACGACGCTGGGCGACCCGATCGAGGCGCAGGCGCTGCTCGCCACGTACGGCCGGGACCGCGACGCGGACCGGCCCCTGCTGCTCGGCTCCATCAAGTCCAACATCGGCCACACCCAGGCCGCCGCCGGTGTGGCGGGCGTGATGAAGATGGTGCTGGCGCTGCAGCACGGCGTGCTGCCGCAGACGCTGCACGTGGACGAGCCGACGCCGCACGTCGACTGGTCCGCCGGTGAGCTGGAGCTGCTGACCGAGCCGCGGAAGTGGCCGGAGACCGGCCGTCCGCGCCGGGCCGCCGTGTCGGCGTTCGGCATCAGCGGCACCAACGCGCACACCGTGCTGGAGCAGGCCCCGGCCCTGGAGGAGACGCCTGCCACCGATGTGGCGGAGCTGCCGACCGTGCCGTGGGTGCTGTCCGGCAAGTCCCGGGCCGCCGTACGCGGTCAGGCCGAACGGCTGCTGGCCCACCTCGGTGGCGACCCCGCACCGGACACCACCGACGTGGCCTATTCGCTGGCCACGACCCGTACCGCCATGGACCACCGGGCCGTGCTCATCGCGGACGGCGCCGACGGGCTGCTGGCCGGTCTCGCGGCGCTGGCGCGCGGCGAGTCCGAGGTGCCGGGCCTGATCGAGGGTTCGGTGGCCGGTGGCAAGGTGGCGTTCCTGTTCACGGGCCAGGGCAGCCAGCGGCTCGGCATGGGCCGTGAGCTGTACGAGGCGTACCCGGTGTTCGCGGACGCGCTGGACGAGGTGTGCGCCCACCTGGACGCGCACCTGGAACGGCCGCTGCGCGACGTCTTGTTCGGGGACGACGTCTCGGTGCTGGACCGGACGGGGTTCACCCAGCCCGCGTTGTTCGCGGTCGAGGTGGCGCTGTTCCGCCTGGTCGACGCGTGGGGCCTGCGCCCCGACTTCCTCTCCGGGCACTCCATCGGTGAGCTGGCCGCCGCCCATGTGGCGGGTGTGCTCTCGCTCGCGGACGCGTGCAGGCTCGTGGCCGCGCGTGGCCGTCTGATGCAGGAGCTGCCCGCCGGTGGCGCGATGATCGCCGTCCAAGCGGCCGAGGACGAGGTGTTGCCGCTGCTCACCGAGCGCGTCAGCATCGCCGCCCTCAACGGGCCCACCTCCGTGGTCATCGCGGGTGACGAGGACGCCGCCGTGCAGATCGCGAACGTTTTCGAGGCGCAGGGCCGCAAGACCAAGCGGCTCGCGGTCAGCCACGCGTTCCACTCGCCGCGCATGGACGGGATGCTGGAGGCGTTCCGTGAGGTGGCGCAGGGGCTGTCGTACGAGGCTCCGCGCATCCCGATCGTCTCCAACCTCACCGGTGAGCTGGTCTCCGCCGAGGAGATCACCAGCCCGGACTTCTGGGTGCGCCACGTCCGCGAAGCGGTCCGCTTCCTGGACGGCGTACGGGCCCTCGAAGCCCAAGGCGTCACCACCTACGTCGAGCTGGGCCCGGACGGTGTGCTCACCGCCATGGCCCAGGAGTGCGTGACCGGCGGCGACGCCGCCTTCGCCGCGACCTGCCGGAAGGACCGCGCCGAGCCCGAGACGCTGACGACGGCCCTGGCACGGGCGCATGTCCGTGGCGTGGCGGTGGACTGGGAGGCGTTCTTCGCCGGTACGGGCGCGCGGAAGGTCGGCCTGCCGACGTACGCGTTCCAGCGCAGCCGCTACTGGGTCGACGCCCTGCTCACCCTGGACGAGGTGGCCTCGGCCGGGCTCGGCTCGGCCGGTCATCCGCTGCTGGGTGCGGCGGTGGAGCTGCCCGACGCGGACGCGTTCCTCTTCTCCGGGCGGCTTGCGCTCTCCTCGCACTCCTGGCTGGCGGACCACACGGTCGCCGATACGGCCGTGCTGCCGGGCTCCGCGTTCGTGGAGCTGGCGGTGCGCGCCGGGGACCATGTGGGCTGTGCGCTGCTGGAGGAGCTGGCCCTCGAGGAGCCGCTGATCCTGCCGGAGCGCGGCGGGGTTCAGCTGCGGGTGTCGGTCGGTGAGCCCGATGGCGAGGGCCGCCGCCCGCTGGCGGTGTACTCGCGCCCGGAGGGTGCGGAGGCCGGCCGGCCGTGGACGCGGCACGCCGGTGGCGTGCTCGCGTCTGCCGGGGCCCGGGTGCCTGCCGCTGCCGGCGAGTTCGCCGTGTGGCCGCCCGCCGGTGCGGAGCCGGTGGACACCGGCGCGTTGTACGCGGGCATGGCGCGCGCCGGGCTGCTGCACGGTCCGGCGTTCCAGAGCCTGCGCCACGTCTGGCGGCGTGGCGGGGAGCTGTACGCGGAGGTCCGTATCGGCGAGGGGCAGCAGGCGGACGCCGCCCGCTTCGCGCTGCATCCGGCCCTGCTGGACGGTGCGCTCCAGCCGCTGGGGCTGGGTGTGGACGGTGCCGCGGTGGCGGCCTCGTGGCGGGGGCTGGGCCTGTACGCGGTGGGCGCCGAGGCGCTGCGCGTCAGCCTCAAGCCGGTCGCGGACGGCACGGTGTCGCTGGTGGCGGCCGATGAGGCGGGTGCGCTCGTCGCGTCGGTGGACGCGCTGGCCGCCGAGCCGCTGGACGCGGACCGGATCGCCGGAGCGGCGGCGACGTCCGGGCGGCGGGACACGCTGTTCCGGGTCGACTGGGCGCCGGTGACGGTGCCTTCGGAAGCGGCTTCGGCGGGCTTCGCCGTGGTCGGCGGCGACGACCTCAAGCTGAGCGTGGCCCTCGACGCGGCCGGGCACACCACCACGGTCCACGACGATCTGGCGGCGCTGGGATTGGCCGTCGCGGTGGACGGGACGGCACCCGACACGGTGCTCGTGCCCTTCCTGCCCGAGCCCGGCACCGGCGGCGGTGACGGCCTTGTCGCGGACGTACACGCGGCCACCCACCGGGCCCTGGGCCTGGTGCGGGAGTGGCTGAACGGCGGCAGGCCCGGCAGCGCCCGGCTGGTGCTGGTCACGCGCGGCGCGGTCGCCGCGGCCGGGGACACCGAGGTCGCGGACCTGGTGAACGCGCCCGTGTGGGGGCTGCTGCGGTCCGCGCAGACGGAGAACCCGGGGCAGTTCGTGCTGCTCGACGTCGACGGCGAGGTGTCGTACCCGGCGATCGCCGCCGCGCTGGACTCGGGCGAGCCCGAACTCGCGCTGCGCGCGGGCACGGCGTACGCACCGAGGCTGGCCCGGGTCGAGGCCCCGGCCGCCGAGCCGGTACGCGGCACCCTCGACCCCGAGGGGACGGTCCTGATCACCGGCGCCACCGGTGGTCTGGGCAGGCTGGTCGCCCGCCACCTGGCCACCGCGCACGGCGCCCGCCACCTGCTGCTGACCAGCCGCAGCGGCCCCGCCGCCGAGGGCATGGCCGAACTGACCGCCGAGCTGGCCGAGTTGGGTGCCGAGGCCACCGTCGTGGCGTGCGACGCGGCCGACCGGGAGGCGCTGGCCGGGCTGCTGGCCGGGATTCCGGCGGACCGTCCGCTGACGGCCGTGGTGCACACCGCGGGCGTCCTCGACGACGGTGTGATCGACCTGCTGACGCCGGAGCGGGTGGACCGCGTCCTGCGGCCGAAGGTCGACGCGGCGGTCAACCTGCACGAGCTGACCCGCGATCTGGACCTGTCCGCTTTCGTGCTCTTCTCGGCCGCGGCCGGCACGATCGGCGGCGCGGGCCAGGGCGGTTACGCGGCGGCGAACGTGTTCCTCGACGCGCTCGCCGGACACCGCCGGGCCACCGGCCGCGCCGCGCGGTCCCTCGTGTGGGGCATGTGGGCCGAGGAGCGGGGCATGGGCGGCAGGATCGGCGAGGCCGACCTGAAGCGGGCGGCGCGCGGCGGGGTGCTGCCGCTGTCCGCCGAACAGGGCCTGGCCCTGTTCGACGCGGCCCACGCGGTGCCCGACGAGGCGGTGCTGGTGCCCGTACGGCTGGACCTGGCGGCGCTGCGCGGCGCCGCCTCCGCCGGGGAGCTGCTGCCGCTCTACCGCGGCCTGGTGCGCACCCCGGTGCGCCGGGCCGTCGACAGCGGTGGCCCGGCCGGGTCCGAACCCGCCGCTGAGGCGGACACCCTGGCGCGGCAGCTGGCGCGGCAGTCGGAGGCCCAGCAGGAGCGGACCGTGCTCGACCTGGTGCGACGCCAGGTGGCCGCCGTCCTGGGCTACGCGTCGAAGGAGCAGGTGGGCGCCGAGCAGGCGTTCAAGGAGCTGGGCTTCGACTCGCTGACGGCCGTGGAACTGCGGAACCGGCTCAACGCGGCCACCGGGCTGAAGCTGACGGCGACGCTGGTGTACGACTACCCGACACCGGTGGCGCTCGCCCGGCAGCTGCGCCACGAGGTGGCGCCGGAGGCCGCGGGCAGCGGAATGCCCCTCACCGAGGAGCTGGAGCGGTTGGAGAACAGCCTGTCCTCGCTGGCGCCGGAGGAGCTGGCGGTGGTCGCGGCGGATGAGGCCGCGCACGCGAACATCACGGTGCGCCTGCAGACGCTGCTGGCGAAGTGGCACGACGTGCGTCGCACCGCGGACGACGACGGGGCGGACGCCGAGGCGGACGCGTTCGAAGAGGTCAGCGATGACGAGCTCTTCGACTTCATCGACAAGAGGTTCGGCAACGGCTGAGCGCGAACGGCACCCCTCCCGGACCCCCGACGAACCAGAGCACTGCGAATAGGTGAACGTCCATGGCGACTGCGAACGAAGCCAAGCTCCGCGAATATCTGAAGAAGGTCACCACCGACCTCACCGCCGCCCATCGGCGTCTGCAGGAGGTCGACGAACAGGCCCATGAGCCCATCGCGATCGTGGGCATGAGCTGCCGCTTCCCCGGCGGTGTCCACACGCCCGAGGAGCTGTGGCAGCTCATGGCCTCCGGTGGCGAGGCGCAGACGGCGTTCCCGGCCGACCGGGGCTGGGACCTGCGGAACCTGTTCGACCCGGACCCGGACACCCCCGACACCACGTACACCCGCGAGGGCGGATTCCTCACCGACGCCACCCGGTTCGACGCGGCGTTCTTCGGCATCTCGCCGCGCGAGGCGATGGCGATGGACCCGCAGCAGCGGCTGCTGCTGGAGACGTCGTGGGAGGCGTTCGAGCGGGCGGGCATCGACCCGGCCACCCTGCGCGGCAGCCGTACCGGTGTGTTCGCGGGCATGAACGCCTCCGACTATCTGACGGTGGCGCTCGACGCCGACGACGACTTCGGCGGGCACCTGGGCACGGGCAACGCGAGCAGTGTCGTCTCCGGCCGTCTCAGCTACGCCTTCGGGCTGGAGGGCCCGGCCGTCACCGTGGACACGGCCTGCTCGGCGTCGCTGGTGGCGCTGCACCTGGCCGTGCAGTCGCTGCGGCTCGACGAGTGCTCGCTCGCGCTGGCGGGCGGCGTCCACGTGATGTCCACGCCCGGTCTGTTCATCGAGTTCAGCCGTCAGCGCGGGCTGTCCCGGGACGGCCGCTGCAAGGCGTTCTCGGCCGACGCCGACGGCTTCGGCCCGGCCGAGGGCGTGGGCGTCCTGCTGCTGGAGCGGCTGTCGGACGCGCGTCGGCACGGCCACCAGGTGCTCGCGGTCGTCCGTGGTTCCGCCGTCAACCAGGACGGCGCGTCCAACGGGCTGACGGCGCCCAACGGCCCGTCCCAGCGGCGCGTCATCCAGCAGGCGCTGGCCAACGCGCGGCTGTCCGGCGCCGATGTGGACGTGGTCGAGGCGCACGGCACGGGGACGTCGCTGGGCGATCCGATCGAGGCGCAGGCGCTGCTCGCCACCTACGGCGCGGACCGCCCCGGCGAACTGCCGCTGCTGCTCGGGTCGGTGAAGTCCAACATCGGCCACACCCAGGGCGCCGCGGGCATCGCGGGCGTGATGAAGATGGTGCTGGCCATGCGGCACGGTGTGGTGCCGGAGTCGCTGCACATCGCCGAGCCCTCCCCGCACATCGACTGGTCCTCGGGCGCGGTCTCGCTGGTCACGTCGGCCACGCCGTGGCCCGATACGGGCCGCCCGCGCCGCGCGGGCATCTCCTCGTTCGGCTTCAGCGGCACCAACGCGCACACCATCATCGAGCAGGCGCCCGCCGAGGAGCGGGAGCCCGCCGAGCTGGTGTCGAAGCAGCCGGGCGTGGTGCCGTGGGTGGTGTCCGGCAAGAGCGAGGCCGCGCTGCGCGCCCAGGCCCGGCGGCTGCTGGACCGCTTCCACGACGAACCGGCGTTGCGCCTGGTGGACGTGGGCCTGTCGCTGGCCACGACCCGCTCCGCGCTGGACGTACGCGGCGTGGTGCAGGGCCGGGACCGCGACGAACTGGTGGCGGGGCTCACCGCCCTCGCCGACGGCGGCATGGCGGCGGGCGTGGAGCGGGGCTCCGTGGTCGCGGGGCAGACGGCGTTCGTCTTCCCCGGCCAGGGGTCGCAGTGGGTGCGGATGGGCGTGGGGCTCATGGACGCCTCGCCGGTGTTCGCCGCCCGCATCGAGGAGTGCGCCGCCGCGCTCGCGGAGTTCACCGACTGGTCGCTGGTCGACGTGTTGCGCGGGGTGGACGGGGCGCCGTCGCTGGACCGGGTGGATGTGGTCCAGCCGGCGCTGTTCGCGGTGATGGTGTCCCTGGCGGAGGTGTGGCGCTCGCTCGGCGTCGAACCGGCCGCCGTGGTCGGCCACTCGCAGGGCGAGATCGCCGCCGCGTGTGTGGCGGGCGCCCTGTCGCTGCGGGACGCCGCCCGTGTGGTGGCGCTGCGCAGCCAGGCGATCGGCCGGGTGCTGGCGGGCCGGGGCGGCATGGTGTCGGTGGCCCTGCCGGTGTCCGACGTACGGGAGCGGATCGCGGCGTGGGGCGAGGAGCGCATCTCCGTGGCCGCCGTCAACGGGCCCTCGGCCGTGGTGGTCTCGGGCGAACCCGCCGCGCTGGAGGAGCTGCTGGCGTCCTGCGAGGCGGACGGGGTCCGGGCGCGCCGGGTGCCGGTGGACTACGCCTCGCACTCCGCGCAGGTCGAGCTGTTGCGCGATGAACTCCTCACGCTGCTGGCCCCCGTACAGCCCAGGACCGCACAGGTGCCGTTCCTGTCGACGGTGACGGGGGAGTGGGCCGAGGGCCCGGAGCTGGACGCCGAGTACTGGTTCACCAACCTGCGCCGCACCGTCGAACTCGAAGGCGCCGTCCGGCGTCTGCTGGACGAGGGCTTCGGCGTGTTCATCGAGTCCAGCGCCCATCCGGTGCTGACGATGGCCGTGCAGGAGACCGCCGAGGACACCGGGGTGGACGCGGCCGCGATCGGTTCGCTGCGCCGCGACGAGGGCGGCCTCGACCGCTTCTGGGCCTCCGTCGGCGAGGCGTGGTCGCGCGGTGTCGCCGTGGACTGGCACGCGGTGTTCGACGGCACCGGAGCCCGCCGGGTCGAGCTGCCCACGTACGCCTTCCAGCACCAGCGCTACTGGCCCGAGGCCGGGCCGGGGCGCGCGGCGGGGGAGACCCGGCACGACGCCGTGGAGGCGACGTTCTGGGCGGCGGTGGAGGCCGAGGACTGGCAGGCCCTGGCCGCCGAGCTGACCGTCGACGGCGACCAGCCGATGAGCGCCGTCCTGCCCGCCCTCGCGTCCTGGCGCAAGAAGGCCCGCGAGCAGTCCACCGTGAATAACTGGCGCTACCGCGTGACGTGGCGACCGCTCGCCGAGGCGCGGTCCGCGCGCCCCGACGGGCGCTGGCTCGTCGTCGCGGCCGGCACCGACGACGCGTGGACGGCAGCCGTGACCGGTGCGCTGACCGGGCGCGGCGCCGACGTCCAGCAGATCGTGGCGGACCCCGGCCGGGACGGCCGTGAGCAGCTGGCCGCGTGGCTGCGCACCGCGCACACCGAGGCCGGCGGGGACTTCGCCGGGGTGCTGTCGCTGCTGCCCCCGGCCGGGGACGCCCATCCCGGGCACCCCTCCCTGCCCGCCGGAGCCGCCGCCCAGCTCGCGCTGATCCAGGCGCTCGGCGACGCCGGAATCGGCGCCCCGCTGTGGTGCCTGACGCGGGGCGCGGTCTCCACCGGCGACGGCGACCGGCCGGAGCGCCCCGAACAGGCCCTCGTGTGGGGCCTGGGCCGGGTGGCCGCGCTGGAGCACCTGGAGCGCTGGGGCGGTCTGGTCGACCTGCCCCAGGCGCCCGACGAGCAGGCGCTGTCCCGGCTCATGGGCGTCCTCGCCGCCGACCACGACGAGGACCAGGTCGCGATCCGCGAGGCGGGCGTCTTCGGGCCGCGCCTGGTGCGCGCTCCGCTCGCCGACACGCCCCCCGTACGGTCCTGGAAGCCGTCCGGCACCACGCTGGTCACCGGCGGTACGGGACGCCTCGGCGCGGAGGTCGCCCGCTGGCTGGCCCGTAGTGGCGCCGAACACCTGGTGCTGGCGAGCCGCCGGGGCGCGGACGCCCCCGGCGCGGTGGAGCTGGAGGCCGAACTGACCGGGCTCGGCGCCAAGGTCACCCTCGCCGCGTGCGATGTGACCGACCGGACGGCGCTCGCCGAAACCCTCGCCGCCATCCCTGCCGACCAGCCGCTTTCGGCCGTCATGCACACCGCCGCCGTCATCGAGGACGGGGTGATCGAGGGGCTGACCCCGGACCAGGTCGAGCGGGTACTGCGGCTCAAGGTGGACGCCACACGCCATCTGCACGAGCTGACGCGGGAGCTGGACCTGACCGCTTTCGTGCTGTTCTCGCACTTCTCCGCGACGTTCGGCGCACCGGGCCAGGGCAACCAGGCGCCCGGCAACGCGTTCCTGCACGCCTTCGCCGAGCAGCGCCGCGCGGACGGGCTGCCCGCCACCACCGTGTCCTGGGGCCCGTGGGGCGACGGCGGCACGGTGGACGGCGCCACCGGTGACCGGATGCGCCGCCACGGCATCAACGAGATGGCGCCCGCACCGGCCACCGCTGCACTCCAGCACGCCCTGGACCGGGACGAGACGGCGCTCACCGTCATCGACATGGACTGGCGCCGCTTCACCCTCGCCTTCACCGCCGACCGGCCGCGTCCGCTGCTCGACGAACTGCCCGAGGCCCGCGAGGTCGTCGAGGAGGCGCGGGCCGACGCCGCGGGGGACACCGCAGCGGGGGAGGCGCTGGCCGGTCAGCTGGCGACACTGCCCGAGACCGAACGGGAGCGGGTGCTGCTGGAGCTGGTGCGGAGCGCGGTCGCCGCCGTGCTGGGACACTCCGGGGCCGAGGCGATCGAGGCGGGCCGGGCGTTCAAGGACCTGGGATTCGACTCGCTCACCGCCGTCGAACTCCGCAACCGGCTGGGCGCGGCCAGCGGCCTCAAGCTGCCGCCGACCCTGATCTTCGACCACCCGACCCCGGCCGCCGTGGCCGCCCACATGCGGGCCGAGATCGCGCCCGACGCGGCGGCCACCGGCGCCCCGGTGCTCGAAGAACTCGACAAGCTGGAGACCGTGCTCGCGGGCAGCGCGCCCGACAACATCACCCGGGCGCGCATCACGATGCGCCTCCAGTCGCTGCTGGCGAAGTGGAACGAGTCGGACGACACCGCCGCCCCGGCCGAGCCCGCCCCGGCCCCGTCCGAAGCCCTCGCGCAGGGCGCGGCCGACGCCGATCAGCTCCAGGCGGCCAGTGACGAAGAGCTGTTCGCATTCATCAACAAGGGACTCGGAAGGGCGTGAAGCGAATTCTGCTATTGACGTCGTATCCGATGTCGGACAGGATTTTCCCCACCCTTGAATAGAGTTCTCCAATACCGGCTGCCCCCTATCGGGCCCCTGGGTCACCAGGGGGTCGTAGGGGGCAGCTAGGGGTTGTCGGAAGGGTTAACGCGGACATAGCCTCTCGTGGAGAAGTCGACTAATTGGTTGTTGGTTACCGGCTCCCCTGTTGAGGATCTGTGGAGCATTTCCGATGCCGTCTGCCGTAAATGGATTGCGTAAATGGCGAATGAAGAGACGCTGCGGGACTACCTCAAGCTGGTAACGGCGGATCTGCATCAGACTCGCCTCCGCCTGCAAGAGGCCGAGGCGAAGAACCACGACCCCATCGCCATCGTGGGGATCGGCTGCCGTTATCCCGGAGGCGTCCGGTCGCCCGAGGACCTGTGGCGCATCGTCAGCGAAGGCGTCGACGCGGTCAGCGACTTCCCCGTGGACCGCGGGTGGAATGTCGACAGGATGTACCACCCGGACCCGGACCACCCCGGCACCAGTTATGTGCACGAGGGCGGATTCGTCGACGGAATCGCCGATTTCGACCCGTCGCTCTTCGGCATCAGCCCCCGTGAAGCGCTCGGCATGGACCCCCAGCAGCGCATGCTGCTGGAAACTTCCTGGGAAGCCTTCGAGCGGGCCGGAATCGACCCGCTTTCGGCGCGCGGCAAGCAGGTCGGCGTCTTCGTCGGCACCAGCAATCACGACTACCTCGGGGCGATCCTCAGCTCCAACGAGAACTTCGAGGGCTACTTCGGCACCGGCAACGCCGCGAGCGTCGCCTCCGGCCGCCTCTCGTACACCTTCGGCTTCGAGGGCCCGGCGGTCACCGTCGACACCGCCTGCTCCTCCTCGCTGGTGGCGCTCCACCTCGCCGTCCAGGCGCTGCGGCAGGGCGAATGCTCGCTCGCGCTCGCCGGCGGCGCGACCCTGATGTGCGCGCCCGGCGTCTTCGTCGACTACAGCAAGATGCGCGGACTGGCCCTCGACGGCCGCTCCAAGCCGTTCGCGCCGGAAGCCGACGGCTTCTGCCTCGGCGAGGGCGTCGGCATCCTCCTCGTCGAGCGGCTGTCGGACGCCCAGCGCAAGGGCCACCCGGTCCTCGCCGTCGTCCGCGGCTCCGCCGTCAACCAGGACGGCGCCAGCAACGGCCTCACCTCCCCCAACGGGCCCTCGCAGCAGCGCGTCATCCTCCAGGCGCTCGCCAACGCCCGGCTCTCCCCCGACCAGGTCGACGCCGTCGAGGCCCACGGCACCGGCACCGCCCTGGGCGACCCGATCGAGGCGCAGGCGCTGCTCGCCACCTACGGCCAGGACCGGCCCCCGGGCAAGCCGCTGCTGATCGGCTCCATCAAGTCCAACATCGGCCACGCCCAGGCGGGCGCCGGTGTCGGCGGCGTCATCAAGATGGTCATGGCCATGCGCCACGGGGCGCTGCCCAAGACCCTCCACCTCACCGAGCCCACCCCGCACGTCGACTGGACCGCCGGGGACGTCGAACTGCTCACCGCCACCCGCGCGTGGCCGCACGACCCCGAGGCCGCCGAGCCGCGCCGCGCGGGCGTGTCGTCGTTCGGCATGAGCGGCACCAACGTGCACACCATCCTGGAGGAGGCCCCCGCCCCGGCCGCCCCCACGGACCTCGTGGCCGAGCCCGTGGCAGCCCGGGACACGCTGACGCCCGTCGCACTGTCCGGCAAGGACCAGGACGCGCTGCGCGCCCAGGCCGCCCAGCTGCACGCCCACCTCACCGCGCACCCCGGCCACCGGATCGCCGACGTCGGCTACTCGCAGGCCCTCACCCGCGCCGCCCTCGACCGCCGCGCCGTGGTCGCCGCCGCCGACCGGGACGAACTCCTCGCGGGCCTCGCCGCGCTCGCCGAAGGCCGCCACCACCCCGAGGTCACCGAGGGCCTGGCCGTCGAAGGCAACATCGCGTTCCTCTTCACCGGCCAGGGCAGCCAGCGGCTCGGCATGGGCCGCGAACTGTACGACGGCCACCCGGTGTTCGCCGAGGCGCTGGACGCGGTCTGCGCCCAGCTCGACCGCTTCCTCGACCGGCCGCTGAAGGACGTGCTGTTCGGTGACGACGCCACGGCGCTGGACCGGACCGGCTACACCCAGCCCGCCCTGTTCGCCGTCGAGGTGGCACTGTTCCGCCTCGTCGAATCCTGGGGCCTGCTGCCCGACTTCCTGTCCGGCCACTCCATCGGCGAGATCGCCGCCGCCCACGTGGCCGGGGTGCTGTCCCTCACCCACGCGTCCGCCCTGGTCGCCGCGCGCAGCCAGCTGATGCAGCAACTCCCCGGCGGCGGCGCGATGATCGCCGTCCAGGCCGCCGAGGACGAGGTGCTGCCGCTGCTCACCGACCGCGTGAGCATCGCCGCCGTGAACGGCCCGACGTCGGTCGTCATCGCGGGCGACGAGGACGCGGCGGTCGCCATCGCGGCGTCGCTCCAGGAGCGGGGCCGTAAGACCAAGCGGCTCAACGTCAGCCACGCGTTCCACTCCCCGCACATGGACGCGATGCTGGACAACTTCCGCCAGGTCGCCCAGCGCCTCACCTACGAGGCCCCGCAGATCCCCATCGTCTCCAACCTCACCGGCGACCTGGTGAGCGCCGAGGAGATCACCACGCCCGAGTTCTGGGTCCGCCACGTCCGCGAGGCCGTCCGCTTCCTCGACGGCGTGCGCCGCCTGGAAGACCTCGGCGTGACCACCTTCGTCGAACTCGGCCCCGACGGCGTGCTCTCGGCCATGGCCCAGGAGTGCGTCACCGAGGGCAGGACCAGGACGTTCGCGTTCCTGCCCGCCCTGCGCCCCGGCCGCCCCGAGACCCGCACCGTCCACCAGGCGCTCGCCCACGCCCACGTCCGCGGCGTGCCCGTCGACTGGAACACCTACTACGCGGGCACCGGCGCCCGCCGCGTCGACCTGCCCACCTACGCCTTCCAGCGCCAGCGCTACTGGCCCGCCAACCCCTTCTCGTACGGGGACGAATCCGCCACCGCGACGAGCGCACCGGCCCTCGCCGACGCCCGGTTCTGGGAGGTCGTCCACAGCGAGGACCTGGCCGCCCTCGTCGACACCCTCGGGCTCGACGGCGACCAGCCGCTCAGCGAGGTGCTGCCCGCGCTGTCCGCGTGGCGCCACCGCCACCACGTCGACACCACCGTCAACGGCTCCCGCTACCGCACCACCTGGAAGCCGCTGCCGCCGTATCCGGCCACGCCGCTCACCGGCACCTGGCTCGTCGCCACCCCCGCCGCACACGCCCACCACCCCTGGGTCGCGGGACCGCTGCGGGCCCTGGCCGAACGCGGCATACGCGTCCGCCACCTCATCGTCGACGGCACCACCGACGACCGCGCCACGGTCACCGCACAGCTCCGCGCCACCCTGGACCCGGGCGACGCGGCGGGCATCGACGGCGTGCTGTCCCTCCTCGGCCTCGACGAGCGCCCCCACACCGCGCACCCCGCGCTCACCGCCGGACTCGCGGGCACCCTCGCCCTCGTCCAGGCCCTCGGCGACGCCGGTACGGACGCCCCCCTGTGGTCCGCCACCCGCGGCGCCGTCTCCGTCAGCCGCTCCGACCGGCTCACCAGCGCCCTCCAGGCCCAGATCTGGGGCCTCGGCCGCACCGTCGCCCTCGAACAGCCCGACCGCTGGGCCGGGTCGATCGACCTCCCCGAGACCGCCGACGACCGCGCCCTCGCCCGGCTCGCCGACATCCTCGCCGGACCCGACGCGCTCCGCGACGAGGACCACCTCGCGATCCGCCCGCAGGGCATCCACGCCCGCAGGCTCGCCCGCGCACCGCGGCACGAGACCACCGGCGACGGCTGGACCACCCACGGCACCGCGCTGATCACCGGCGGCACCGGCGCCCTCGGCGCACACGTCGCCCGCTGGCTGGTCGCCCACGGCACCGACCACGTGCTGCTCGCCGGGCGCCGCGGCCCCGACGCCCCCGGCGCGGCCGAACTGGCCAACGAACTCACCGCCCAGGGCGCCGAGGTGACCATCGCCGCCTGCGACGTCGCCGACCGCGACGGCCTCGCCGCGCTCCTCGCGACCGTACCGGCGGAACACCCGCTGACCACCGTCGTCCACGCCGCCGGGGTGCTCGACGACGGCGTACTCGACGCCCAGACCCCGGCGCGGATGGCCGACGTACTGCGCGCCAAGGCCGACGCGGCACGCCACCTGGACGAGCTGACCCGTGGGCACGACCTGTCCGCCTTCGTGCTGTTCTCCTCCATGGCCGCCACCTTCGGCGCCGCCGGCCAGGCCAACTACGCGGCCGCCAACGCCTACCTCGACGCGCTCGCCGAACAGCGCCGCGCCGAGGGCCTGCCCGCCACCTCCGTCGCCTGGGGCGCCTGGGCCGAGGGCGGCATGGCCACCGACGAACTCGTCGCCGAACGCCTCCGGCAGTCCGGGCTGCCCGCCCTCGCCCCCGAGGCCGCGACCACCGCCCTCGGCGCCACGCTCGACCTCGACGAGTCCTTCTCCCTCGTCGTGGACATCGACTGGGACCGCTTCGCGCCCGGTCTCACCGCCAACCGCCCCAACCCCCTGATCGTCGACCTCCCCGACGCCCGCCGCGCCCTCGACGCCGCCCGCGCCGCCGGGGCCCCCGCCGCGGCCACCCCCGGCGACCCGTCGTCGCTGGCCAGGCAGCTGGCCGGCGCCGCGACCGGCGAGGAACGCGACCAGCTCACCCTGGACTTCGTCCGCACCCAGGTGGCCGTCGTCCTCGGCCACCCCGGGCCGGACTCGGTGGAACCCAGCCGCGCCTTCCGGGACCTCGGCTTCGACTCGCTCACCGCCGTCGAAATCCGCAACCTGCTCGGCACCCTCACCGGGCTCAAGCTGCCCGCCACCCTCATCTTCGACTACCCGACCCCGCTCGCCCTCGCCGACCACCTCCAGGCCGAACTCCTCGGCTCACGCCCGGCCGTCACCGACGCGTCGTCCGTGGGCGTGGCCGTCGACGACGACCCGATCGCGATCGTCGGCATGAGCTGCCGCTTCCCGGGCGGTGTCCGCACCCCCGAGGAGCTGTGGCGGCTGCTCGCGTCCGGGCAGGACGCGGTGACGGACTTCCCGGCCGACCGTGGCTGGGACGTCGAGTCGCTGTACGACCCGGAGCAGGGTGCCGAGAACACCAGCTATGTGCGCGAGGGAGGATTCCTCGCGGACGCCGCCGAGTTCGACCCCGTCTTCTTCGGGATCTCGCCGCGCGAGGCCCTGGCGATGGACCCGCAGCAGCGGTTGCTGCTGGAGACCTCGTGGGAAGCCTTCGAGCGGGCGGGCATCGACCCGACGACGCTGCGCGGCCGGCAGGTCGGCGTGTTCGCCGGTACGAACGGCCAGGACTACCTGCCCGTGATCCTGTCCGCCCCCGACGGGTCGGAAGGCTTCATGGGGACGGGCAACGCGGCCAGTGTGATGTCCGGTCGGGTGTCGTACGCGCTGGGGCTCGAGGGTCCGGCGGTGACGGTGGACACGGCGTGTTCGTCGTCGCTGGTGGCGTTGCACTGGGCGATTCAGGCGTTGCGTGCGGGTGAGTGCTCGTTGGCGTTGGCCGGTGGTGTGACGGTGATGTCGACGCCGGGTTCGTTCGTGGACTTCAGCCGTCAGCGTGGGCTTGCGGCGGACGGCCGGATCAAGGCGTTCGCGGCCGGTGCGGATGGCACCGGCTGGGGCGAGGGCGTGGGCATGCTGCTCGTGGAGCGGCTGTCCGACGCGCGGCGCAACGGGCACCCGGTGCTCGCCGTCGTCCGCGGTTCGGCCATCAACCAGGACGGCGCGAGCAATGGCCTGACCGCGCCGAACGGCCCGTCGCAGCAGCGCGTCATCCGGCAGGCGCTGGCCGGGGCGGGTCTCTCCGCCGCCGAGGTCGACGCCGTCGAGGCGCACGGTACGGGCACCCGGCTGGGCGACCCGATCGAGGCGCAGGCGCTGCTCGCCACGTACGGCCGGGACCGCGACGCGGACCAGCCGCTGTGGCTGGGCTCCATCAAGTCCAACTTCGGTCACACGCAGGCCGCCGCCGGTGTGGCGGGCGTGATGAAGATGGTGCTGGCGCTGCAGCACGGCATGCTGCCGCAGACCCTCAACGTGGACGAGCCCACGCCCGAGGTCGACTGGTCGGCGGGCGCCGTCGCGCTGCTGACCGAGGCGCGGGAGTGGCCCGAGAACGGCCGTCCGCGCCGCGCCGCGGTGTCCTCGTTCGGCATCAGCGGCACCAACGCCCACACCATCATCGAGCAGGCCCCGGCGATCGAAGCCGAGGAAGCCCGGGAAGCCGAGAAGCCTGCGCAGGTCAACGGCCCCGCCGCCTGGCTGCTGTCGGCCAAGACCCCCGAGGCGCTGCGCGCCCAGGCCGCTCAGCTGCGCGCACACCTCGACTCCCGCCCCGAGCTGGACGTGTCCGACGTGGCGTTCACGCTCGCCACGCGGCGTACGGCGTTCGAGGAGCGGGCCGCACTGGTCGCCGACGACCGCGCCGGGCTGCTGACCGCCCTGGACGCGCTCGCCGACGGCAACACGGCACCGGGTCTGGCCGAGGGTTCGGTGGCCGGTGGCAAGGTGGCGTTCCTGTTCACGGGCCAGGGCAGCCAGCGGCTGGGGATGGGCCGTGGGCTGTACGAGGCGTATCCGGTGTTCGCGGACGCGCTGGACGAGGTGTGCGCCCACTTCGACGCGCACTTGGAACGGCCGCTGCGGGACGTCCTGTTCGGGGATGACGCCTCGGTGCTGGACCGGACGGGGTTCACCCAGCCCGCGTTGTTCGCGGTCGAGGTGGCGCTGTTCCGCCTGGTCGAGACGTGGGGTCTGCGTCCGGACTTCCTCTCGGGCCACTCCATCGGTGAGCTGGCCGCCGCCCATGTGGCGGGTGTGCTCTCGCTCGCGGACGCGTGCACGCTCGTGGCCGCGCGTGGCCGTCTGATGCAGGAGCTTCCGGCCGGTGGCGCGATGATCGCCATCCAGGCAGCCGAGGACGAGGTGGCGCCGCTCCTCACCGAGCGCGTCAGCATCGCCGCCCTCAACGGCCCGACGTCGGTCGTGATCGCGGGTGATGAGGATGCGGCTCTGGAGATCGCGGCTGGTTTCGAGGCGCAGGGCGTCAAGACCAAGCGGCTCGCGGTCAGCCACGCGTTCCACTCGCCGCGCATGGACGGGATGCTGGAGGCGTTCCGGGAGGTGGCGCAGGGGCTGTCGTACGAGGCGCCTCGCATCCCGATCGTCTCCAACCTCACCGGTGAGCTGGTCTCCGCCGAGGAGATCACCAGCCCGGACTTCTGGGTGCGCCACGTCCGCGAAGCGGTCCGCTTCCTGGACGGCGTACGGGCCCTCGAAGCCCAAGGCGTCACCACCTACGTCGAGCTGGGCCCCGACGGTGTGCTCACCGCCATGGCCCAGGAGTGCGTGACCGGCCACGACGCCGCGTTCGCGTCCGTCTGCCGCAAGGACCGTCCCGAGGCCGAGGCGCTGCTGTCGGCCGTCGCGCGGGCGCATGTCCGTGGCGTGGCGGTGGACTGGGAGGCGTTCTACGCCGGTACGGGCGCCGCGCAGGTCGAGCTGCCGACGTACGCCTTCCAGCGGCAGCGCTACTGGCCGAAGGTGTCGTCGCTGTTCCTCGGCGACGTGGCCGCGGTGGGTCTGGGCGAGGCCGCGCACCCGCTGCTCGGCGCGAGCGCCGAACTGCCCGACTCGGACGGGATGTTGTTCACCGGCCGGCTGGCGCTGTCCACCCACCCCTGGCTCGCGGGCCACACGATCCTGGACAGCGTGCTGCTGCCGGGCACCGCGTTCGTGGAGCTGGCGATCCGCGCCGGTGACCAGGTCGGTTGCGACTACCTCGAGGAGCTGACCCTCGAAGCGCCGCTGGTCCTGCCCGAGCAGGGCGGCGTACAGCTGCGGCTCTCGGTGGGCGCGGCCGACGAGCTGGGCCGCCGTCCGCTGACGCTGCACTCGCGCGTGGAGAGCCTGCCCGCCGAGGAGCCGTGGACGCGGCACGCGACCGGTGTCCTGGCGTCGGGCGGTCGCCCGGAGGCGATGTTCGAGCTGGGCGCGTGGCCGCCCGCCGATGCCACCGAGATCGACCTCGACGGCCGCTACGAGGGTCTGCTGGCCATCGGTTTCGCGTACGGCCCGGCGTTCCGGGGGCTGCGCAGGGCGTGGCAGCGCAGCGGCGAGGTGTTCGCCGAGGTGGCGCTGCCCGAGGACGTCGCCGAGGAGGCCGCCGCGTTCGGCCTGCACCCGGCGCTGCTGGACTCCGCCCTGCACGCCATCGGGCTCGACGGCCTGGGCAACACAGGCGGCGAGGGGCGGCTGCCGTTCGCCTGGACCGGAGTGTCGCTGTACGCGAGCGGCGCCTCGGCGCTGCGCGTCCACCTGGTGCCCGCGGGCAACGACGGGGTGCGGCTGGAGATCGCCGACACCACCGGTGCGCCGGTGGGCGCCGTCGAGACGCTGGGGCTGCGCCCGGTCTCGGCCGAACAGCTGCGGAGCGCGCGCACGGCCTACCACGAGTCGCTGTTCCGCCTGGAGTGGACCGCGTCCGGGCCCGTGGCCCTGACGGACGCCCCCGCCGACGGCCACTGGGCCGTCCTGGGCACGGACGCGCTGGGCCTCGGTGGCATGGCGTACGCGGACCTCGCGACGCTGGCCGAGGCGGTCGCCTCGGGCACGGCTCCGTCGCCCGAGTACGTCGTCGTGACGCCGGCCACGAGCGCGGACGGCGACGACGTGGCCGCGGGCGCGCACCGGGCCGCCGCCGAGGCGCTTGCCGCCGTCCAGCAGTGGCTGGACGAGGAGCGGTTCGGCGACGCCCCGCTGGTGGTCGTGACCCGTGGCGCGGTGGCCGCCGACGCCGGTGAGCCGGTGGCGGACCCGGCCGGTGCGGCCGTATGGGGTCTGCTGCGCTCGGCGCAGTCGGAGAACCCGGGCCGTTTCGTCCTGGCGGACGTGGACGGCCGGGACGCGTCGGCGCATGCGCTGCCCGCCGCCGTGGCCTCGGGCGAGCCGCAGCTCGCGATCCGCGCGGGTGTGGTGTCGACGCCACGGCTGTCGCGGGTGCCCGTGGAGCCGGAGGCGGAGACCGTCCCTGGCCTGGACCCCGAGGGCACGGTGTTGGTGACCGGTGCGTCCGGTTCGCTGGGCGGGCTGGTGGCGCGTCACCTGGTGGCGGAGCGTGGCGTACGGCATCTGCTGCTGGTGAGCCGCCGTGGCGATCAGGCGCCGGGTGCCGCCGAACTCGGTGCAGAACTCGCCGGGTTGGGTGCTCAGGTGCACTGGGCGGCGTGTGATGTGGCGGACCGGGACGCGCTCGCCTCGGCCCTGGCCACCGTCCCCGCCGAGCACCCGCTGACGGCCGTCGTCCACACGGCGGGTGTGCTGGATGACGGTGTGATCGGCTCGCTGACGGCCGAGCGCGTCGACCACGTCATGCGCCCGAAGGTGGACGCGGCCTGGAATCTCCACCAGCTGACGGCGGACCTCGACCTCGCGGCCTTCGTCCTGTTCTCGTCCTCCTCCGGTGTCTTCGGTGGCCCTGGGCAGGGCAACTACGCCGCCGCCAATGCCTTCCTGGACGCGCTCGCGCAAGCCCGTACGGCCCAGGGCCTGCCCGCCACCTCGCTGGCGTGGGGCCTGTGGTCCGGGGCCGGTATGGGCACCACCCTGGATGAAGCGGACATCAACCGCATGCGGCGGGCCGGGCTTCCGCCGCTGCCGGTGGCGGACGGCCTCGCTCTGCTCGACACCGCGCTGACCATGGACGCGCCCTCGCTGGTGCCGATGCGGGTGGACCTCGCGGCGCTGCGCAACCAGTCCGCGATCTCGCCCCTCTTCCGTGGCCTGGTGCGTATCCCGGCGCGGCGCGCGGTGGACGCGGCCGCGGCCGGTGGCGATGCCGGGCCGGCCGGTCGGCTGGCCGGGCTGAGCGTGGCGGAGCAGGAGCGGCTGCTGCTGGACCTGGTCCGTGCGCAGGTGGCGACCGTGCTCGGCTACGCGGGTGCGGACACCATTGGCACCGGTCGGGCGTTCAAGGATCTGGGCTTCGACTCGCTGACGGCCGTTGAGCTGCGTAATCAGCTCAACTCCGTGACCGGGCTGCGGCTGCCCGCGACGCTCATCTTCGACTATCCGGACCCGCAGGTGCTGGCCCGCCATCTGCGGACCGAGCTGGTGGGCGAGGACACGGCGGAGGTGCACACGCCGGTGCCGATGGCGGCCGCCGCCGCCAGCGACGACGACCCGATCGCGATCGTCGCGATGAGCTGCCGCTACCCCGGCGGGGTCACCACCCCCGAGGAGCTGTGGCAGCTGCTCGCCGCGGGTGAGGACGGCATCACGCGCTTCCCGGACAACCGTGGCTGGGACCTCGACGCCCTGTACGACCCGGACCCGGAGACCCCGGGCACCTCGTACGCCCGCGACGGCGGATTCCTGCACGACGCCGCCGAGTTCGACCCGGCGTTCTTCGGAATCTCGCCGCGCGAGGCCCTGGCGATGGATCCGCAGCAGCGGTTGCTGCTGGAGACCACCTGGGAGGCGTTCGAGCGGGCGGGCATCGACCCGTCGTCCGTGCGCGGCAGCCGGACCGGTGTGTTCGCGGGCGTCATGTACCACGACTACGGATCCCGGCTGCACGCCGTGCCCGACGGCGTCGAGGGCTACCTCGGCACCGGCAGCTCCAGCAGCGTGGTCTCCGGACGCGTCGCGTACACCTTCGGCCTGGAGGGCCCGGCCGTCACGGTCGACACGGCCTGCTCGTCGTCGCTGGTGGCGCTGCACCTGGCCGCGCAGGCGCTGCGCAACGGCGAATGCTCGCTGGCGCTGGCCGGTGGTGTCACGGTGATGTTCACCCCGGGCACGTTCATCGACTTCAGCCGCCAGCGCGGGCTGGCCAGGGACGGCCGCTGCAAGTCCTTCGCCGCCGCCGCCGACGGCACCGGCTGGGGCGAGGGCGCGGGCATGCTGCTGCTGGAGCGGCTGTCGGACGCCCGTCGACACGGCCACGAGGTGCTGGCCATCCTGCGCGGCAGCGCCGTCAACCAGGACGGTGCGAGCAACGGTCTGACGGCGCCCAACGGCCCGTCGCAGCAGCGCGTCATCCGGCAGGCCCTCGCCAACGCCCGCCTGGGCACCGGCGAGGTCGACGTCGTCGAGGCGCACGGCACCGGGACGACGCTGGGCGACCCGATCGAGGCGCAGGCGCTGCTCGCCACCTACGGTCGCGAGCGGGACGCGGAACGACCGCTGTGGCTGGGCTCCGTCAAGTCCAACCTGGGCCACACCCAGGCCGCCTCCGGTGTCGCCGGTGTCATCAAGATGGTGCTGTCCATGCGGCACGGTGTGCTGCCGCGCACCCTGCATGTGGACGAGCCGTCGCCGCACGTCGACTGGTCGGCGGGCGCGGTGTCGCTGCTCACCGAACAGCGGACGTGGCCGGAGACCGGCCGCCCGCGCCGTGCCGCCGTGTCGTCGTTCGGCATCAGCGGCACCAACGCGCACGCCATCATCGAGCAGCCGCCCGCCCCCGCGCGCGAGGCGAGCGGCGCCCCGGCGGACACCGAGGCACTGCCGTACGTCCCCGTACTGCTCTCGGCGCGCGGCGAGGACGCCCTGCGCGCCCAGGCGCGGCGGCTGCGCTCGCGGATCGCCGCCGGGACCGACCTCACGGACCTCGGCTTCTCCCTCGCGACCACCCGCGCCGCCCTCGAACACCGCGTCGCGCTGGTCGCCGACGGCCACGACGAGGTGCTGGGCGCGCTGGACGCGGTGGCGCGCGGCGAGCACCCGGCGGCGGAGCTGCGCGGGGTCGCCGCCGACGGCGGCAAGGTGGCATTCCTGTTCACGGGGCAGGGCAGCCAGCGGCTCGGCATGGGCCGCGAGCTGTACGCGACGTTCCCGGTGTTCGCGCAGGCCCTGGACGAGGTGTGCGACGCGCTGGACCCGCACCTCGAACGACCCCTGAAGACGGTGCTGTTCGGGGACGACGCCCAGGCGCTGGACCGGACCGGCTTCACCCAGCCCGCGCTGTTCGCGGTCGAGGTGGCGCTGTTCCGGCTGGTCGAGGCGTGGGGTCTGCGCCCGGACTTCCTCTCCGGCCACTCGATCGGTGAGCTGGCCGCCGCGCATGTGGCGGGTGTGCTCACGCTCGCGGACGCGGCGAAGCTGGTGGCGGCGCGTGGCCGTCTGATGCAGGAGCTTCCGGCCGGTGGCGCGATGATCGCCATCCAGGCCGCCGAGGACGAGGTGGCGCCGCAGCTCACCGAGCGCGTCAGCATCGCCGCCCTCAACGGCCCGACGTCGGTCGTGATCGCGGGCGATGAGGACGCGGCGGTCGCCATCGCGGCGGGCTTCGAGGCCCAGGGCGTCAAGACCAAGCGGCTCACGGTCAGCCACGCCTTCCACTCGCCGCTCATGGACGCCATGCTCGCGGACTTCCGCAAGGTCGCCGAGGGCCTGACGCTCCACGCCCCGACGATCCCGCTGGTCTCCTGTCTCACCGGCACCGTGGCCACGGCCGACGAGATCCGGTTGCCGGACTTCTGGGTCCGCCACGTCCGCGAGTCCGTCCGCTTCGTCGACGGTGTGCGCACCCTGCGCGACAACGGCGTGACCACCTTCGTGGAACTCGGCCCCGACGGGGTGCTGTCCGCGATGGGCGAGAACTGCCTCGCCGAGACCGAGACCGAGAGCGACGACGTCCAGGCGGCGTTCGTCCCCGCCCTGCGGGGCGGCCGACCCGAGGCCCAGGCACTGGCCACCGCCCTCGCGCGGCTCCATGTGCGCGGGGTGGCCCTGGACTGGGCGGCCGTCTACGCAGGGCGCGGCGCCCGCCGCGTCGAGCTGCCGACGTACCCCTTCCAGCGGCAGCGCTACTGGCTGGACGTGGGCATCTCCGCCGAGGACGTGGCCTCCGCCGGTCTCGGCACGGCGGGCCACCCGCTGCTGGGCGCGGCGGTGGAACTCCCCGACACCGGTGGCTTCGTGTTCACCGGGCGGCTGTCGCTGCCGACCCACCCCTGGCTGGCCGACCACGCCGTCATGGACACCGTCCTGCTGCCCGGCACGGCCTTCGTCGAGCTGGCCCTGCGGGCCGGTGAGGAAGCGGGCTGCGACACGGTCGAGGAGCTGACCCTCCAGGCGCCGCTGGTCGTGCCCGAACAGGGCGCCGTGCAGCTGCGGCTGGAGCTGGCGGCGGGCGACGAGAGCGGGCGGCGCCGACTGACCCTGCACTCCCGCCGGGAGGACGTCCCCGCCGACGAGCCGTGGACCCGGCACGCCACCGGCTTCCTCACCCCGTCGTCCGGGACCGCTGACCAGGCCGACCGGGCCGATCTCGCCATCTGGCCGCCGGCCGACGCGACCGCCCTCGAAACCGACGCGTTCTACGAGCACGCGGCCGCCGCCGGGCTCGGTTACGGCCCCGTCTTCCAGGGCCTGCACGGCGCCTGGCGGCGCGACGACGAGCTGTTCGCCGATATCCGGCTGCCCCGGGGCCACGAGCCCGAGGCCGCCTCGTACGGGGTGCATCCCGCCCTGCTGGACGCCGCCCTGCACACCCTCGGCCTCGACACGCCGGACGGCGCGGAGACCGAAGGCGCGCGGCTGCCGTTCGCCTGGACCGGCGTACGGCTGTACGCCGGGGGTGCCGCGTCGCTGCGGGTACGGCTGCGCCCGGCCGCCGAAGGGGTGGCGCTGCACCTCGCGGACGGCACCGGCGCCCCCGTCGCCACCATCGACGGGCTGGTGCTGCGCCCGCTGTCGGCCGACCAGGTCAACGCCTCGCGCGCCGCGTACCACGAGGCGCTGCTCCGCCCGGAGTGGACGGCCCTGCCCGTCCCCGCGTCCGCCGCCGGTGTCCCGGTCGGCGAACGCTGGGTGACCCTCGGCGCCGACGCCGCCTTCACGGCCGCGGGGGAGCGCCTGGACGACTACCCGCACTTGACGGCGCTCACCGACGCCCTCGACGGCACCGCGCCCGACGTGGTGCTCGTCCCGCTCACCGGTGGGGGAGGGCCGCTGCCGGAAGCGGCCAAGGCCGCCGCCCGGAACGCCCTGGACCTCGTCCAGAAGTGGCTGGCCGACCAGCGGTTCGCCGACACCCGCCTGGTGTTCGTGACCCGCGGCACGGTCGCGGCACGCCCCGGCGAGGACATCGCCGACCTGACCCACACCACCGTGTGGGGCCTGGTCAAGTCCGCCCAGTCGGAGAACCCTGGCCGGTTCGTCCTGGTCGACGTCGACGGCACCGACGCCTCCCAGCGGGCGCTGCCGACGGCGCTCGCCACCGACGAACCGCAGCTCGCGCTGCGCTCCGGCACCGCACACGCCTACCGGCTCGCCCGCGTCCCGGCCGACCCGGACACCCCGGCGGTGGCAGGCTTCGGCGACCCGAACGGCACCGTGCTGCTCAGCGGAGCGAGCGGCGCCCTGGGCGGGCTGTTCGCCCGCCACCTGGTCGCCGAGCGCGGCGTACGGCATCTGCTGCTGCTCGGCAGGCGCGGCGGCGACGCCCCCGGCGCGGCCGAACTGGCCGCCGAGCTGGGCGCGTTGGGCGCCACGGCGACCTGGGCGGCCTGCGACACAGCCGACCGGGACGCCCTGGCCACCGTCCTCTCCGCGATCCCCGCCGAACACCCGCTCACCGCCGTGGTGCACACCGCGGGCGTCCTGGACGACGGTGTGATCAGCTCGCTGACCGGCGAGCGCGTCGACGCGGTGCTGCGCCCCAAGGTGGACGCCGCCTGGCATCTGCACGAGCTGACCCGCGAGCTGGACCTGTCCGCGTTCGTGCTCTTCTCCTCCGCCGCCGGGGCCTTCGGCAGCTCGGGGCAGGGCAACTACGCTGCGGCGAACACCTTCCTGGACGCGCTCGCGCAAGCCCGTGCCGCGCGGGGCCTGCCCGCGTCGTCGCTGGCCTGGGGCCTGTGGGCGGCGGCCGACGGCATGGCGGGCAGCCTGGAGTCCACCGACGTGAGCCGCATCTCGCGCGGCGGCTACGAGGCGCTGCCGCAGGACGAGGGCCTGGCCCTGTTCGACGTGACGGACACGCTCTCGGGTGGCGATGCCGGCGCCGCGGTGTTCGTCCCCATCCGCATCGACACCGCCGCCCTGCGCGGCCAGGCCGCCGCCGGGCTGCTGCCGCCGCTGCTGCGCGGCCTGGTCCGTACCCCCGTACGGCGCTCCGCGGACACCGGAGCCGCCGGTGCCGCCGGGACGGCGGCCGGATCGGTGGCCGACTCCGGGTCGCTCACCGAGCGGCTGGCAGGGCTCTCGGCCACCGAACGCGACCGCGAACTGCTGGACCTCGTACGGACCCATGTGGCGGCCGTCCTCGGACACGCCACCCCCGACGACGTCGACGCCGGGCGCGGCTTCCTCGACCTGGGCTTCGACTCGCTCACCGCCGTGGATCTGCGCAACCGACTGGGTGCCGCCGCCGGACTGCGGCTGCCCGTCACGCTGATCTTCGACTACCCGACGCCCACCGCCCTCGCCGGGTATCTGCGCGAGGAACTCGGCCTGGACACCACGGCCGCACACCAGCCCGTGCACGCGGAACTCGACAAGCTGGAAGCGATCCTCGCCACGATCGCCCCCGACGACGTCGAGAGCCCCGGCATCACCACCCGCCTGCGCGACCTCCTGTCGAAGTGGAATGAAACGCACAGTGCTACGGACAGCACCGCACACGACCGTGAAATCCAGTCCGCGACAGCAGACGAGATCTTCGATCTCCTCGACGACGAGCTCGGGCTCTCCTGACCTGCTCCACAAGAGCGCATCGACTCATCTCAGCACCGCGGGGACGGCGTAATGGCGACGGCGAACGAAGAGAAGTACCTCGACTACCTCAAGCGGGCCACCACCGACCTGCGCGAGGCGCGGCGACGGCTGCGCGAGGTCGAGGAGCGCGAGCAGGAGCCCATCGCCATCGTGGCGATGAGCTGCCGCTACCCGGGCGGGGTGCGGACGCCCGAGGAGCTGTGGGAGCTGGTCGCGCGCGGCGGTGACGCGGCCACGCCGTACCCCACCGACCGCGGCTGGGGCGCCGACGTCCTCTTCGACCCCGAGCCGGACAGCGGCCGCGAGCCGTACGTCCGCGAGGGCGGCTTCCTGCACGACGCCGCCGACTTCGACCCGGAGTTCTTCGGCATCTCGCCGAGGGAAGCCCTCGCCATGGACCCGCAGCAGCGGCTGCTGCTGGAGACCTCGTGGGAGGCGTTCGAGCGCGCGGGCATCGACCCGACCACGCTCCAGGGCAGCCGGACCGGTGTGTTCGCGGGCGTGATGTACCACGACTACGCGTCCCGGCTGTTCTCGGCGCCCGAGGACGTCGAGGGCTTCCTCGGCAACGGCAGCTCCGGCTCCATCGCCTCCGGCCGCGTCGCCTACACGTTCGGCCTGGAGGGCCCGGCCGTCACCATCGACACGGCGTGCTCGTCGTCGCTGGTCGCGCTGCACTTCGCCGCGCAGGCCCTGCGCCGGGGGGAGTGCTCGCTGGCGCTGGCCGGCGGTGTCACGGTCATGGCCACCCCCGGCACGTTCACCGAGTTCAGCCGCCAGCGCGGGCTGGCCACCGACGGCCGCTGCAAGTCGTTCGCGGCGGCCGCCGACGGCACCGGCTGGGGCGAGGGCGCGGGCATGCTGCTGCTGGAGCGGCTGTCCGACGCCCGCGCCAACGGCCACCAGGTGCTCGCCCTCGTCCGTGGCAGCGCCATCAACCAGGACGGCGCCAGCAGCGGCCTCACCGCCCCCAACGGCCCCTCGCAGCAGCGCGTCATCCGCCAGGCCCTGTCCGGGGCCCGGCTCTCCGCCGGACAGATCGATGTCGTCGAGGCGCACGGTACGGGGACCACGCTGGGCGACCCCATCGAGGCGCAGGCGCTGCTCGCCACCTACGGACGCAGCCACAGCGACGAACAGCCGCTGTGGCTGGGGTCGGTGAAGTCCAACATCGGCCACACCCAGGCCGCCGCCGGTGTCGCGGGCATCATCAAGATGGTCATGGCGATGCGCCACGGCGTCCTCCCGCAGACCCTGCACGTCGACCAGCCCACCCCCAACGTCGACTGGTCCGCCGGAGCCGTATCGCTGCTCACCGAGACCCGCGCCTGGCCCGACACCGGACAGCCGCGCCGCGCCGCCGTGTCCTCGTTCGGCATCAGCGGCACCAACGCCCACACCATCCTGGAGCAGGCGCCCGACCCGGCCGCCTCCGCCACCGAGGAGCCGCAGACCACCGAAATCGGCAGCCCCGCCGCCGCGCTGCCGCTGTGGACCGTCGCGGCCAAGACCCGGACCGCGCTGCGCGCCCAGGCCGCGAACCTCCGCGCCCACCTGGACGGCCACCCCGGACTCCCGCTCGCCGACGCCGCGTTCTCCCTGGCCACGGGCCGGGCGGCCTTCGAGCACCGCGCGGCGATCGTCGCCGACGACCGTGACGGCCTGGTACGCGCCCTCGACGCGCTGACCCGCGAGGAGCCCGCGCCCGGGCTGTTCGACGGCAAGGTGGCGGGCGGCAAGGTGGCGTTCCTGTTCACGGGGCAGGGCAGCCAGCGCCTCGGGATGGGCCGCGAGCTGTACGAGGCGTACCCGGTGTTCGCGCGGGCCCTGGACGAGGTGTGCGCCGAGCTGGACGCCCATCTGGAGCGGCCGCTGCGCGACGTCCTGTTCGGGGACGACGCCTCGGTGCTGGACCGGACCGGCTACACCCAGCCCGCGCTGTTCGCGGTCGAGGTGGCGTTGTTCCGGCTGGTCGAGGCGTGGGGTCTGCGTCCGGACTTCCTGTCCGGCCACTCCATCGGTGAGCTGGCCGCCGCGCATGTGGCCGGTGTGCTCTCACTGGCCGACGCCTGCCGGTTGGTGGCCGCGCGTGGCCGTCTGATGCAGGAGCTTCCGGCCGGCGGCGCGATGATCGCCGTCCAGGCCGCCGAGGACGAGGTGCTGCCGCTGCTCACCGAGCGCGTCAGCATCGCCGCAGTGAACGGACCCACGTCGGTGGTCATCGCGGGCGATGAGGACGCCGCCGTCGAGATCGCGGCGGTCTTCGAGACCAAGGGCCGCAAGACCAAGCGGCTCACGGTCAGCCACGCCTTCCACTCGCCGCGCATGGACGGGATGCTGGACGCGTTCCGCGAGGTCGCCCAGGGGCTGACGTACGAGGCCCCGACGATCCCCATCGTGTCCAACCTGACCGGTGCCGTGGTCTCCGCCGACGAGATCACCAGCCCCGACTTCTGGGTGCGCCACGTCCGCGAGGCCGTGCGCTTCCTCGACGGCGTGCGCGCGCTGGAGGACCGTAACGTCACGACCTTCGTGGAACTGGGCCCGGACGGCGTCCTCACCGCCATGGCACAGGACTGCCTGACCCGTGACGACGCCACCCTTGTCTCCGCGCTGCGCACCGGCCGCCCGGAGGTCCGCGGCCTGGCCACCGCCCTCGCGCGGACCCACGTACGCGGCGTCTCACCCGACTGGAACGCGGTGTTCGCCGGTACGGACACCACGCGCACCGACCTGCCGCTGTACGCCTTCCAGCGCGGAACCTACTGGCTGGACGCCGGCTACCCGATGGGCGACGTGGCGTCCGCCGGGCTCGGCGCCGCCGACCACCCCCTGCTGGGCGCCGCGGTGGCGCTCGCCGACACCGACGGCTTCCTCTACACCGGCCGCCTCGCCCTCGACACCCACCCGTGGCTGGCGGACCACACGGTGGCCGGCTCGGTGCTGCTGCCCGGGACCGCGTTCGTGGAACTGGCCGTGCGCGCCGGTGACCAGGTGGGATGCGATCTGCTGGAGGAGCTGACCCTGGAGGCGCCGCTGGTGCTTCCCGAGGCGGGCAGGGTCCAGCTGCAGCTGTCCGTGGGCGCCCCCGACGCGTCGGGGCGGCGCTCGCTGACGGTGTACTCGCGGTCCGAGGACGCGGCCGTGGACGAGGTGTGGGAGCGCCACGCCTCGGGCGTGCTGGGTTCCGGCGCGCCGTCCGCCTCCTTCGACCTGGGCGTATGGCCCCCGGCGGGCGCGGAGGCGCTGCCCGTCGACGGCGTGTACGAGGGACTGGCGGACGCCGGGCTCGCCTACGGTCCGGTGTTCCGCGGGCTGACCTCCGCGTGGCGGCTGGGCGATGACGTCTACGCCGAGCTGGAGCTGCCGGAGGACGCGCGGGCCCAGGCGGGTGCGTTCGGTCTGCATCCGGCGTTGCTGGACTCGGCGCTGCATGCGGTGGGTCTGGGTGGCCTGATCGATGGTGAGGACGGGGCGCGGTTGCCGTTCTCGTGGTCGGGTGTGTCGTTGCACGCGGTGGGTGCGTCGGTGCTGCGGGTGCGCCTGTCGGCCGCTGGTACGGACGCGGTGGCGTTGGCGGTGGCCGATGGTGCGGGTCGTGCCGTGCTGTCGGTGGATTCGCTGGTGCTGCGGCCGGTGGCCTTCGAGCAGATACGCGGCGCGCGCGGCGGGCGCCAGGAATCGCTGTACCGGCTCGACTGGGCCGAGGTGTCGGGCGCGGGCGCGGCGGGACAGTGCGCGCTGCTGGGGTCCGATGGGCTTGGCCTGGCGCAGCCCTTCGACACCTATGCGGACCTGGACGCGCTGGCCACGGCGGTCGCCTCCGGTGCCGCCACCATGCCCGACGATGTGCTGGTCACCGTCGCGCCTGAGGGCGAGGGCGATCCCGCTGCCGTACGCCGGGCCACGGCCGAGGCGCTGGAGCTGGTCCAGGCGTGGCTGAACGACGAGCGGTTCGCGGACGCCCGCCTGGTGGTCGTGACCTCGGGCGCCGTGGCCGCCGGTACGGACGAGCCGGTGACCGACCTGGCGCACGCCGCCGTGTGGGGCCTGGTGCGTTCCGCCGAGTCGGAGAACCCGGGCCGGTTCGTGCTGGTCGACGTCGATGGTGCGGCTGATTCGTGTGCGGCGGTGTCGGGTGCGCTGGCGTCGGGTGAGCCG